>JAPJMW010000194.1 GCA_026461505.1 Beijerinckiaceae bacterium
ATTCGCAGCACGCCTCGATCGAGCCGTGGTTGCATACGTCGACGCCGGCGCCTGAGAAGGAATGGAAGCAATCGCATGAAGACCGCGAAAAGCTCGACGGGCTTTACGAATGCATTCTCTGCGCGTGCTGCTCGACCTCCTGCCCGAGCTATTGGTGGAACGGTGATCGCTATCTTGGCCCCGCCGTGTTGCTGCAAGCCTATCGTTGGTTGATTGATTCACGCGATGAGGCGACCGGCGAGCGTTTGGACAATCTCGAAGACCCGTTCCGTCTCTACCGCTGCCACACGATCATGAACTGCGCCAATACGTGCCCGAAGGGGTTGAACCCGGCGCGCGCGATTGCGGAGATCAAGAAGATGATGGTGGAGCGGCGGGTTTAGGCTCGCCACCCACCCGTCCTTGCGAGCGAAGGCGAAGCAATCCAGTTGATAGTAAAAGAAAGAGCGCGGTAGCAACACGGCGCTCTTTTTGTATTCTCTTAGCTGGGTTGCTTCGCGTTCGCTCGCAAGGACGAAACCAAAATTGCTGCGCAACATTTTTACAGCAATTTTTAATCAACTCTCTGAAATATAACAAATTTCACACAATTACTGCGCAATAAAAAACCCGCTCGGAAGCGGGCTTTTTGGATTTATTGTGCGGTGCAGCAATTTTGCAGCATTTATTGCACGAGTTTTGGTCCGGCTCCGGCCGCAGGCTCGTTTTCGGACATAATGCCGAGGCGGCGGGCCACTTCGGTATAGGCCTCAACCAGATTGCCGAGATCGCGGCGGAAGAGGTCTTTGTCGAGCTTGTCGTTGGATTTGACGTCCCACAACCGCGCTGAATCGGGCGAGATTTCATCGGCGAGTACAATCCGCATCATCTCACCTTCCCAGAGCCTGCCGCATTCGATCTTGAAATCGACAAGCTTGATTCCGGCGCCCAAAAAGAGACCGGTGAGGAAGTCGTTGACGCGCAGGGCCAGAGCCATTATGTCGTCGAGTTCTTGCGGGGTTGCCCAGCCGAAGGCCGTAATGTGCTCTTCCGAAACCATCGGATCGTTCAACGCATCGTTCTTGTAATAGAACTCGATGATCGAACGCGGCAGCGGCGTGCCCTCTTCCAAGCCCAAACGGGTGGCGAGCGAGCCTGCCGCGATATTGCGGACAACCACTTCGAGCGGGATGATCTCGACTTCGCGGATCAGCTGCTCGCGCATATTGAGGCGACGGATGAAGTGCGTCGGCACGCCAATCGCGTTCAGATGGTTGAAAATGAATTCGGAGATGCGGTTGTTCAAAACGCCCTTCCCGTCAAGAACAGCGTGTTTCTTGGCGTTAAAGGCGGTTGCATCATCCTTGAAGTGCTGGACGAGGGTGCCAGGCTCAGGACCCTCATAGAGGATCTTCGCCTTGCCCTCGTAAATGCGACGGCGGCGGTTCATCGACATATACCGTTGTTTGAGGAAATCCATAACCGGATGGCTCTTTATACAGGAAAACACACCTGATTTGCAACGCAGCATTTCAGGCGCGCCGATTTCCATCCCCCGCATTTTAGCGGGTCTTGCCAAATCGACCACCAGATCCGGTAAAGTACGACATCCAGTTACGCGCACGACATGGCACACTAGGCCTACCGAAAACACCACAGACGGGGAGCGGGCCGATGACAGTTTTTGACCAACGCGAACAGGGATTTGAGGCGAAATTCGTGCAGGAGCAAACGACAGAATTTCGGATTAAGGCCCGCCGCAATCATCTTTTAGGCCTCTGGGCCGGCGGCTTGATGGGCTTAAAAGGCGATGAATTGGCCCTTTACACCGGAACCGTCCTAAGCGCCGATTTGGCAGAGCCAGGTGATGATGATGTGTTTCGAAAGATCGTCAGCGATTTTGCAGCAGCTAAAATCGAACAAAGCGATCGCGACATTCATGCCAAAATGGAACAGTTTCTAACGGTTGCAAAACGGGAAGTTTTGACCGGCGAATAGAAGCCATGACGCGGGCGCCCTTGTTTTAAGTGCCCGTTATGCTTAGCCTCTCGCTTAACAAACGGGGGGAAGCAGCATGGCACATCTGGCAACGCTCAGCGCATTGTCGAAGAAAATCGGCGGTGGCTCGGGGCTCTTAACGGCTTGGGTCGGCATGCCGGATCCGCTCGTTGCGGGACAATTGGCGCTTGAAGATTTCGACGCGATTACGCTCGATATGCAGCATGGCGCGAATGATATTCATTCCGTTGGGCTTGGCGTTGCCCAAGTGACCTTGGCCGGAAAGCCTACGATTGTGCGCATCCCCGTCGGACAGTTCTCGACCGCTTCACGGGTGCTGGACCTCGGTGTTGCAGGCGTTATCGCGCCGATGATCAATTCGAAAGAAGATGCCAAAGCCTTTGCCAGCTTCATGAAATATCCGCCGATTGGCGAACGGAGCTGGGGCCCGACTATCGCATTTGGGCTGACAGGCACCGAAGGCAATGACTATATGAAAGCGGGCAACGCCATGACGGTGGCGATTGCGATGGTCGAGACGCGCGAAGCGCTTGCCGCAGTGGATGATATTCTCGCAACACCCGGAATTGATGCGGTGTTTGTCGGACCGTCCGATCTCTCCATCGCGCTGTCGCATGGCGCGAATGTTGACCCGTCCCGCAAGGATGTGGCCGACGCGCTCGATCACGTAGTCGCACGCTGCAAAGCGCATAAAAAGGCCGCGTGTTGCTTTGCGCCAAGCCCGCTTGCTGCCATCGAGCTGAAAGCCAAAGGCTATGATCTCATGGCGATTGGTACCGATTTCGGTCAGCTTCGAAGTGGTGCGCGGGCGCAAATTGCCATCGCCCGCGGCACGGTTTGATCGCCAGGTCGGCTTGATCGCTCAGTCGGTTTATTGGGCCTTTGGGGCCTCATCCATCATATGGCCATGATCGCCATGGTGATGTTCCCATCCGAAAGGCGATGACCAACGCAATGCGTCGCGTTGTTTGTCGTCGAGCTTGGCATAGAGCGCATCAAATGCCGGACGAACGGTTTTAACCGCCCCGAGCATTGCGTTTAAATGCTGCTCCATACCAGCCAACATGCCGGGAGGCGTGTGGTCAACGGAAGCCGGATCAGCGGGACAGGTGGCCTTCACGCTCGCTTCGGCGGATACAAGAGCCGCCTTTAAGGCCTCAAATTCGGGCTTTTGAGCGTCAGTCGGCTTAATGGCGCGCTGTAAATGGTCAAGCAAGCGCGGACCCATCGGATCTTTGGCTTCGCAAATACGACCCATCGGGCCAAAATTTTCACCGTGGTGCATGCCCGATTGGGCAAAAGCGGCAAATGAACCGCCCGCTGCAACCACAAGCGCGGTACCGATAATCAGTGTCTTTTTAGAAAATTTCATCTCATCAACTCCTCATGCAAGCCCGTATTGGGCGTTGAGGCCATAAAGCCGGATGTCACCTGACGGTGGCGTGTCGACAAGATTAAACTTTGTTGAGATTGCGCGGACCTGTCACTTTTGTCCGGTAGGCGTTTCACCTGTTGGATGCTCAGCAACACCAAGCGCATCGGCAAGGCGTTTGGCCGCCGAGCCGGGTTTCAGAGGCTTTTGCTGGCTCTCATGCGGCGCCCAGCCGGAAATCCAGACAAACTCGAAGGTCGCCCGAACGCGGCCATCGGGATCCGAGAACCGTTCGGCATAAATTTCCAAAGCGCGCAGCAAAGTTGCCCGTCGCATCGGGTTTTTACGGCGCTCAATGAGGGCATTGGTGGCACCCATCCGCCGCAAATCATGCATCAAGCCCAAGGGATTGGCATAGCGAACAGTAAACCGATCCGTATCAGATACGGGCAAGGCAAAGCCTGCGCGCTGCAAAAGACCGCCGAGATCGCTGATATCGGCAAAAGGCGCCACTCTCGGGCTGATGCCGCCCTCCATTTCGCTTTCGGCCTGAAGGAGGCTTTGACGAAGCTCGGTGAGGCTGGCACCGCCCATCAAACAGGCCAAAAACATCCCGTCCGGACGCAGCGAACGGCGAATTTGGAGCAAGAGGCCGGGGAGATCATCCACCGTCTGAAGCGCTAAAAGCGAGATGACGGCATCAAGCGTCGCAGGTCCAAACGGCAAGAGACCGATATCGGAAACAAGAGCATGAAAATTCCCTTGGCCTAAGGCTTCAGGAACAGGTGCTGCACGAATGATCGTCTCCGCGCGCCCTGATGCTGCAAGCGCTTGCGTGGCATGCGGGCCGGGGGTTGCGAAATCGAGCACGGTTGGGAATTGACGCAGCACGGCGGTTAGCCGATCTGACAGATCAGCACTCGCACGGGCGAGCAAAAAATCCTCAGCGCCCTGCCGGATAGCACGCTGCAAGCGCGACCGGATCAGACCCTGTTCAAAAAGACGGGGAGCATCAACCATGACTGCGGTGTATGCTCATTTTTATGTCTGAGGTCAAAGCGTCAAACACTCCCATGAAACAATCTTTGGCGACACTTTCATTCTTCGGCCGACGATTAATGGACCTCGTCTATCCGCCCTCCTGCATAGCCTGCGGGGCGGCGCTCGCTGAACATGACGGCATTTGCCCCGCTTGTTGGCGGCTGATGCCGCTGATCACAAACCCAATCTGCGACCGCTATGGCACGCCTCTGCCCGTTGACCATGGCGGCATGATGCTTTCGCCCTTGGCGGTTGCCGATCCTCCCGTTTTTGGGCGGGCGCGCGCCGTTGCGCGGTATGACGGTGTTGCGCGCGAATTGGTGCATGGATTGAAATATGGTGACCGCGTGGAACTGGCCGACACGATGGGGCTTTGGATGGCCCGCGAGGGGGCCGAGATTTTAGACAATGCCGAGCTTTTGGTGCCGGTGCCGCTGCATTGGTTCAGGCTATGGCGGCGACGGTTTAATCAAGCTGCGACATTGGCCAAAACCATCGGTCATAAGACAGGCATTCCGGTTGGCTATGAGACCCTCAAGCGTGTAAAAGCGACGCGCCCGCAAGTGGGCCTTACCCGCTCGGAGCGGGCGGCCAATCTTGAAAAAGCCTTTTCGGTGAATGAAACAGACCGTCCGCTTATTCTTGGTCGCCGGATCGTTTTGATTGATGATGTGATGACTACCGCCTCGACCGGAAATGCTGCGGCGCGGACCCTGTTAAAAGCAGGCGCTGTCTCGGTTGATCTTTTGGTTTTTGCGGTGGTGGCAAATACGGGATAAGGTTCTTATATTACGAGACACTTCTTAGTCTGAGGTCATATGATGCAACCCGTCACGATCTATACGAAATCCTGGTGCCCTTATTGCCATTCCGCGCTCGACCTTTTGAAGCAAAAGGGCGTGAATTATGAGCAGATTGATGTCTCGGCTGGTGGCGAAGCGCAGGCTGCCATGGCGGTGAAAGCCAATGGCCGTTCCAGCGTGCCGCAAATTTTCATTGGCGAAACCCATGTCGGCGGCTGCGATGATCTTTACGCGCTTGACCGGGCGGGCAAGCTTGATCCGCTCTTAAACGCTTAAGGAAATTGGCGTGATGTCAGCACCTTTCAAAGCCGCCTGCGTTCAAATGCGCGGCAAGCGCGATCCGGCTGAAAATCTGGATGATGCCATTCGGATGATCCGCGAGGCGGCAAAGGCCGGGGCAACTTATGTCCAGACGCCGGAGATTTCGAACATCGTTAACCGTGACCGTCCGGCATTGCTCGCGGCCATTCGCACCGAAGCGGATGACCCGATGCTGAAGGCGCTGAGCGCGCTCGCGAAAGAACTCGGCATCACCATCCATATCGGATCGCTGGCGATCAAGAATGGCGACAAGGTGGCCAATCGCGCGTTTATGATCGGTCAGGATGGCGGCTTGCTCGCGCGCTATGACAAGCTGCATTTGTTCGATGTCGATCTGCCGAATGGCGAGACGTGGCGGGAATCCAATACGTTTACGGGTGGCGTCGAAGCGGTGGCCGTTGATTTGCCTGAAGCGCGGCTCGGCATGGCGATTTGCTATGATGTCCGCTTCCCCTATCTGTTTCGGGCGCTGGCGGATGCGGGGTGCTCGATCCTTTCCGCTCCGGCTTGCTTTACCAAACAAACCGGCGAAGCCCATTGGAGCGTATTGCAGCGCGCGCGGGCCATTGAAAATGGCGCGTTTATGATTTCTGCGGCGCAGGCAGGGCTCCACGAAGATGGCCGCGAAACTTATGGCCATTCGATCATTGTCGACCCATGGGGCAAGGTTTTGGCTGAAGCAGGCAATGAGCCCGGTATCATTATGGCCGAGATTGATCTTGCAGCGGTCGGCGATGCGCGCGGAAAAATTCCGGCCTTGCGGCATACCCGCCCCGTCCATGTAAACCTCGCCAAGCCAGCTTCGGGAGACCGTGCGGCGTGATCAAGTACCAGTTACAATGCGACAAGGACCATCAATTCGAAGGCTGGTTTCAGTCCGGCGATGCGTTTGACACGCAGAAAAAGCGCGGCTTTGTTGAATGTCCCGTCTGCCAATCGAATAAAGTCGATCGGGCGATCATGGCGCCATCGGTGGCACGAACCGACAAGGAAATCGTAGCCTCCCTGCCCGTGGCGCAAGAGCCGAACTGGGTGAGTGCGGGATCGGAAGAGATCCTCATGTCGCCGGAAATGATCGAATTACGGGAGCGCATGGCGGAATTGCGCGACGAAATGATCAAAAATGCCGATGATGTCGGCACGGATTTCGCCGAAGAAGCGCGCCGCATCCATTATGGCGAGACGGAAAAGCGCCAGATTTACGGCCATACCTCATTAGATGAGGTACAGGAATTGATCGAAGAAGGGATCAGTGTCCTGCCGTTGCCGCCCGGTCGCGATGTCGGCCATTAAGCGCGTTTAGCGCTTTTTGGCGCGCAGCATGTAATTAACATCCATATCGCACGAGAGTTTCCACTGGTTCATGAAGGGGTTGAAAACAACGCCGGATTGGTCGTCGATTTCCATGCCGCCGCGCGCAATCGCATCGCTCAATTCGCGCGGGGTAACGAATTTATCCCATTGATGCGTGCCTTTGGGCAGCCAACCCAGAACAAATTCAGCCCCGACAATGGCCAAAGCAAAGGCTTTAAGGGTGCGGTTCAAGGTCGCCATATGGAGTTGGCCGCCCGATTTAACGGCCTCCGTGCAGGCGGAGACGAACTGACCGACATCGGCGACGTGCTCGACGACTTCCATTGCAAGCACGATGTCGAACCGTTCTCCGGCCGCGACCAAAGCTTCGACCGTCGTCTGGCGGTAATCAATCTCAAGGCCCGATTGGGCGGCGTGGAGCTTGGCGACTTCGATATTGGTGGGTGCCGGATCAATGCCGGTAACTTTGGCGCCCAAACGGGTCAAAGGTTCGCAGAGCAAGCCGCCGCCGCAGCCAATATCAAGCAGCGTTAAGCCTTCGAGCGGGCGGCCATTCTCGATCGAGCGGTTGAAATGGCTGGCGGCACCGTCACGGATCACCTGTAAACGGACGGGATTGAACTTGTGGAGCACCCCCATCGGGCCTTTGGCGTCCCACCAGGTTTTGGCAATCCGCTCAAACCGCGCTACTTCGTCTTTGTCGACCGTGCCTTGAAATGGGGTGTCCATAGCGGTGCTCCTGATCCGTTCGAATGAAAATTCGTAACGGTTTATGTTGACAGCGCTAGGTTGCGCCGTCATGGATGTGCGCCTTTTTCACCTCGGATGCCCTTTAAAGCAAGCTGGCATTCGTATGATTGAACCGAAATGATCTGATAATCGATGCCAACTTCGTCTCAAAAAAGCCTCGTCATGAAATTCGGCGGCACTTCCGTCGCCAATCTCGACCGGATTCGGAATGTTGCGCTGCATGTGAAGCGCGAAGTCGAGGCCGGATATCACGTTGCCGTGGTTGTTTCGGCCATGTCGGGCAAAACCAATGAGCTGGTGGCTTGGTGCAAAGATGCCTCAGCGCTTCATGATATGCGTGAATATGACGCCGTGGTAGCCTCCGGTGAGCAGGTAACCTCCGGCCTTTTGGCCATTGCGTTACAAAATATCGGCATCGCCGCGCGGTCTTGGCAGGGTTGGCAAATTCCGATCCTGACCGATGACGCGCATGGCTCGGCCCGTATTTTGGACATTGATGGTTCGGGACTGTCCGATAGCTTCAAAACCAAGGGCGAAGTCGCCGTTATTGCCGGTTTCCAGGGGTTTCATAAGGAATCCGGCCGTTTGACGACGCTGGGTCGTGGCGGATCTGATACGAGTGCGGTAGCCATTGCCGCTGCCATCGGCGCGGAGCGCTGCGATATTTATACGGATGTGGACGGCGTTTACACGACCGATCCGCGGATCGTGCCAAAAGCCAAGCGGCTCGAAAAGGTCGCTTTCGAAGAAATGCTCGAAATGGCCTCAATGGGTGCCAAAGTGCTGCAAGTCCGCTCGGTTGAGCTCGCGATGACGCATCGCGTGCCGACTTATGTTCGGTCGTCCTTCGACGATCCGGCGGATCCAAAGCCAGGAACGCTCATTTGTGACGAGGAGGATATTGTGGAACAGCAAATCATTACCGGAATCGCCTATTCGAAAGATGAGGCGCAAATCACCCTTCGCCGCGTCGCCGACAAGCCCGGAATTGCAGCGGCGATTTTCATGCCTTTGGCGGATGCCAATATCAATGTCGACATGATCATTCAGGTCGTTTCCGACGATACGACGACCACAGATATCACCTTCACGGTGCCGACCGCCGATTTCGAGCGGGCCAAGACGATCCTCGAAGGGCTGCGCGGCACGATTGGCTATGTGACCTTGCAAGGCGCCAATGATGTGGTGAAAGTTTCAGCAATTGGCGTCGGGATGCGCAGCCATGCCGGCGTTGCGGCGCGCGCCTTTAAGGCTTTGGCCGATAAAGGCATCAATATCCGGGCCATCACGACGTCAGAGATCAAGTTCTCGGTTTTGATCGATAGCGCCTATACGGAGTTAGCCGTACGCACGCTGCATTCCCTTTACGGCCTCGATCAAGCCTGATATTCGCCCGAAGACAATAAGTTTAGGCCCCGTCAATTCGCATTGGCGCGGCCTTTGCATTCCTGTCCATGAATCGGTAAAGCATAGCGGTAAGGTCCCGGCTAAGTGGTCCTATCGTGGTGGAACAAGCTCGTCGCCGCAATGGCGATATAGGAACAAGAAGGCAATGCGCTCTTCACTAGGTGGTCCTAGGGTATTATTGCGCCGTCTCCGCGAAGTTATGGCGGAACCGGTCAGTGCACAGGCGCGCCTTGATAAAATCGTGATGGTGATCGCGGCGAATATGGTCGCGGAGGTGTGCTCCTTCTATGTGATGCGGGCCGATAACACGCTCGAACTCTTCGCGACCGAAGGTTTGAAGCGCGAAGCCGTCCATTTAACGACCATGAAAGCGGGCGAAGGTCTCGTGGGCTTGATCGCGAAACAGGCCGAGCCGCTCAATCTTTCAAACGCCCAATCGCATCCCTCCTTCTCCTACCGGCCGGAAACGGGCGAAGAAATCTATCAATCCTTCCTCGGCGTGCCGGTGCTGCGCTCGGGCAATACGCTGGGCGTGCTTGTTGTCCAGAACCGCGCCCACCGCGTCTATATGGAAGAAGAAGTCGAAGCGCTGCAGACCACCGCGATGGTGCTGGCCGAGATTATTGCTTCGGGCGAATTGCAGGCCTTGGCCAGCCAAGGAAACGGGATTGCACTGCGCCGCTCGATGGTCTTGCCGGGGCAATCGCTCGCCGATGGCGTGGGCTTAGGCTATGCCGTGCTGCACGAACCACGTGTCGTCGTTTCGAACCTGATTGCGGATGATCCGGCGGTTGAGCAGCAGCGCATCGATGAAGCAATTGCGGAGCTGCGCTCCTCGATTGACCAATTGGTGGATCGGGGTGATGTGGCGCATGGCGGCGAGCACCGTGAAGTGCTCGAAACCTATCGCATGTTTGCCAATGATCCCGGCTGGACGCGCCGTTTGCGCGAAGCGGTTCAAACGGGCCTGACGGCGGAAGCGGCTGTTGAGCGCGTCCAATCCGATAACCGCGCGCGCATGCTGCGCCAGACAGACCCTTATCTCAGAGAGCGTCTGCACGATCTCGATGAACTCGCCAATCGATTGCTGCATCGTTTGCTCGGCCGCGACATGATTGATGGGCGGGTTACGCTGCCCGAAAATGCTATTCTGATCGCACGCTCAATGGGCCCTGCGGCACTGCTCGATTATGACCGCTCCAAACTGCGCGGGCTTGTGTTGGAGGAAGGCGGACCCACGAGCCATATCGCGATTGTTGCGCGGGCTTTGGGTATTCCGGCCGTCGGCACAGTTGAGAACATCACCGGATCGGTTGAAACGGGGGACGCCATTATCGTTGATGGCGGAACCGGACAGGTCCATGTCCGCCCGCAAAGCGATGTCGAAGAAGCGTTCAAGGAAAAGGCGCGGCTCCGCGCGCGGCGGCAGGAACAATATCGCAAATTGCGCGATGTGCCCTCGCGCACCAAAGACGGCGTCGATATCGGGCTACACTTGAATGCCGGACTGCTGATCGATTTGCCCCATATGGACGAGACCGGTGCTCAGGGCATCGGTCTGTTCCGGACGGAATTACAATTCATGGTGTCGGCCCACATGCCAACCAGCAATGAGCAAATGGCGCTTTATCGCACCGTGTTCGATGCGACACGCGGCAGACCCGTGACATTCCGGACGCTTGATATTGGCGGCGATAAAATATTGCCCTATTTGCGCACGGCTGAGGAAGAAAATCCGGCCTTAGGGTGGCGCGCCATTCGCATCGGGCTTGATCGTCCGGGGCTGTTACGTGCTCAATTGCGGGCTATGTTGAAAGCGGCAACCGGACAGCATTTGCGCATTATGTTCCCGATGGTCGCAACGGTTGATGAGTTTGATCGGGCGAAAGCGCTGGTTAAGCGGGAAATGGGCCATCTTGAGCGGTACGGCTACACGCTGCCCGAAAGCATCAAGCTGGGCGTTATGGTTGAAGTACCGTCCCTCTTGTTCGAAATCGACGATATTGCCTCACGCGCCGATTTTCTCTCCGTCGGCTCAAATGATCTGATGCAATTTCTCTTTGCCGCTGACCGCGAAAACCCGCAAATGGCCGCGCGCTTTGACCCCTTAAGTCCGTCCTGCTTACGGGCGCTGCATATGATTGCCTATGCAGGCAAAAAAGCCGGTATTCCGGTGACATTATGTGGCGAATTGGCCAGTATGCCGCTTGAAGCCATGGTTTTGATTGGCTTGGGCTATCGCTCTTTATCCATGTCTCCGGCCTCGATTGGCCCGGTGAAAGCCATGCTGCTTGAATTGCAAGCGTCCGCGATTGAAAAGCATCTCCACCAATTGCTCGCGAACGCCAACGGGACTGCAACCTTGCGTCCGGCGATCAAGGCTTTTGCGCGCGATCATGGCGTGCCGGTTTAGCGACGCTTTGATCGCCTAGCCTTCGCCCTCGCTTTTCAAACCCTCCTGATCTATCTGGCTTCTCATGAAATTTGATACGCATAAACTGGATGCTATTCTCGCGCGGCATGCGATTGTTTCGGATCGCTTGAACAGCGGACCTGATGCGGAAACATTCGTCGCTCTATCGCGTGAATTATCGGATCTCGATCCGGTGGTCGAAGCGATACAAAATGTTCGTGCGATCGAAAAAGATATTGCGGGTCTGGATGAGCTCATTGCCGATGGCTCAAGCGATTCCGAGATGCGTGGCCTGGCTGAAGATGAGCGCCGCGAAGCGTTGATCCGTCAAACGGAAGCCGAACATACGCTTCGGTTAATGTTGTTGCCTAAAGATGCCGCCGATGAACGCGGTGCGATTCTCGAAGTGCGCGCCGGAACGGGGGGCGATGAGGCCGCGCTTTTTGCCGGTGATCTTTTCCGCATGTATCAGCGTTATGCCGATTTACGCCGCTGGACCGTTGAAGTGCTATCGGCTTCTGAAGGAACAATGGGCGGCTATAAAGAAATCATCGCCGAGGTGCGCGGTATTGGTGTTTTCGGGAAATTAAAATTTGAAAGCGGCGTGCATCGCGTCCAACGCGTGCCGGACACGGAAACGCAAGGGCGAGTCCACACGTCAGCGGCAACCGTCGCGGTTTTGCCAATTGCCGAACCGCTTGATCTGACCATCGATGATAAAGATCTGGTGATTGAAACCATGCGAGCCCAAGGCGCAGGCGGGCAGCACGTGAATAAGACCGAAAGCGCGATCCGCATGACACACACGCCATCCGGCATTGTGGTGATGATGCAGGACGAACGCTCGCAGCATCGTAACCGCGCCAAAGCGATGGATGTTTTGCGGACACGGCTCTTCGATATGCAGCGCCGCAAACAGGCCGATGCCGAGGCTGAAAACAGGCGCGGACAGGTTGGCTCAGGCGACCGATCCGAACGCATTCGAACCTATAATTTTCCGCAAGGACGGCTGACCGATCACCGCATCAATCTGACCTTGTATAAATTGCCGGAAATTGTCGCCGGAACCGCGCTCGATGACGTGATCGATCCACTAATTGCCGAGCATCAAGCCGAATTACTGGGAGCAGAGGACCGTTCATGAGCCAGATTTCTGATCAAATGACGCGGATCGAAGCGCTCAAGCACTTGGGCGAAGTGTTTCGGCAGATCGGCATTGAAACGGCGCAGCGCGATGCGCGGCTCTTGATGCTCGATGCGGCGGGTATCGTCCATACGGATCTTATCAAAGCGCCGCGTGAAGCATTAGGGGCACAAGCCGCGCAAAAACTGGCGTCCCATGTCGAAAAGCGCCTGACCCGTGTCCCTGTTGCGCGTATTTTGGGGGAATGGGAGTTTTGGAGCCTGCCGTTTACGCTCGTCACTGAGACGCTCGTTCCGCGGCCCGATAGCGAAACGGTGGTTGCCGCTGCTCTGATCGCGTTGAAAGACCGCCGCCATGCGAGTGATGGCCTTCGCATTCTTGATTTGGGCACGGGGTCCGGCTGTCTGCTCGTCTCTTTGCTGCATGAGATGCCGGGTGCCACCGGCATAGGCGTTGATATTGCAGCGGGAGCGGTTACGACCGCGCGCCTCAATGCCGAGCGGAACGGCGTTGGCAACCGCGCCGAGTTTCATCAGGCCAATTGGGCTGAAGGAATCACCGGGCCGTTTGATCTCATTGTTTCAAACCCGCCCTATATTGCAGACCCGATTATCGATACGCTCGAAGTCGAGGTGCGGGTCCATGATCCGCGTTTGGCGCTTTCGGGCGGACGGGACGGGCTTGATGCCTATCGCGCGATTGCGGAAGCTATTCCGGCATTATTGGCGCCCGGCGGCGTTGTTGCGCTCGAAATTGGCTCGGATCAGTCCGAATCGGTGCCAAAAATCTTTTCCGGGCTCGGCTATGAGCTTGAAGGACCTTTTGCGGATTTTGGCGCTAGACCACGCGCCATTGTCCTGCGTCGACCTGCTTAAGGCCGCTGTTAAAGCCTTCAAAAAAGGGAATTGCGGTTATCCGATCAACCGTGTAGAGATGGGAGATGGATTGTTGGCCGAGAGGCTGGCCGGGCAAAATTGAACCGAGCGAATGATCCGTCGGCCCATCTCTTAAATATAGTGAGCCAGTTGCTGCTTTTGTTTGGCCTTTAGGCTTTGAGCAAGCAACCGGGAGCCGCTTCGCACTGGCATATGAACCCTTAAAGGTCGAAAATAATTACCCATCATGAATAATTATAGAGAAGAAAATCGTTCGATGAGACCTAATCATCAGAACAAGCGCATGCGTGGCCGTAACCGTGGTAATGGCGGAGGCGGCGGAGGCGGCGGCAAGGGTCCAAATCCACTCACCCGCTCCTATGAATCAAACGGCCCCGACGTCAAAGTGCGTGGTACGGCCCAAAATATTGCCGAAAAATACGTGCAGCTCGGTCGCGATGCGCAAGCAACCGGTGATCATGTGGCGGCCGAAAGCTTCTTTCAGCATGCCGAGCATTATTTCCGCCTGATCGCAGCCGCCCAAGAACAGTTCCGCATCGCTAATCCCGGTTTCCGTGGCTTTGACCAGCCCGAAACAGACGGTGAAGAGGGCGAAGAGGAAGGCTCGTTCCCACAAGGACAGGGGCAACCGGAAGCACGCGTCTATGGTCAGGGCGCCGCTGAAGGTGAGGAAGAGCCGCAAGGTGAATTCCAGCCGCGCTAACAGCGTGAGTATCATCCGCGCGAGAAGCGCGATCAACGCGGACCGCGCCCGCAGCGGGACAACCG
>JAPJMW010000195.1 GCA_026461505.1 Beijerinckiaceae bacterium
ATTTTTAATATCGCACTATCGCCGTGTTCACCCTGCAGGTATACACTCAACTCAACATTACTTCTAAAAGCACGTTGGGTAAAATTATGAGACCCTACAATTGCACTACAATATTTTTCTTGCTTTATTATATAAAGCTTCACGTGATTAAACCCACGTTTTTCATTAATCAAACTTAACCGAACTGAACAGTCGCCGGGGTAGGTAATCAATTCCTCAATTAGCTCTGGATCTGTTATGCCTTGACTAATATCAAAAGAAAGTCTTGCAGATCCACCTCTTTTGAAAAATCTTTTTAAAGATGACTCTAATTCAAGAAAGCCTGAGTAAGTAGCAAATGCAATACCCGCATCAAAATGATAAGCATTCTCTAACTCTTGGGTTAGTTTTGAGATCAATTTATTTTTTTTATTATCTAAAATTTTTAACTTCATTGCTTATCCAAAAATTTCGATAACGTTAAGCCTATCGCTTTTGCTAACAGTGGCGGAACAGCATTTCCTACCTGTGTCATTTGATGTGTTTTAGGACCAATGAAACGATACCAATCTGGAAACGACTGAATTCGGGCATTTTCTCTGATAGTAGATCCTCGTGGTGTATGAGGGTCGTAATGAAATGCTCGCCGATTTGTACTTCCGCCTCCGGCTCCTAATGCCTTCACTGTGTATCCAGGTGATTTAGGGTCCCATTTTCTGGAATCAGTGTACTTAGGATCAACGCTCGCTCCGGGTCTCGCCACTTCAATTAATTTGATTAATGGTGGGGTATGTTTTGAGGCTTCGTGGTTAAATAACATTGGCCTTTCAAAGTTTCTACTGCACATCGACCAATCTCTCATAAGTGACTGAAAAAGGCTAGACACTGGTTTGAGTAATGAATATTCGACAACATCAGACCCCTCACCCGATTTAATGGAAGGTAAGTCAGAAATAGCATCTTCAACCGTTACAGCGTGCGGTATTGTTATTTGGCTACCAAACAAGTCTTGCTGTTGAATATTTGTGACTTTTTTTTCGTCTGAATGAGTTGGTTCTGGAGGCCAAGTAAAATCTTGGTCTAAATCAATATTTTTGTCAAAACCTATATAAAATAACCGACGTCTAATTTGAGGAACACCGTATTTCTCGGCTTTTAGTATCGCAGGTTGATGATTTTCAAAATGATTGTATCCAATCTCTTTGAAAGCTTCAAGAACTGCTTTGTTTATCAAACCCGATTGCATCGACAATAGCCCCGGCACATTTTCCATTATAAATGCTTTAGGTCGAGCAATTTCAACGGCTTTTACGAAGGATTTAAATAACTGATTTCTTGGGTCATCTTGAATTCTTTTACCCGCTAAAGATAATCCTTGACATGGAGGACCTCCTACGACGAGGTCAAAAGGTCCATTTTTTTTACAAATATCTTCAAGTTCTCCAGAAACAATCAATTGATTTATATCAGCATTAAATATCAATTCTGGTTTGATTTCAGGATGATTATATTGAAAAGTGTCACAAGCCGGTTTCCAAAAATCCACTGCAGCCACGGTCTTGAAACGACCGGTCATACTCAATCCCAATGATAATCCGCCAGCGCCACAGAATAAATCCAAGACCTTGTATTTTTTATTCAATTCAAAATATCCGATTCGATTTTTTTGATATAATACATCATACTTAGATATTAATTCGAAGTGCAATTTCCTGTCACCTGTTGAGGTGGCTGGGACTGCGCATAGTTACTTTTCCCGAAACCCTGCTAAATCCCATCATAGACCCCATAATCATCCCCTGCCAAGTCTGCTCCACGCAGTCTGGCAATAAGGTGGGAATAGTGCTTTTCGATCATGCCCACGCTTGTTCCCATCTGAACAGCTAGAAGATGAATGTTGGTTGATCGGGAATGGGTTAGCTGAAGCGTGGCATACATGTGACGCAATGAGTACAGCGTGCGGTTCTTGCCTGTGCGAGGATCTTTGAGAAGGTCCGCTGTCTTCAGGAGTTCTCGAAACGGTTGTCTGAGATTTCGGGTCTCTGTTCCGTCGGACAGCGCAAACACAGGAACATCCTGCTTTGACTCAAGCAGCTGCGCGAATGACAGGTGTTTGATTGCATCTGTGCGTTTATGCAGTCTGCGGAGATAACTCACGCAGCTATGCCTTGCTACGAGTTCTCTGTGTCCGGTCTTTCCTGACACATTGAACAGCAGCAGCTTCTTGCCGTTCTCGTTCGCAATCCGAATATGCTTCCACTTCAGATTGTCTGCTTCTGTCCCGTGTCTGATACCTGTGTTTGCCAGTATGAGAACATAGTCACGCAGCAGATATCTCATGTCTCTGCTTTTGCCTTCTCTTCCCGAATTTATCCAGCTCCGCATGGTCCGATAGAGATGCGTGTATTCCTGAATGGTAAAATCAGGACGTCTTTCTGACTTTTTGCCTCTGTTGCTCAGTTCCAATCGTCTGTCCGCGGTCAGATAACCCAGTCTGATCGCTTCATCATAAACTCGGTTGAATGCGCTGTTATGAGTTCCGATGGTGCTTGCTTTGGGCAAACGACCCATCTTGGCATTTCTCCATGCTTCGAACAGCTCGAGATCGTTATATCCGATCGTATGAATGTGTTTCTTGTCGAAATACGGGATCAGATAGAGATTGAGAGCAAAGATGTAATCTCGATAGACCTTCTTTCCGATCTTGCTCTCCAATGCTTTCTTCATCTCTGCAATAGCGATCAAAGCAATCGATCTGAAGGTTCTGTTGATGATGGGTAGCTTGTTCTTGGCTTTGAAGCTGTAGTCCATGAAGATATCTGCAGCAGCTTCCTTTGCTTCTCGGAAGTTCAGCTTTCCTGTCGTCAGTCGAATCCATCGTCCATTCAGCTTGAACCGAATTTGCCATGCTGAACTGGTGTTGCGTCTGCTGAGCACAACCCGTCCGTCGAGAATTTTGTTTTCTGAGGAAATAAGCTTGGGCATTTTGGACAAAAGTTGTTTCGAACAAACCACACGATAAAGCCGAATCGCTAGTTCACAATCGTTTGTTTGAGTGTGTAACGACTGTGTAACGGGATTTACGTCAATAACCTAGCGCTGTGTAACGCTAAGTTATTGATTTTGTTAGGAAAATGGTAGCGAAGGAGGGACTCGAACCCCCGACACAAGGATTATGATTCCTCTGCTCTAGCCGGCTGAGCTACTCCGCCCCAGGGCGAAGCGTTGCCTCACCAAGAACGGTCGGCATATAGGACGGGGTTGGCGGTAGAGTCAAGGAAGGCAGACCGGCTAATTGAAGGCGTTTGAACCCAATGACCCATCAATTTTCAGGCGGAAAGGCCGAGTTGGTAATTAGCCGCCCATTTTTCGTTCATAATGCCGGACTGGGGCGCGACTATCGACCCTCCCCCCAAAACCTGTGAGCGAATATCGGTGGAGGCATAAAAGACGCAAGCCTGGCCGGGCGACACGCCAAATTCGCCATCGGGCAGCTCGACCATCACATTGCCGTCCTGAACATGCAGGATAGCGGGCTGAGGCGGGCGTGTGGAGCGGACCCGCACGGCAATGGGTAGTCCGTCCGCGTCGGCAAGCGGCATGGTGCCTAGCCAATTAATATCGCGCAAATGCACGATACGGGTTTCAAGCGCCTCGCGGGGTCCTACGATGACACGCGCGGCACCTGCGTCGAGCCGCACGACGTAGAGAGCCTCGCTCGCGGCCACGCCTAGCCCGCGACGTTGGCCGACCGTGTAGTGAATAATCCCGTTATGGCGGCCCAGCACACGGCCATCTAAATGGACAATATCGCCCGCATTGGCAGCCTCAGGACGCAAACGCTCAATAACGTCCGTATATTTTCCCGATGGCACGAAACAAATGTCTTGGCTGTCGGACTTATCGGCAACTGATAACCCCAACTCATGAGCGATGGCGCGTGTCTCTGACTTTGGCAACTCGCCGAGCGGGAAACGCAAGAGATCCAACTGCTCGGATGTCGTGCCATAGAGGAAATAGCTTTGATCCTTATCGGGATCTGCCGCACGAAACAGGCCACGCCCTCCCCCCGGCAAGGCCCGCGATGCAACATAGTGGCCTGTGGCCAGCGCCGCGGCGCCTAGATCCCGCGCAGTGGCTAGGAGATCACGGAATTTGATCTTCTTGTTACAGTCAATGCAGGGAACTGGGGTTTCACCCGCCAGATAGGAATCCGCAAAACGCTCAATCACGTCCTCCCGGAAGCGGGACTCATAATCAAGTACGTAGTGGGGAATGCCAATCTTATCGGCTACGCGGCGCGCGTCGTGAATATCTTGACCCGCACAGCACGCCCCGGCGCGGTGTACGGCTTCGCCATGGTCATAGAGCTGCAGCGTCAATCCAACGACATCATAGCCGTCGCGCTTGAGCATGGCCGCCACCACGGACGAATCCACGCCGCCCGACATGGCAACAACCACTCGCGTGTCTTCAGGGCGCCCGGAAAGATTAAGTCCGTTCATTGGATTAACGTAGCCTCATCAATAATTAAGACTATTGTAGCGCGTTGGCCGGACAATATCCACGCAAACCTCAAGTCTCAGAACTTTTTCGAGAATTTAGAAGGTTACGGGCCCAAAATGGCTTTAAATCTCACGCCGGGCCGATCATCTGGAGTTCCTATGAACTCAATTCCAGCTTCATCAAAAGTTTTTATTAGGTCTTCAATGGTTCTAGGTTGAATATTTTGACTGCCTTTGCCGGATTCAATTCTTTGAATTGTTGGCGCACTCACCCCTGAACGCTCAGCTAATTCTCGTGAAGACCAGCCGGTAAGACCACGTGCAGCACGTAATTGGGCACCAAAAACAGAAGCCATTGACAAAATATCTTTATAATATAAATTTGATTATGTAATCATTTTTTAATTATGGAGATTAACGATGTCCACCACCCACACCTACTGGCAAAACGCACTTTC
>JAPJMW010000196.1 GCA_026461505.1 Beijerinckiaceae bacterium
AGCCAGACGGAGGTCAGGTAAGCCCTTGTGTGGCGGGATTAATAACGGCTTCAGCGTTGGGCGTCAATGTCCTTCGGCCCAGAAACCAAAGATTCACGAGAAAGATATGCGCCGGATTGGTCGGATCCATCAACATACGGACGGAAAGCGCGCAGCAGGTCAGGACAATAAGTGGCCTGATGATCCGTGCACCCTGTTTAATGGCAAGCCGTGAACCCAATTGGGCGCCAAGCATCGAAAAGAGCCCCATTCCGAGCCCTAAAGGCCAAATAACGCTGCCCGCAAGCGTGAATAGCAACAAAGAGCCCGCATTGCTGCCGCCATTCAGCAGTTTGGACATCGCCGTTGTGCGGGTAATGCCGAAGCCTTGCAGTGCGATCAAAGCCAGCGCGTAAAAAGAACCTGCACCCGGCCCAAGAAACCCGTCATAAAAGGCGATGGGGGGCACCACCAGAAGGATAAAGGCCATCCGCGTGATGCGGCTCTTGCGATCGGCATCCCCCAAACCCCTGATCAGGCCAAAATACAGCGCCACGGCTATCAAAAGTGCCGGAATAAGGGCCGCAATCGCTTCTTTCGGCAGAATATGGACGGATAGGGCCCCTCCGATGCCGATGCTGAAGGACATCGCGGCCATGGGTATCCCGGCCCGCCATTCGACGATGCCGGAGCGGTTATAGGTATAAAGGGCGGATATGATGGAAAGGGTACCCTGCACTTTATTGGTCGCAACGGCCGCCACGGGCGGTATACCGGCCAACAACATTGCGGGAATGGTAAGCAATCCTCCCCCGCCCGCTATGGCATCAACAAAACCCGCGGCAAACCCTGTCGCACACAAGAGCGCGATCGCGTCGAGGCTTAAGTCCATTTAGCGGTCTTTGAACGCGGCTGGCCGCTTTTCGATGAAAGCCGTCATGCCCTCTTTCTGGTCTTCCGTCGCAAAAAGCGATTGGAAGAGGCGGCGCTCGAAGCGGATGCCTTCGGCCAGCGTCGATTCAAGGGCCCTGTTGACGGCTTCCTTGTTCATCAAAACGCTTTGACGGGAGAAGCCCGCAATGGTTTGGGCCGTTTTAACCGCCTCTTCGACAAGATCGGCAACAGGGATAATCCGTGACACAAGGCCCGCGCGTTCGGCCTCTTGGGCATCCATCATCCGGCCCGTCAGACACATTTCCATGGCTTTTGCTTTGCCAACGGCGCGGGTCAGGCGCTGGCTGCCGCCTGCACCCGGCATAATACCAAGCCGGATTTCAGGCTGTCCAAATTTGGCGGTGTCGGAAGCTAGGATAAAATCGCACATCATGGCCAATTCGCAGCCACCCCCAAGGGCAAAGCCCGAAACCGCCGCGATCAGCGGTTTGCGATTCTGCGAAATGGCATCCCAAGCGGTGATAAAATCATCGAGATAGGTGGAGGGGAAGGAAAGATCCTTCATTTCTTTCACATCCGCACCCGCAGCAAAAGCCTTCTCCGACCCCGTTAAAACAACCGCGCCAATCGTGGCATCGCGGTCAAACCCATCGAGCGCTTCGGTAATTTCCCGAATAACAACCGAATTGAGGGCATTTAACGCGTCAGGACGGTTGATGGTAATGAGACCCGCTTTGCCGCGGATTTCCGTCAAAATTGTCGCATACGCCATGATTGCCCCCTTTTTCCCCGATCAGCGAGTGCTAGCGCGGCTTTGCCTTCGGTTCAAGGCCGCTCATTTCTGGCAGGTTCTGCAGTAAAAGGTCGAGCGACCCGATTGGACGATCCGTTCGATAGCGCCTGAACACGAACCCGTGGGGCATTTCTCACCCTCACGGCCATAAACCTTGAACCTGTGTTGGAAATAGCCGAGCGAACCATCCGTCTGGGCATAATCCCGCAAGGACGAGCCGCCCGCTTGTACGGCCTCCGTCAGCACGTCGCGGATGGTGGTGGCCAAAAGCTCGGCCTTCCCCTTCATCAAGCCGCGGTTGCCTGACAGCGTTCCCGCGAGCCGCTTGGGCGAAAGCCCCGAGCGGTGCAGCGCTTCGCATACATAAATATTGCCCAAGCCCGCGATCAGCCTTTGGTCCAACAGCGCTGCCTTTAGCGGCGCTTTTTTATCCGTGAACAGAGTTTGGATCAGCTCGCCATCCAATTCATTGCCGAGCGGCTCAATGCCCATGGCCTTGAAATGCTTGGATTCGGACAAGGATGCGCTTGGCACAAGGTCCATAAATCCGAAACGGCGCGGATCATTATAGGTAATCCTCGCGCCGTTCTCCATATGAAAGACGATATGGTCATGGGGCGACGTGCCTGTGGTTTCATAGTGAAAATCGCCCGGTTTGGATGTTTTATCGCCCATTTCTACCGTAAAGCGCCCGCTCATCCCCAAATGCATGATCAGCGCTTCTTCGGAAGAGAGATGAAGCACCAGATATTTCGCGCGGCGGGATAAGCCCGTTACCCTTTGCCCCTCAAGCCGCTCCTTAAACCGCGCGGGAAACGGGAAACGCAGGTCTTTCCGGCGTTGTTCCACGGCTATGAGCCGCTGCCCCGCCATTGCGGGTTCAAGACCACGACGGACGGTTTCGACCTCGGGAAGTTCGGGCATGGATCAGTTCTCCCTTGTGCAGCGACGGCATAGCGTCTTGACGCGCCGCGCGCTATGGTCTTCAGCAAGAGATGAAAAAGGCAGGTTGAGACGGCATGATGGACAATGACACCCGTAAGGACAGTGGCGACGAGACCCATTTCGGGTTTTCCTCTGTGCGTCTTGGCGAAAAGCAGGCGCTCGTCGACGATGTCTTCCATAAGGTTGCCGAGCGCTATGATGTGATGAATGATCTAATGTCGTTCGGCCTCCATCGCGCCTGGAAGGACGCGCTTGTCTCCTCCTTGCGGCCCAACAAGACCAAGCCTTTCGCCCTTCTGGATGTAGCGGGCGGCACCGGAGACGTGGCGTTTCGGGTGATGGAGGCAGCAGGTTCCCGTGGTCGTGCGACCGTCTGCGATATTAATGGCGATATGCTGCGCGTGGGCCGTGACCGGACGCCCAAAGCGCTTGTCGATCAGATCGAGTTTGTGCAGGGCAATGCCGAAGCACTTCCCTTCGAGGATAACAGCTTTGATGCCTATACGATCGCCTTTGGCATTCGCAACGTGCCGCGGATCGATCTCGCAATCTCTGAAGCCTATCGTGTGTTGAAGCGCGGAGGTCGTTTCATGTGCCTTGAATTCTCGGCGGTCGATGTGCCGATGCTCGATAAAATCTATGATCTATTTTCGTTCAAGATCATCCCTCCAATGGGCAAGATGGTCACGGGTGATCCTGAGCCCTATCAATATCTCGTTGAATCCATCCGTCGGTTTCCATCACCCGGTCGGTTCTCAACCATGATCCGCGACGCTGGCTTTGGCGAGGTTCGCGCGCGGCCAATGTCGGGCGGGATCGTCCAGCTTCATTCTGGTTGGAAAGTGTAGATCGATCGTGCCCCGTATTGCTCCCATTCATTTAATGCGATTGGCCCGTGTCGGTTTCGTGTTGGCCCGTGAGGGTGCGTTTGCGCTCGTTGATCTTTCCGAAGCACCAGCGGGGATTCGCTTTTTGGTGCAAGCCGCGCGCTTAATCGAAAAGCGCGGTGCATCATCCAATGCCGAAGGCCTCGTTGCAGCGCTTACGCGCTTAGGCCCTTCTTACATTAAGCTTGGCCAGTTCATGGCGACGCGGCCGGATGTGGTGGGCGTTCGCGTCGCGCGCGATTTGGAAAAATTGCAGGACCGTATCCCCGCCTTCGGAATGCCCGACGCCTTGGCTGCGATTGAAGGCGCTTTTGGCAAACCCGTCGATGGATTATTTGCGGAATTCAGTCCGCCAATCGCAGCCGCTTCGATTGCACAAGTGCATCGTGCCGTAACCTTGGCAGGCGAAACCGTTGCCGTGAAAGTGTTGCGACCGCATGTGCGCGCCCGTTTCCGCCGCGATCTATCCGCAATGGCCTATGCGGCTGAATTTATGGAATCGGTTTCTGCCGAAGCACGTCGCCTCAAATTCATCGACGTTGTCGAAACGCTAGCCCGTTCGGTAACGATGGAAATGGATTTACGGCTTGAAGCTGCGGCCTTATCGGAAATGGCCGAAAACGCCAAAGACGATACCGAGTTTCGTGCCCCCAAAGTGTTATGGGATTTGACCGCGCGCGAAGTGCTGACCATGGAGTGGATCGAAGGCATTCCGCTGCACGATATCGAGGCTATCGCCGCTGCGGGCCATGATCTTAAAGGTCTGGGCCGCATCGTCATCCAATCCTTTTTGCAGCACGCTTTGCGCGATGGTTTCTTCCACGCCGATATGCATCCGGGTAATCTCTTTGTGGATGCCGAGGGCAGGCTTTGCGCCGTCGATTTCGGCATCATGGGACGGCTTGGTTTAAAAGAACGCCGCTTTTTGGCAGAAATTTTATTGGGCTTTATCACACGCAATTATCGCCGCGTGGCCGAAGTGCATTTTGAAGCAGGCTATGTGCCTGCCCGGCATTCCATCGATGATTTTGCGCAAGCCATTCGCGCGATTGGTGAGCCCATTCATCAACGCTCTGCCGATCAGATTTCAATGGCTAAATTATTGACGCTGTTGTTTGAAGTCACGGGCTTGTTCGACATGCGCACGCGCACCGAACTTGTCATGCTGCAAAAGACGATGGTGGTGGTCGAAGGCGTCAGCCGCTCGCTCGATCCTCATCTGAATATGTGGACGACGGCAGAGCCCGTGGTGCGCAGCTGGATCGAACGGAATCTCGGCCCGATTGGCAAGATTGAAGAACTGGGCCGCAGTGCTGTTTCGCTTGCTGGAATGGTCGGACATTTACCTGCACTGGCGTCGCGTGCCGAAGCGCTTGCCGAGCAATTGGCACATGCGACCGATAAAGGCTTCCCGCTTGACGCACGCTCGATCGCCGAAATCGGCCGGGCCGAGGCCCGCAGGAACCGTTGGGGCAATCTTGCGCTTTGGATTATTGCAGGCGTCTTGCTAGCCGTCGCGATGCGGGTGCTTTAACCCTGTCGCATCGGACAGGTTTGGCGATCGTTTTTAAATACCATGATGAAATTTCAGCGCATCATTTGCGGAAATACGGAAAAGACACCTCGGCGGGAAATTTTAATGGCTCTCAAGCGCGCAAAAGAGATTTTATGATGTCGACCAAGCGTATGTACATTCCCGTTGAAGAAGCTGCAAAGGAGTGGTTTAAAGACCCCGAATTTGTCGCCGCCTATGATGCGCTGGAAGAGGAATTTGCGCTTGCCGAAGCGCTGATATTGGCGCGGGCGCAAGCGAATATGACGCAAGAAGACGTGGCAGAGAAAATGGGGACCACACAGGTGGCGATTGCAAGGCTTGAAAGTGGCCGCTCAATGCCTTCAACGCGCACCCTAACGCGGTTTGCGGATGCAACTGGAACGAAGCTTCGGATCAGTTTTGTGAAAGAGAAATCCTCCCTCCCTAAACGTCAAAGTGGTGTTAAAACACTTGCTCGCAAATAACTTGATTTGACGTCGCAACCTTGCCCCCTTCATCCCGCGCGCTAATTCCGCTAAGGTGGCCGCCATCTTCGGCAACAAGGCGGATCGATGTCCCTCTCTGGTAAACGCGTACTCCTCATCATTGGCGGCGGCATTGCGGCCTATAAATCGCTGGAACTGATCCGCGAGATTGCCAAGCGGGGCGGGGCCGTGCGCGCCATCCTCACCAAAGCGGGTGCGGAATTCGTCACGCCCTTATCCGTCTCAAGCCTATCCAGCGAGAAGGTCTTTACCGATCTTTTCTCACTCACCGACGAGGCCGAGATGGGCCATATCGAATTGTCCCGCTCGGCGGATCTCGTCGTCGTGGCGCCTGCGACCGCCGATCTTCTCGCCAAAATGGCGCAGGGGCTTGCCAATGATTTAGCCTCCACCGCATTGCTCGCTACCGACAAGCGCGTGCTCGTGGCGCCTGCCATGAATGTACGGATGTGGCAGCACGCGGCAACCCAGCGCAATATCGCCACGCTGAAAGCCGATGGTATTCTGTTTGTGGGCCCCGATGACGGCGCTATGGCGTGTGGTGAATTTGGCCCGGGTCGTATGGCCGAGCCTGTTGCGATTGCGGATGCGATTGAAGCGGCGCTCTCGCCCGGTTCCCGCTTGCTCGAAGGCCGCCACGTGCTTGTCACCTCGGGCCCAACCCATGAGCCGATTGATCCCGTGCGCTATATTGCCAATCGCTCCTCGGGCAAACAGGGCCATGCGATTGCGGCGGCAGCAGCGCGTGCGGGGGCGAAAGTCACCTTGGTGTCTGGTCCCGTTTCAATTCCGCATCCGGTCGGCGTAACGGTGATCCCGGTCGAGACAGCGGATGAGATGCTCCGTGCCGTCCAACAATCCCTTCCTGCCGATATTGCTGTTTTCTGTGCCGCGGTTGCCGATTGGCGCGTGGCCTCGCAAAGCGGTGGCAAGCTCAAAAAGACCGAGGCCGGACCGCCCGCTTTAACGCTTACCCCCAATCCGGATATTTTATCGACCATCGGGCATCTCGCCGCCAATCGGCCCTCGTTGATCGTCGGATTTGCGGCTGAAACCTCGAATGTCGTCGATTATGCGCGCGGCAAACTCGATAAAAAGGCCTGCGATCTGATCGTGGCCAATGATGTCGGCGGCGATAGCGGCGTGATGGGCGGGGATATGAACACGGTGCATATTGTCTCGAAAGACGCCGTCGATAGCTGGCCAAAACTGAGCAAAACCGAGGTTGCCGAGCGTCTCATTGCGCTTTTTGCCACCAAATTTGCCAAAGCGAGCCGCTGATGAGCGTCCATATTGGTGTTCGCCGCTTAGCGCACGGGGCTGATCTTCCTTTGCCTGCCTATGCAACGCCCGCCTCGGCGGGGATGGATTTAACCGCTGCTATTCCGGAAAATAAAATATTCACATTAAAAATCGGGAAAAAGATGTTAATCCCGACAGGAATGTGTATTGAATTACCCGACGGTTATGAAGGTCAGGTTCGGCCAAGGTCGGGCTTGGCGCTCAAGCATGGAATTACCGTGTTGAACGCGCCGGGCACGATCGATGCCGATTACCGTGGCGAAGTGTCGGTGCTGCTGGTCAATCATGGTGATCAGCCCTTCGAGATCACGCGCGGTATGCGGATTGCCCAATTGGTGGTGGCACCTGTGGTTCAAGCCGTTTGGGATGAACGCGTTACGCTGGCGGAAACGTCACGCGGCGCGGGTGGATATGGCTCTACCGGCGTGTGAGATGTTTGTCTCCGGGTCATAAGAGCCTGGAACGAATAGGGCATGCCGGATGAATCTTCTTTCTCGTCGCAGTCTTTTGGCCATTGCAGCCGTGGTCGATATTGCCATTCACGCCCGACCTGATCCGGTAGCGGCCAAGCATTTGGCCGAACGCCACCAATTACCACCCCGCCACCTCGAAACTATCCTGCAGGCGCTGGTGCGCGCGGGCATTTTAAAAGGCGTTCGCGGGCCTAAAGGTGGTTATGAATTGGCCACCGAGCGTCGACGGATCGCTGCGGGTGATATCGTCCGGGCGGCGATGAATGCTGATGATGAAGCCTCTTTCCCCGAGCCGCATTCCGTCTTGGTCAATGACGTTATAGAGCCGGAAATCAAGCAGGCCAGTCAGGCCTTTTTGGCCCATCTTGATAAGATATCCGTCGAGGATTTGTGCCAGCGCGCCGATAAAGCAGGCTTTAACAGCAGCTCTGATACCAGCGATTTTGCAATTTAAAATGTGAAATAAAATATTAATCGACAAAAATTGTAAATATATTAAAACAAGAACAATCTAATCTTTGATGGGAGACAGCACATCATGACCAGCAGCGCTTCATCGACGCATAAGCCGGGCCGCGGCCGCATTTATAATTCGATCACGGATACGATTGGCGACACGCCGATTGTACGGTTGGATCGGGTTGCCAAGCAAAAAGGCGTTCACGCCAATCTTTTGGCCAAGCTCGAATTTTTCAATCCCATCGCCAGCGTCAAGGACCGCATCGGCGTCAATATGGTCGATGCGTTGGAAGCCGCTGGCGCGATCAAGCCCGGCTCCACGCTGATTGAGCCAACCTCTGGCAATACCGGTATTGCGCTCGCCTTTGTGGCGGCGGCGCGCGGCTATCGTCTCATTCTTGTGATGCCGGAATCGATGTCGATCGAGCGCCGCAAGATGCTGGCTCTTTTGGGTGCGGAGCTCGAGCTGACGCCAGCAGGTCAGGGCATGAAGGGCGCTATCGCCAAGGCCGAGGAACTCAAAGCCTCTATCCCCGGCTCGGTTATCCCGCAGCAATTCCAAAATCCGGCCAATCCGGACATTCACCGTCGCACAACGGCGGAAGAAATCTGGAACGATCTCGATGGCAAGGTCGATGTTTTGGTGTCGGGCGTCGGCACAGGCGGCACCATTACAGGGATTGGCCAAGTGCTGAAGGCACGCAATCCGAATGTGAAAATCGTAGCCGTCGAGCCGGAAGATTCTCCCGTTTTGTCGGGCGGCAATCCGGGCCCGCACAAAATTCAAGGCATTGGCGCAGGCTTCGTGCCGGATATTCTCGATCGCTCAATCATTGACGAGGTGGTGCAAGTTGCCAATCAAACGGCTTTTGATACAGCCCGTCTTTTGGCCCGCATTGAAGGCATCCCTACTGGGATTTCATCGGGTGCATCGGTAGCGGCAGCACTCGAGATTGCGGCTAGGCCTGAATCCAAAGGCAAAAACATCGTGATCATCATCCCAAGCTTCGCCGAGCGTTATCTTTCGACCGCCTTGTTTGAAGGGTTGTGATGGATATAGGGGTAGCACATCAACCGTCACTGCGAGCGAAAGCGAAGCAGCCCAGCTGATGCCAAAGAATGGAATGCTACGTTAAAGCCGCGTTCAATCGGCCATTATCAACTGGGTGGCTTCGCGCTCGCTCGCCATGACGGAATGCTAAAAGACTAACCCCTCATACCATCGATGCAATCACCCGATCGGGCGGCCGGTGGCCGTCCATGAAGGTGCGGATATTGATAATCACCTTCTCGCCCATCTCGATGCGGCCTTCGATGGTGGCCGAGCCCATATGCGGCATCACGAGGATCCGGTTTTGCTTGGCCAGTTTCAGCATGCGCGGTGAAATTGCAGGCTCGTGCTCGAACACGTCGAGGCCTGCACCCGCCAATTCGCCCGCTTCGAGCATTTTCACAAGCGAGCTTTCATCAATGATTTCGCCGCGAGCGGTATTGACGAGAATAGCATCGCGTTTGAGCAGCTTGAGACGCCGCGCCGACAAAAGATGATAGGTCGCAGGTGTGTGCGGGCAATTGACCGAGACAATATCCATGCGCGCCAGCATCTGGTCGAGCGAGTCCCAATAGGTCGCCTCCAATTCCTGCTCGACGGCGGCCGCCACCGGACGCCGATTGTGGTAATGAACCTGCAGGCCGAAAGCCTTGGCCCGGCGGGCAAGCGCTTGGCCGATCCGCCCCATGCCGACGATCCCGAGGCGCTTACCGGTGATGCGATGGCCCAGCATCCAAGTAGGTGCCCAGCCATGGAAATTGCCTTCCGGAATAACCCGAGCGCCCTCGGCAATGCGGCGTGAAACGGCGAGAATAAGCGCCATCGTCATATCGGCCGTATCATCGGTCAGCACGCCCGACGTATTGGTAACGGGAATGCCCTTGGCTTGCGCGGCTGCAACATCGATATGGTCCACGCCATTGCCGAAATTGGCGATGAGTTTCAATTGCTCGCCAGCGGCCGCAATCACATCGGCATCAATGTCATCGGTGACGGTGGGCACAAGAACTTGAGCCGTTTTGACGGCTTCGATCAGTTCATCTTTGGTCATGGCGCGATCATCGATATTGAGCGAGGCGTTGAAAAGTTCACGCATCCGCGTTTCGATCGTGTCGGGGAGGCGACGGGTTACTACAACCAAAGGCTTTTGTTTCGTCATTTCCCCGCTCCTTCAAGCCCTTTTGGTCAGCACCGACCGAATTTACGCCGTTTTAAGGATCAATAGACAATAGATGGTGCCGTAAACTCTGTTGATTTCTTTCCATATCAGCTTAGACCGATCAACCTGATCTATCGCGCCGATGTACCCCTGCCTATCTCTAACGGGCAGATAGGTGAAAAACAACGGGCGTCAATCGTGTAGGTGCCACGGGTGCGTATGTTTCGTTTAAAGCCCTTCCTCGCAGGAATGATTGCCAGCGTCCTCGTTGCGGCGTTTTCGGCCGTTCCAACTTTTGCGGTTGATCCCAATATCGGCTCCACCACGGGCCTGCCTTTGCCGCGATTTGCGAGCTTGAAGTCCGATCGCGTTAATCTGCGCGAAGGGCCGAGCAAGGACCACCGGACGAAATGGATTTATGAAAAAGCGGGGCTTCCCGTCGAAATCACTGCCGAATTCGAGACGTGGCGCCGTATCCGCGATTCGGAAGGCTCAGAAGGCTGGGTGTTGCACAATCTCCTGTCCGGACGGCGGACGGCCATTGTTGCGCCTTGGGGTAAGGACAAGCCGGTACCGTTACGCGCCAAACCGAATGTTGAAGCCCCGATGATTGCCCAACTCATGCCCAATGTCGTCGCCTCGATCAAAACCTGCGACGGGCAATGGTGCAGGCTGATCGGCGAAGGGTTTGACGGCTATATGCAGCAGCAACAGCTCTGGGGCGCCTATCCGGAAGAAAAAGTCGAGTAGGTCTCAGGCTTCCTTGCGGCGCAGCCGGATCACGACTTCAACGCGCGCGATTTCCATGCCTTCGGGGATATCTGGCAACATCGAAACCGAGATGTTTTGCCCTTCAATGTCCAAAAGCTGGTTTTCACCCTCCACGAAGAAATGGTGGTGTTGGCTCGTATTCGTGTCGAAATAAGTTTTGGCACCTTCAACGGCCACTTCGCGCAACAATCCGGCTTCGGTGAATTGGTGCAGCGTATTGTAAACGGTGGCCAAAGAAACCGGCACCCGCGCCTTGGACGCCTCTTCATACAGCGCTTCTGCCGTTAAATGACGGTCGCCACGGGCAAACAGCAGCCAGCCTAGGCCAACGCGCTGCCGAGTCGGGCGTAATCCCGCATTGCGCAGCTTCACCCGCAAATCATGGTACAGGCAGCCGCT
>JAPJMW010000197.1 GCA_026461505.1 Beijerinckiaceae bacterium
CGGGATTACGTGGCAACTCTCATTGAATTGGTCGGCCGCAAAGGCGTGACGCCGGATGCAGCAAAAACGCTCATTCGCACAAATTCGACGGTTATTGCCGCCATTGCCGTGATGCGTGGTGACGCGGACGCGATGATTGCCGGATTGGAAGGACGCTTCAATTCGAAGCTGCGGAATATTCGCGACATTATCGGGTTAAAGCCGGGCGTGCGGGATTTGTCGGCAATGACGCTGATGATCACGTCAAAGGGCCATTATTTTCTGGCCGATACCCACGTCAAACACGATCCCGATGCGGATGATATCGCCGATATCGCGCTGTTATGTGCAGGACATGTCGAGCGGTTTGGCATTGCACCGAAGATCGCCCTGTTGTCGCATTCCGATTTTGGGGATTCGGACGCAGCTTCCGCCGTCAAGATGCGGCGGGCGCTCGATATCATTCGCACGCGTGCGCCGCATTTGCATGTCGACGGGGAAATGCAGGGCGATACGGCGCTGGTTCAAGCCATTCGTGCCAAGCGCCTGCCGGACTGCAAACTGGATGGCGATGCCAATATCCTCATAATGCCGAACCTTGATGCCGCTAATATTGCACAGCAGTTGATAAAGGTGTTGGCGGATGCTCTGCCGGTAGGCCCGATCTTGCTGGGCACAGCAAAGCCCGCCCATGTGCTCACGACTTCTGTAACAGCTCGTGGCGTGGTCAATATGACGGCATTGGCTGTTGTAGAAGCTCAGGCGAATGGCGGCTGAGTTTTATTGCGGTTCGCGTTGAAGGTCGAAAAGATCGAGAATAGCAGCGGGACCATCGCCCGTTGCCGTGTCAGCGATTGTCACGCCTGCGGGCTTCTTTGATTGCCCTGATATCATCAACTTGTTCGGATTGTTGACGAAAGACACGAGTGTCTTGGTTATACCCTTGGCATTCTCCGACATGCCCAAATAGATTTGCAGGCTTGCCGCGGCGGCAGATGCATAGGAAGCGCGAACCTGATCGGCTGTCCGTTTTGTCTTGATCGCCTGTTGGTCAATCAAGCGCTCCACAAGGCCTCTGTTTTCGACCATTATTCGGAAGCTTTTCAGACTGGCACCCATCAGCGTGATCGGAGCGTTGCTTGGGCTCGCGATTAGGCTTTCTGCAGAAATATTTCCAAAACGGCTCGATAACGCGATATTGGCCATGTTTTGGGAAGAAATATTAGCGTTGAAGTCGAGTTCTTGGGTTTTAGGATCCAAATTAGCTTTAACGCCACCCGAAAGATTGAGGTCCCGATAGCCAAGAGCCGTTATCGTCTGGATGGTTGAATCTGTCGTATCTGTAGGAAGAGGGCCAGAAAGTCCGTCAAAACTCAGTTCGATCTGGTTTGGCGGAGCGGAATTGGCGGTTTCCAGAGCGAATACCACGCTCCGCGCACCGAATTTTTTGGGACCATCGAGATTTGCATCAAGAACAGCATCATGTAATTCGAGGCGTCCAATCAGAGGCAAAAATAGGCTTGGGTCAATCTCTTGTGCTTTGGCGTTCGGCTTAGCCAACGCTTTGTGCAAGGCCTGAAAGACCGGGGATAATTTTATTCCACTTTGACCAAAATTACCGATTTTGAGGTGAAAATCTTCAATTTCAACATCCACTCCGTCAATGCGGTAGGATGAAGCTTCTGCGCTCACACCACCTGAATATTGAATTCGATTTACATTTACAAAATTTGTCGGCGTTTCGGCATCTCGTACCGAAATATTCTCAAATTCGAGCATACCGGTGGAAATTGATGAAAAAATATCAACGACATCGATCAGCGTCGCGGAAACATCAGCGTCCGACTGTCCGGCATCATTCTGCCGTTTGACCAGTCTCTCACTGATGGCCGTTAGGCCATCACCGCTGTTGCGTAACTGAACATCACCGATACTGATGCGATCAATGGTTACAATCGCCGCTTTTGGGCTCTGAAAGGCAATTTTGGTGATTTCAGCATGGCTGTAGGCCCGATGGAATTCATCCGACTTTTTATCTTTGACGGCGGCGCCGTAACCAACAAGGAGACTAAGATCGATATCATCGAGCGTTATTGATCCCGTTGAACCCGAACTGGCTCCTGCTGTATTTGCAACGGTACCAAAAGTTGAGCTCTCTGCTTTTAAGCGAGCAACAATGCCTGATTTGATATTGGCTAGGCTCACATTAGAAAAAATGGTCGTTGTGGCTTGATCACCAACCGTTTGAGTTTGCCTTAAGCGCGACACCTTGATCATCGCCGCGTCCAATGTCGAAAGCGCTTTCGCCTGTGCGGCGATGTCTGTCCCGTGGAGGAGGGCTTCCATGCTTTCGGCGGATAGATTAACGCCTTCAAGCTCAATGCTTTCGGCGCGATAGGTCATTTGGCCGGAATTGAAGGTTAGATTATCAATTCTTACGGGCTCTGCCGCATAGGAAGCGACCGAAATGGCAAGTAAGAGAAACACCGGACCCGTAATTGATTGAAAGAGTCTCAGCATTTATTTCCTCACCCTAATCGATAAATTCTGCTTTTAAAGGGCAATCATGTCGATTCCGCGTCACATCAAGCGGCGGGGCGAAATGATTGCATGACCGTGGTAATATCGTTCATGGATGGCAGACCAGCTTCATTGCCAAGTTTTTGGATCTTATGCGTCGAGGCAGCTCGCGCAAATTCGAAATGTGACTCCCAAGGCAAAGCAGGGCGAGCCAAATAAGAATACATATAAGCGCCATGGAACACGTCCCCCGCACCATTGGTGTCGATAATGGCCGATGAAGGGACGGATAGAGGCGGTTGAACGCGGACATTGCCGCTTTCATCATACCAAAGCATACCGCGTTCACCGCGCGTTACGCCACCGATCTTCACGCCCTTTGCTTTAAGAAGATCAATTAAACCTTTGTCATCTAGATTTAATTGTTCTGCCAAACGCTCGCCGCAAATCGCAACGTCGATATGCTCCAACAATTCCATCGTATTTGAACGAACGCCGCCGCCGTCGAGAGAAACCAGTGCACCCATTTCACGGCACGTCTTTGCGTAATGGATTGCTGCATCTGCCATATGACCATCAAGATGAAGGGCACGGCAGCCGTCGAGGCGTAAAGTTGGGAAAGGGTGGAGGTAATCATCATCGCGGCAACGAATGATCGCTCTTTTTCCGTTGTTCGGTATGACGAAGGAAAGGGAACTTTCTTTAACCTTTCGACCGTGTACCGGAATGGCATATTTTGCCGCCATGTCTAAAAACATACGGCCAAGCCAATCATCGGCGAGCGAGGTTAGTAGGTCTGGAACAACGCCTAGCTTCGCACAACAAAACGCGGCTGTAACCGCATTGCCCCCGAACGATACCGCATAATCCTGAGCCACCGTTTTATCGTCACCGGACGGTATATGGTCGGTCAAAAAGGTGACATCGATGTAAGTTTGGCCAATAAAGAGCGCGTCCATTGTAA
>JAPJMW010000198.1 GCA_026461505.1 Beijerinckiaceae bacterium
ATACGCCTTTTAATTGTGGAAAGCGGTCGGTCATGAATTCATAGAGGATACTCGCTGTTTCGACCGGATCGGTATGGCCGAATTTGGCGCGGCCACCGAAAATCAGCCGCTTGCCGTCGGGCGACATGCGATAATAGGTGAGTACGCGGCGCGTATCGGCAATCGAGCGATTTTTGGGGCTTAGCGATGCTGCAATGTCGGGTGGTAGTTCTTCTGTCGCGATGATGTAGGAGCCGACAGGCACAACGCGGCGTTTAAATTGGGGTGTAACATCGCCCGTATAACCATTTGTCGCGATGATGACATCGCCTGCTTTGATGGAGCCGTGCGGCGTTTCTACTGTCCAGTTTGAGCCTGAAGGCGTGAGCTTATTGACGGGTGTTTTTGATGCGATGCGAATACCCCGTGCGGTGCATAGATCGAGCAGACCTTTGAAATAAAGCGCGGGGTGGAGGATGGCTGCACGGCCGATGACCATTCCGCCGCGGTAATAATCGGAGCCAATTTCTTCGCGCTGTCGCTCGGGTGGTACGAGATAGGCTTCCGATTGCGCGTTCTCGTTCAGCGTATCCATTTTGCTGGCCATGCTGTCATAATGGCTCTTGCACCACGCGCCCAAGAAATAGCCGGACCTTGTCCAGTTGCATTCAATTTTTTCGCGTTCAATCAGCGCTTCGATATGGCTGAAAGCGTCGGCTGCATCGTTGAGATAGGGCGCTGCCTCATCGGGTGACATGGCTTTTGCCATATAGCGTTTGCCAACATTAACGCCGCCCGACACCATGCCGCCATTGCGGCTTGAGCCGCCATAGCCCGGCTCGTTGGCATCCAGAACGATACATTCAATGCCGCTCTTATGCAGTTCCAATGCGGCGGAGAGGCCTGCATAGCCTGCGCCCACAATTACCACGCGGGCTTCTTTTGGAAGCTCGATGGGTGGCAGCGGCTTCGGCTCATAAGCGTCCCACCAAAATGGCTTGGCTTTGAAGTCAGGATGAAAAAGGGAATGACGCGCCATTAGTGTCCTGCCAAGGGTTGAAGTGGTTTTTGTGGGTTAGGCTTTAAAGGGAGAGCCTGCTTTTGCGCCAGCCTCGGACGTGCCTTTTAACCGCGAGGTCGGCCCATCGGCGAGATGGGCTGCAAATCGGTTGATCAACCATGAACGGAATAAAGCTACCGCCTCATCGTTCAAATCTTCGGGATGGGTTGAAAGATAATATCCATAGCCGCCATCAACCGCGATATCGAAGGGGCTGACCAATTGTCCTGCATCGATTTCCGATTTGAACAACATCGGATCAACGAGGGCCAAGCCTTCGCCCGATAGGGCATATTGCACAACAAGCCGCGATGTATCGAAGACGAGGCCGCGATCCACATCGAGATCAGGCCGCCCGATGCCGCGCGCGAATAAATCCCATTGATGGTAGCGCGAGCGGTGATCGAGCTTCATGTGAAGCAGATCATTGCTTTCGATAAAATGCGCCGGATCATTCGGGTCTGCTTTGGCCGCAATCGACGGATGGCAAAGGATCGTCAATCGCTCCATCCAAAGGAGATCGAGCACGGTATCGCTGACCGATGGCTCGGTGAAGACAACGGCGACATCGGCTTCCGTTTCGATGCCGTGTCCCATGTCGGATCCAATATCAAGGGTGACGCCGGGATGCTCGGCACGGAAATCTTTCAGGATTGGCACGGCCAATTGATGCGCGAAGGTCGCAGGCAGCGAGACTTTGAGCGCGCGACGCGGCGAGCGGCCTTCTTTGATAATATCGGAAAGCGCTTGATCGATGCGATCAAAACTCTTTGTGACAACGGGAAGCAAATGTTGGCCCGCTTCGGTGAGGACCAATTGCTGGGGGCGCCGCTCAAAAAGCGGCACGCCCAAAAAATTCTCGAGCACGATGACGTGACGGCTGACCGCGCTTTGCGCAACGGTGAGGCTATTGGCCGCCGCCGTGAAACTCAAATGTTTCCCTGCGGCTTCAAAAGCGCGCAGGGCATTTAACGGTAGCCATTTCCGATCCACGTCGTCACTCCCTTTGGGGTAGGCTCAGCCAAGGCGAGTAGCGGCGAGCCTTTCCTCATCGAGAGTGTAGCCCATGCCCGGCTCATCGCTCAAGACGACCCAGCCGTCTTTATCGACGCCGAGCGGCTTTTCCATCATGTAATCGCGCCGATCGAGGCTCCACTCCGGTGGATCATAGGGCATTTCTAGGAAAGGCGCGTCAGCAACGCCTGCGGTCAGATGGGCATTCGCCACGACGCCCATGCCGTTGGTCCAGGTATGCGGGGTGAAGACGATGTTGTTTTCCTCCGCCATCGCGGCGATGCGGCGCAGGCCCGTGATGCCGCCAACCAGCGCCGCATCGGGCTGTACGACGTCGAGGCAGCCATCGCGGATCAGATCGCGGAACTCGTAGAGCTCGCGGGTCATTTCACCACCGGCTACGCGCACATCGACCATTTCGCGCAAGCGGCGCATCCCTTCACGGTCGGAGCGATGGAGCGGTTCTTCCATCCAATAGACGCCAAGTCGTTCCAATTCACGCGCGACTGGAATGGCATCTTTTAACGACCAAGAGGAATAGGCATCCCACGACATGCGCCAGCCTTGGTTGCAATCAACCATCAGATCAAGCTTATTGCCAATGCGCCCGCGTACCGCTTCAAGCGCTTTGATGTCGGCGCGCCAATCACCGCGGTGAAAGCGGATTTTGAGCGCTTTGAACCCTTCTGCCAAATATTTTTCCGATGCATCGGCCAAGGCTTCCGGCGCGCGCAACGTGCCGGATGAAGCATAGGCGCGGACTTTGTTGGATAGGCCGCCCAATAATTTCCAAACCGGTTGCTTGGTGATTTTACCTGCTAAATCCCACAGCGCGAGATCAAGCGGCCAGCAGCGGCCATAATGGAATTGGATGTTATTCAGGATGCGATAATGCCGCTCAATTTGCATCGGATCTTGACCGATAAAGAGATGTTCATGGCCTTGAAAACCGACCATGAAGTCACCCGATGCAACGCCTGTGATCCCCGCATCGGTATGGACGCGAACAATACAAGCATCGAAATGCTTGCGGGGTTGCGTGTCCCAACTCGCGTTGAAGGGGGGATCAAGGGGGAGGCGGTGATTGGTGATTTCTATTTTAGTAATTTTGATCATGATGTCTGCCGTGACTTTTTTGGCGTTTAGATATTAGAGGATCTTTAATCGTTTTGATTATTTCGATTGCCGAACCTCATTATTCATAGACCGTCCAGATCGTTTTAAAGTCCATATATTTATCAACCGCATGAGGCGAACGATCGCGGCCGAAGCCTGATTGTTTGAAGCCACCGAATGGGGTGACGGGCGACGATTTATCGTAGCAATTGACCCATACGGTTCCGGCCCGAATAGCATTTGAAACGCGGTGCGCGATGTTCATGTCTTTCGTCCAAACCGAGCCGCCAAGGCCAAACACGGTGCCATTGGCAATGCGTATTGCTTCCTCTTCGGTGTCGAACGGAATCACAGCGAGTACAGGGCCAAAGATTTCTTCTTGAGCGATGCGCATATCGGGCTTCACATTATCGAAGATGGTAGGCTCGATATAAAAGCCGCCGGTTTCTTCCATGACACGCTTTCCGCCCAGCGCGATTTTAGCGCCTTCCTTCTCACCAATGGCGATGTAATCGAGCACGCGTTCCATTTGCTTTTGTTCGACCATCGCGGCCATCTGCGCGGATGGATCAAAGGAATGGCCTTGCGGGATTTGTGCTTTAGCGACCGCTGCAATCTTGGCAACGAGCGCATCCTTGATGGAGCGATGCGCAAGCACGCGCGATCCGGCGTGGCAGGTTTGGCCTTGGTTATAATAGATCGACCAAGCAATGGCTTCGGCTGCTTTATCGAGGTCTGCATCCGGCATGACGATTTGTGCGCTTTTGCCGCCGAGCTCCAAGGCCACGCGTTTGATGTTGCTTTCAGCCGCATATTTCAGCATCAGCTTGCCGACTTCGGTTGAGCCGGTGAAAGCAATCATGTCGACATCCATATGAAGCGCGAGCGGCTTTCCGGTTTTCTCGCCAAAGCCCGGAACGATGTTGAGCACGCCATCCGGAATGCCTGCTTCTTTGGCAAGTTGGCCCAGATAGAGCGAGGCGAAAGGCGATTGTTCCGCCGGTTTCAAGACAACGGAGTTGCCCGCGACAAGTGCCGGCCCAAGCTTCCATGCTGCGATGATGAGCGGATAGTTCCAAGGGACAATCGCACCGATGACGCCGAGCGGTTCTTTGCGGACTTGCACGAGATCATTCGGGCTCATCGGTGCGATCTCGTCATACATCTTGTCGGCAAGTTCGGCGTAATATTGAATGCAAGCGTAGCAATAGGGCACATCGATCGCGAGCGAATTGCCGATGACTTTGCCGACATCAAGCGTCTCGAGTACGGCGATGGCATCGGTATGTTCTTTGATGAGTTCGGCAAACCGCAAAAGGATCCGTTTCTTCTCGGTGGCTGGCTTGTCGCGCCAGCGGCCATCTTCAAATGCAGTGCGCGCCGCTTTGACGGCTGCGTCGACATCGGACGCGTCGCAATCGGCGACTTGCCCTGCGACCGATCCATCCATGGAAGAGATTTTATCAAAGGTCTTGCCGGAGAGAGCCGGGACATAGTGCCCATTGATAAAGGCGCGGCCTTCGGGAACGGTGGCACGGGCGCGGGCGATCCAGGCTTCTTTGGTGGTTGGGCGTTCCAGCATGTCGGGTCTCTTTTGGTTTTAAAAACGGATTGAGGATCTCTTTACCCGATTTTGTCCGACATCGGCTAGGGAGCAAGCCTTGAATGGGAATAGGCTGATCCAAAAAATGCGGGGCGCAGGGCGGTTTGGGTAGCGCGGCTTGAGGCATGGACGGCTAGGGTGGATCATGATAATAGCCGATTTATGACGGATCAGATTTTGCTTAACCGACAGCTGCGACGAGGATGATGCTTTGACGAGCCGATAGGCTCTTCTAGCGCTTTCCTGCCATTTTGCAGGTTTCCTTCGCCTAAGAGGCATAAGCCTCCGCTGAGAGTTCAAGACCATGACCGACCTTCCTTTGACCATCCGCCACGAACATCCGGCCGATGCCGGAACCATCGAGAAATTGCACGAGCGTGCTTTTGGACCAGGACGCTTTGCTAAAACGGCTTATCGTTTGCGCGAGGGCGTAACGCCTATTCCGACGCTTTCTTATGTTGCCCTTGTTGGCACTTTGGTCGTGGGCTCTATTCGACTAACCCCGATTATGGTGGGGGATATGCCAGCTTTGCTCCTTGGGCCGCTGGCGGTTGAACAGGCTTTTTCGTCCATCGGAATTGGCATGAGTTTGATTAGTCGGGCCGTAGATACGGCCAAGGCGGAAGGGCACCGCGTTATTTTGCTTGTTGGCGATGAGCCTTTTTATGCCCGGGCCGGGTTTGTTGTTATGCCTTTTAACAAAGTCGAGATGCCGGGACCGGTTGATCCTAAGCGGTTGCTGGCGCTCGATTTGGTAGAAGGCACCATTGCGCAGCTTTCAGGCAAGATCAGCGGCGTTAAAGTTTCGGCTGCCGCCTAACGCTAATACTCTCCCCAAGCCAACCCGTTAAGAGGCTTGCCATTAAAAGGGCGAGGCCTGTGACGCCTATGAAGATCGGCCAAAGGCTCAACCCTAGAATGGTTGAGCTTCCTGTGTTTCGGAAGGCAATAAAATCATTGCCAGCATAGCGTACATTACCGTTGAGTGACAAAATAGAAGGAATTGAAAGGCTATCCTCTTGATGATGGGCGAGCCGTCGAACAGAACCGCCGGTAGCTGCGGTAATTGCTGCGAGCTTTTCTGGTGTTGAAAGTACATTTTGGAATTCGCGCGGATTAGTCGGGCCGAGATTAGCGAAAGCAGTGAGCGATCCATCGCTGATACGATAAAGCCCTAACGCACCCGGATTGACTTCCGCGCGCCATAGGCCGGGCTTAGTTTGTTGAAGGGTCACGGACTGCGTTTGTCCGTTGGGGCCTGTTACGTTCATTGGACCAACGCTATCGGCCATGGTTTGCCGTTCGATGATCAGCCGTGTGCCTTGCGCGGTTGCGCGTATTGCTTCTTCTTCGAGCTGCGGCTCTTTCATCAGCCAATGACCGAGACGACGCAGAAGATCGAGGTGGGGGCCGCCACCTCTGAAATTTCTTGCCCATAACCATGCGTGGTCGGACAAGAGCAAGGCAACGCGCCCCTTGTTTTCATGGCGCAAAATTAAAAGAGGCTTATCCGCATCGCCACTCATGATAGCCGTACCCGAAAAGTTTCCGGTTGAAATTTGGCGTGTCCATTCGCCCCATTGGGGAGGCTCATTTGCACTGCCTGATAGATCACGCGTCACAGGGTGACGCTTACCTGCATCGGTTAGACGGGGAAGAAATGGATGTTCGATAATATCGCCATCTGGGAAAGCTGGTAACAAGGCGCGCAATGGTGTCTCGGCAGGACTTTCGGAGCCCGCAAATTCAGGCCCTGCCGCAATTAACAGCGCACCGCCATCTCTCACATAACGCACGATATTACCGAAATAGGCGGGAGGAAGAATAGCAAGGTCTGCGTATCGATCGAAGATGATGAGATCAAAATCGGTAATTTTAGTTTCAAACAATTCACGTGTTGGAAAAGCGATCAAAGAGAGTTCATTGACGGGTGTGCCATCTTGCTTTTCTGGTGGGCGTAAAATCGTGAAATGAACGAGGTCAACATTCGCGTCTGACTTGAGCGTATTTCTCCATGTGCGCTCCCCCGGATGCGGGATGCCGGATACGAGCAATACTTTGAGACGATCCCGAATACCCTCGATATTGAGGACAGCTTTATTGTTGATGGGTGTTAATTCGCTTGCTGCAGGCTCAGCTTCAATTTCAATGAGGTTAGGACCGCCGTGATCAATGTGGATGGGTAGAGTGATGAGTTTTCCGGGTACAGCCGTGCCGCTCGCAATCGGTTGACCATCTCGCTTTACGGTCACGGGAATTGGTGCCGATGAGCCTGGATCCGTGATGCGCAATCGAATTTGCTGATCTTTTCCGACAAGACCGAATTGCGGTGTATCGATGAGCTCAATGCGTCGATCCCGTTCACCTTCATAGCCTGTTATCAAGGCGTGGACGGGCGCGTGAAAGCCTAAGGCTTCGATTGATTTTGGAATATCATCGACCTGACCATCGGTAATTAAAAGTGCGCCGCCGATCCGTTCTGGTGCGATATCCGATAGGCCGCGCTGCAGGGCATGGAAAGCAAGTGTTCCATCCTCATTTGTATCGGTGACATCGATGATCCGAATGTCAATATTTGGTAGAGCCGCTAATTTCTTTTTAACGGCTTCAACGGCTTTGTCGGTTTGTTCGCTTCTCGTTGAAAGCGTTTGCGAGCCTGTATGGTCGACGACGAGGGCAACCACATCTTTTAACGGTTCGCGCTTTTCAAACTCGAAGGATGGATTGCCTAATGCGGCTAATAGGCCGAGTGCAGCGATCAAGCGAAAGAAGGCACCGCGTTGCCGCGTTATGATCATGAAAATGATAGGGATGATTATTCCCAAGCCTAGCAGGCTAAACCAAAACGGTGAAAGCACAGGGGACCAGATGATTGAACCCATCTTAACGCCCCAATCGATCAAGCAAAGCAGGAACATGGACCTGATCTGCTTTGTAATTTCCGGTTAAAACATACATCGCAATATTGGTTCCAGCGCGCATGGCCATTTCGCGTTGGCGTGGCATGGATTGGGTTAGCGGATAAAGCGGCTGTCCATCGCGATCACTCGCCCATGCGGCTGCAAGATCATTGGATGTAATGATAACCGAGGATACGCCATCGCCAGCATGCACGGGTTCATCACTATCTTGGTTTGATTTAGGTAGCGCCTCAACCCATGTCGTACCCTCCGCGTAACGGCCAGGAAAGCGATTGATGAGATAGAAGGCTTTGGTGAGGACATGATCCGAGGGGACGGGTTCAAGTGCAGGTATGGCTAGATTGGCGAGAATAAGACGAAGCGCTTTTGTTTCCGGCGTCGTATCAAGGCCCGACATTGTTAAGGTGGCGTCACGCGTATCAAACACAACGGTGCCGCCATCCCGCATAAAGGCATCGACTTTTTCTAAGCTTTGAGTGCTTGGCAAGGGACGCTCTGGCGCTATGGGCCAATAGAGCAGGGGATAGACCGCCAAATCATCATGGGTGAGATCAACGCCGACAGGATCGCCCGGCTCAAGCGCCGTGTGTTCCGTTAAAAAGATGGAAAGGCTGGCAAGGCCTGTGCGGCTGATCTCATCAATCGTTGCATCGCCTGTAACTAAATAGGCAAAATGCGTGAGAAGGGGCCCTTCGGCATCTTTGGGCGCAAGCGGTGTTGCATCGGCCGATGGATCAATAAGCAATATTAAGGAAAGCAAAACGAGCGGCAGCAAGATTGTTGCTTTCGTTGAGCGAATGGCAAATGTGCTTCGCCCACCACGCAAGATAAAAGTCGCCAGAGTATCTATGACGAAGAGCAACGCCGCTAGAATAAGTAAAGGAGGGCGAAGATCATAACTTCCTTGGCGATGGAGCTCTATTTCCTTTGCATCAAGTTGTGTGAAATCCAGCTGAGTTAACGTGTCGCCATCAGCTAGTACATTGAGCGCTGACGGATTTTCCGGGTCGCCATAAAGGCCTGCTGAATGGTCGATATCGGCCTTGCGCGGAATTGCATTCTCAATGGGCTTATCATCCGCTGTCGGTGCCCCAAGAATACCAAATCCGTTTAACGTTAAAGAGGGGGCCGTGATCGTTGTAGGCATCGCTGTGGTTGATACAACTTCGGCACGATTTGAAAGCGTTAATAGTCGACGTAACATGCCGAAAAAGGTGCCGGAGATAGGTAGGTTGGACCATGTTGTGTCAGCGGTGACATGAAATAAAATCATTAAACCGTTGCCGCGTTTTTCTGCAGTGACGATTGGGGTGCCATCGGATAGAGCGGCCCATGTCTTGTGGGCTAAGTCGGCATCGGGCTCGGCGAGTAATTGTCGGGTGATCGATATTTCTTCTGGCGCTTCAACACCGTTGAATGGGCTCTCGGGCGTAAAAGGAGCGAGATGTTTCGGTGCTTCCCATGTCAGCGCACCACCGAGTGACCGATCGCCTGGGCGGATACGAACAGGCATGAGCCCATCCTTTACGCTCGTCGTCCGCGGACCGGCAAAGCGGATCACTAAGCCACCTGATTTAAGAAAGTCGGATAGTTTTTTTTCGATCTCGGCCGATAATGTTCCGACATCGGTGAGGACGATTAGGGATGGCTTAACTTCAAGAATAGCTAAGATGGCTTCATTGGGTCCCCCTCGAGGCTCGATGAGATCGGCATAGGGCCGTAATGCTTGTGACACAAACCAATTGGGCGATAGCAAAGGCTGTGCGGCATCGGCTGACACGCCCGTTACGAGCCCAATTTTTCGACGACGGCTTTGACCATCGATTAATGAAACGGCGCCTGCGGAATGTTGGCCATCGATTTCAATGCGGGATATTTCGTTGCGAAGTTCCGTCGGTAGAATAAATTTTGCCGTTGTTTCCTTCAACAGAGGATCGAAGTGAAATTGGGCCTCACCCATGACACTGTTTTTTGAATCATAGGCATGCAGAACACCTGACGCTTCATTGATATGATCCCTCTTAATAAGGCGGACAGAAAATCCGTCAGGTCCATTGGCCGTGCCCGCAATGGCGATGGTACGGTTTGAGGGATTAGTGATAAGGGTAATTTTTTTATCTTTAAGGATGTTCTTTAAGGGGCCAAGGATATCTTGCTCATCGTCTCGGACTATTCCGGTCGAGATCCAAAGCACATCAGCGCTTGGCTGTTCTTCTAGAAAGCGTTGAAGAGGCGCAAGTAAATGAGAGAGCTCTTGGGCAAACGGCTTAGGCGATAGGGTTCGGATTTGATCACGCAAGGCGCTAGCGGATTCGAGCTTGGGGAGGATATGATTACCAGGTGCCAATAGCGCGACAGGGCGCATGGTGCGCTCTGCTTCGGACATGATTTCATCGAGCATTGTTTGACGGTCTGCCCAATCGGGCGCAGAAGCCCAATCATCGCCCATGATGATTAAAAGAGGATTTGAACCTTCCAAAATATGCTGCTCTGGGTCGATGATGGGCCCCGCCATAGACGTTATGACAAGGACGCAAAGAAGCAAACGGATCAGGAGCAACCATAACGGAAGGCGTCTTGGTTCAGGTTGCGCTTTGATGGTGTTCGATAAAAGTGGAAAAGGCGGAAATGGAATTGATTGAGGGCGCGGCGGATTAAGACGAAGCACTATCCAAAGACCAGGAATCGCGAGCAGCGCGATCAAGAGCCAAGGTTGTGAAAAGCCTATGGATAATAGGCTCATCATGGCGCGGCCATCCGTGATAAGAGTTTTCTTAACCCATCAGAAGCGGGTGCATCGGTAATATGTTGATCGATATGCCATCCAATTTTCGTCGCTATTTCTTGAAGGGCATCACGATGCTGGCCCATTCTCTCTAAATAGGTCGCGCGGAAAGCGTCGGCATCGCCAATATCCAATATGCCATTGTCTTCAACCGAGATGAGTTCGGTTTCGCCGGAAAAGGGAAATATCATCTCAACAGGATCGAGAATTTGTAAGAGATGTCCTCTAGCCCCTAAGGCGGATAGATGAGACAAAGGCTCAGCGACGGCTTCCATAGGCGCGAGCAGATCACCAATCACAATAGCTTCGCTTCGTGGTGTTAAAGAATAGTCCGGAATACGATCCTGTTGAGTGGCTGGTTGGGTGATCATCGCTTCGGCAAAAAGGTCGATCACCCGATGCGAAGCGGTTGGGCGCGTGAGGCCCATTAGGGCTACACTTTCGCCGGATCGCACCAAAAGATCGGCTAGCGCTAAGCCGATGATCAGTGCCCTATCGCCCTTTGATGCTTTTGCGTGCGTGGAACAAAATTGCATGGAGGCCGAGCGATCAATCCAGAGATAAAACGCATGGGGCGATTCCCATTCTCTCTCGCGAACAAAATAAGTTGAATCGTGTCTGGCTGACCGACGCCAATCAATCCGGCTTGCGGGTTCCCCGCTCATAAAATTACGATATTGCCAAAAGGCTTCGCCGGAACCAGCGCGGCCACGCCCATGAAGTCCTGCAGATAGGATGGATGATATATGACGGGCTTCAATTACGATTAAAGGTAGACGCGCAGCCAAGGCAGCCGCAGCGGAGCGTGCGCCTAAGGGATCGGATGGTGGAAGCGTTACCTGAACCAAGGGAATGGTTCCTGTTACAATAGAGTGGCGGTGAGCCGTGCGATCACATCATCGATCGTTATGCCCTCGGCGCGCGCTTTAAAATTAAGCGATAGGCGATGCTTGAGAACCGGTGCGGCCAAGGCTGCGACGTCATCGATAGAGGGTGCAAATCTTCCCTGAATGAGCGCTCTTGCCCGAACCGCTAACATCAGCGCTTGCCCGGCTCGTGGTCCCGCACCCCATGCAAGATGGTGTTCGATTTCTTTGTTTCCGTCCTTTGGGCGCGCAGCACGGGTGAGCGTTAAAATCGCATCAACGACTGAGTCGCCAATCGGCAGACGACGCACCAAATGTTGCGCTGTTATGAGATCGGATGCGGAGAGGACAGGCTGAGCCTGTACATCATGGTCGGTCGTAGTCTCAATCAGAATACGTCGCTCGGTTGCTTCATCGGGATACGACATATCGACCTGCATGAGAAAACGATCAAGCTGGGCTTCGGGGAGGGGATAGGTGCCTTCTTGCTCAATGGGGTTCTCGGTTGCAAGCACGTGAAACGGCCGCGGTAGATCGTAGCGATCTCCGGCAACGGTTACGTGATATTCCTGCATGGCTTGAAGCAGGGCCGATTGGGTTCGTGGACTTGCGCGGTTGATTTCATCCGCCATCAAAAGACTTGTGAAAATGGGCCCTTTGATAAAACGAAAGTGACGTTGTCCGGTTGCTGATGCATCCATTATTTCGGAGCCAATAATATCTGAGGGCATTAAATCAGGCGTGAATTGAATGCGACGGCTATCAAGGCCGAGTACAATTCCTAATGTTTCAACAAGCCGTGTCTTGGCCAAACCCGGAACGCCGACCAATAAGGCATGTCCACCGGATAGCACCGTGATGAGCGAATTTTCGATCGCCTCGTGCTGTCCAAACACCACTTTCCCAATCGCTTCACGAGCGGCGTTCAATTGCCCTGCTACATTTTGCGTAAAAGCGATGAGGTCGTTTTCGGACATGGCATTGGTTGATGGTTGATCATTCATCACTATGGCTTTCAAAAAGTAATCGTCTTACCGAAATCATCTCGGCTTAGGGTCGCGGTTTTTGAAGGTGAAAGCAAGCGCGCCGGATCGGATTGTTCAGTCCGAGCTGCGCAAACGGCGGATTGTGAATTCGATTTGGCCGTCGTCACACTCGCGCCACCATTCGATTTCGGTCATATAGGCGGCCTTCGGGAAGCGCGCGAAAAGTGCACGGGCCTTTTCCCTCGCATCGCCGCGCGGCATCGTAAAGGTCTCGCGGCTCCATTGTCCCGAATCCTGGCGGAAGGCCGAATTAACCGGTCCGCCGGCACGACGGCGGTCCGACATGCGTTGTGCCAGTCCGGATGGGCTTTTCGAAGATGAGTTCACGGTATCCGCTCCCTTTCAAATGCCAGTCTAACGCACCAAGCGGGAAAAGGTTAAGCCCAAAATAGCCTGTTCTTCATGACAGGGTTTTGATGGCCTCGTTTAAGAAGGCATTTAACTGCCCGGCATCGCTCGGAAAATCGGCAGCCATCCACGATTCTTCCGCCCGCTGAATGATTTCGCCGATTTTACGGCCTTGCGGGACGCCTCGCTTAAGCAGCATGCTGCCCGTAAAGGGTGACATGACCGGCGCGCTTCCTGCCGCCGAAAGCGAAGCGGGATCGATGGACGAGTTGCGGCGGGCGGCATCGATAACAAGCGCATCGGTCAGCGTACGCCTGCCAAGCCGGAAGGCCATTCTCCGAATGGTGCTGGCGGCAATGGGACGGGCGGTTGCTGATAGCCGCATGAGCGCTGTTCCGATATTGGTGAGGCGGTCCGTTTCGGCGTTGGATAGTTTGAGAAGGCTTTTGAGGATAAGCGCATCATCCGGCTTATGAATACAAAAGGCTGCGAGGCGTAATAGGGCATCCGCACCGGGATCGCGTTGTAGCAGTCCGGCAATGGCATTCACATTGGTTGGTAGTTGTAAGATGAGATCGAATATTCCGATATGAGTCATTGTTGTGAGGATCGGAACCGTCTTTCGTGCAAGCAGCACTTTTAAAAGTTCATTTTTTAATCGCTCGGCGGAAAGTGTTTGCAATCCTTCTTTTTGCTCGATAATGGCCGCTAGTCCATCGGGGTCCAATTTACCTTCGCCATAATCGGCTGAGAAACGAAAAAATCTAAGAATACGAAGATAATCTTCTTGAATGCGTGTCTTCGCATCGCCGATAAATTTCACACGTCGATATAGAATATCTTCTAGGCCTCCGACATAATCGTGAATGAAGCCAGAATTATCAGCATACAGCGCATTCATCGTAAAATCACGGCGGGCTGCATCTTTTTTAAAATCATCGCCGAAAATAACGGTGGCATGACGACCATCGGTGTCAATATCTTCGCGCAATGTTGTTACTTCATACGATTGCGCATCAACAATGACGGTAACGGTGCCATGGGCAAAGCCGGTTGGTATTGCTCGCATACCTGCAACGCCTGCACGCGCAATAATTCTCTCAGGCCGTACTGTTGTCGCTATATCGATGTCGCCAATCGGATACCCCATGAGAGAATTGCGAACGGCACCACCGACGATCAAGGCCCGGTCTCCTTCGCTCGACAGCAGTGCCAAGAGGCGATGAAGTCCTTGATCAGCGAGTGGCCCTGTCATCGTGATACGGCGATTAACAATGCTCATTTAAAGGTACCCGGAACCAGTTGACCGTTTTCAATATGGGCAGGCTCATAGGCACCTAAATGACGCTCGGAGAATAAGCCTGTTGCTACAAAAAAGACTGCGACCAAAATAAAGCCTGCACTCACTAAAGTTAAAAGGGGACGGCTCCAATTTTCTGGATCAAGCGTCGATTTTTTGCCTATTTTCAGCCATACTGAATAGACGACAAACGGTATGATGAACAGTAGAAGCGTTTCAAAGGTGACGCGTATCATTCGCCATAAACTTTCTCATAGAGGTTGCGAATAATTCCGGCCGTTACCCCCCAAATATAATGGCCACTGTAAGGCATGGCATAGTAGTGGCGCAATGCCCCGCGCCATTCGCGGCTATGGGTTTCGTGATGAGCGGGATTCATCAAAATTGTGAGCGGGACTTCAAAGGTTGTTTCAACCTCATTGGGATCGAGTGAAAGATGGTGTGAAGGATTGATGGAAGCGACAACAGGAACAATCCGAAAGCCTGTTGATGACAGATAAGGTTCAAGATATCCGAGGGGCTCAATATAAGGGCTGCCAAGCCCGATTTCTTCCTCTGCCTCGCGAATGGCTGTTTCGACAGGGTCGCTTTCGTTTTGATCCATTTTGCCGCCGGGAAACGCGACTTGGCCCGCGTGGTCCTTGAGATGGGCCGCGCGCTTCGTCAATAGAATTGTGGCCCCCTCGGATCGGTCGATAATCGGGATGAGCACCGCGGCTGGGCGGTGAAGTGCGCCATCTTCGGGCGCCAACATCTCGGCCAAACGATGATCACCCATCAAGGGAACGATTCCAGGATCAAAAGCATTCGCCGGAGGTTTGGTGAGAAGACGCGTTGCCGCTCTCGCTCTGAAATCGTCAAAGGTAATCTGATGCGGGCCTGAAGAAGATGACATTATAAACCTGCGAGGCGGGCGGCCTCGATCATCGGGAAATAGGCCGCGTTAGAAGCAATGCCAAACATCGCAACACCGTTGATTTCTCGCTCTTCGCCTAATTCTACCAGATCATAAAAAACGGGTCTGGTCAGCTTCGCCCATAAATCGCCACGAACCCGGATATAGGGAATAAGACCGCCTTTCGGATCTTCAACAAACCGCATCGGATTTTCAACGCCGACTTTCACAATGTCATCAACATTGGTTCGAAAGATGAGGTCATCCGCCACTTTATCCATAGCAACGGCAAGAAACGGCGCATCATCCACCTGAATACCCACCATCTCGACGGGCGTCACCAAAACAAAACGTTCAGGGTCTTTCCGCAAGATGGACGCAAAGAGCTTGACGAGAGCGGGGCGGCCGATAGGTGTTCCCATATAAAACCACGTGCCATCGGATGCGATGCGCATGTCGATTTCGCCGCAATAATCGGGATGCCAAAGATGAACAGGCGGCGGCCCTTTTGCACCTGCCTGTTTGGCCGTTGCGGTCAAATTCTCAAGTGGCAGAGGTGCGATCTTGCTCATCCGCCTATCATAGACAGAGGAGCGCTCTTCGAAAAGCGTTAGTGTTCGCTTTTCTAGTCAAAAAGGCTGGAAACACTCGATTCCGTAGCCGTACGACCGATCGCTTCGCCCAACAGGGTGGCAACCGAGATGACACGAATATTTTTTGCAACCTTAACGGCTTCGGTCGGCTGGATTGAGTCGGTTAACACGAGCTCTTTGAGCTTAGACGAAGCAATACGTGCAACCGCGCCACCAGAAAGAACACCATGGGTGATGTAGGCGTAAACTTCCTTCGCTCCATTTGCCAACAGAGCATCGGCTGCGTTGCACAGTGTACCGCCCGAATCGACGATGTCATCGACGAGAATGCACGAACGGCCCGATACATCGCCGATGATGTTCATGACTTCGGACTCGCCGGCGCGTTCGCGGCGTTTGTCGACGATGGCCAGTGGCGCGTCGATACGCTTGGCAAGCGCGCGGGCGCGAACAACGCCGCCGACATCTGGTGAGACGACCATGGTATTGGACGTGTCGAGATGTTCTTTGATGTCACGCGCCATAAGCGGTGCGGCAAACAAGTTGTCGGTCGGAATATCGAAAAATCCCTGGATTTGTCCGGCGTGGAGATCAACCGTCAGAATTCGGTCGACACCCGATTGAGCAATCAGATTGGCAACCAATTTGGCCGAGATCGGCGTACGAGGTCCGGCTTTGCGGTCCTGTCGGGCATAGCCGAAATAGGGGATGACGGCGGTAATGCGCTTGGCCGAGGCGCGGCGCAAAGCGTCTGTAATAATCAGGAGTTCCATCAAATGGTCGTTGGTCGGGAACGAGGTGGATTGGATGATGAAGACATCCTGCCCACGGACATTTTCCTGAATTTCAACGAAAATTTCCATGTCGGCGAAGCGCCGAACTTGGGCTTTGGCAAGCGGAAGGGACAGATAGGCCCCGATGGCCTCGGCGAGCGCGCGGTTTGAGTTCCCCGCGACGAGCTTGATGTCAGCTTTCATCGGGCTATTTCCTTAACTATCAATAGGCTGCGAAGGTATCGAAGCCGAACAATCATTACTGGCACCCGGCTCATATCAGGCAAGCCGCGATGTCACAATATCGCCATATGGCAAACCACATAAAACTTGAGCGAATGGCACCAACTAGCGTTGCATAAGTCCCAGGTCATGGCCGTTGAGCGCCTCGGCACCCTTCTCGCCTACCAAATAGGTGCGTCCAAGACACATCGCGGTCTCGCTTGCGGAGTCCATCAAGATCATATGGGCAAACATGACCATTCCCGGCTCGATGACCCAGTCATTATTCTCGTAAAACATGGGCCAATCCATCCAGCTAGGGGTGAATTTGGCTCCCAAGGAATAGCCACACGCATTGAGCCGATGCTCGGAAAGGCCGTGTGCGTCGAAGGTTTTGGTGTGGGCCGAGAAGACTTCGCCTGCCGTTGCTCCAGGCTTAAGCGCTGCTTCACAGGCCAAAAGCGCTTCTTTGGCGGCGGCATGATAGGAAATATGGAGCGGGCGAGGTTCGCCTACGACCACGGTGCGCATCAATGCTGCATGGTAATGACGGTAGGTCCCTGCGAATTCGAGCGTGATTTGATCGTTTGCATCGAGGGCACGACGTCCGGCTTTATAACGGCACAAGAGCGCGTCACGGCCAGAGCCAATGATGAATTCATTGCCTGGGTAATCCCCGCCATTGGCAAAAATTGCATTGTGCTGGGCCGCCAAGATTGCACCTTCATCGGCACCCGCATGAATGGCAGCGATCCCGGCTTTATCGGCGAGATCCGATAGACGGGCGGCCTCGCGGACATAGGCGATTTCGTCGGCGGATTTTACCGCGCGAAGCCGCGTTACAATATCAGATGCGTCAATGAGAGTGCCGTGCCCCTCAAAGGCGCTTTCGAGGCGCTTGCCGTGAAAATGGCTTAACCCATACGCATCATATTCGACACCGAGGCGTTTTCCAGCGCCGCCCAAATCCTTGACCATTGCCACAAGATCGAGGGAGGGGTTGGCGTCTTTGCCGTCCTTCCAGATCCGGATGTCTTTGAGGATCGAGGTATGCTGCGCCTGCCTTAAATCGGCGGAACGGGTGAGCAAGGCCATCGTCCCGTCGGAACCAACATAAAGGCATTGGAAAAAACAGAAACCGAACGTGTCGTAGCCCGTCAGCCAATACATGCTTTCCTGCTGGAAAAGCAGCATGCCGTCGAGACCTTTGGCCTCCATCGCGTCAATGAGGCGGTGGCGGCGGCGGAAGAATTCGAATTCGTCAAAATGTATGGCCATGCCTCTCGATAAGAGATTCGGTTGCCCCTGTCAGCGACCCCGTTGCCGCTATCCTGTCTTATTCGACAGGTTTCAAACTTAAGCTTCCGGTTAATCTCCCCCTCTGGGCGCTTGTTTCGTTTCTCCTTTTCCGAAGCGAGCGCCCGCTGGAGATATTTTATGAAGTTTAGAACCATATTCATGATCGTCGCTGTTTCGTTATTGGTGTCGGCTTGCTCGACGTTTAGAGGCGTGAATGACATTGCCGCAGTTGATGCTGGCCAAGCTTCCAAGGTTAAATTTGGTACCGTGATTGCCGAACATGCGGTGAATATCCATGCCTCGGCGGATATTGGTGTTGGCGCAGGCGCTTTATTAGGGGCGGGGGCAGGAGCGGAGATCGGTCATTCCAATGCTTCAACGCTTGAAGGAATGCTGGCTGGTGCGGTTGCGGGGGCAGTTGTCCAAAACGCGATGGAGACCGGCAACGGGATTGAGTACACGATCGCCTTTTCCGATGGCTCGACCCAAATTCTGGATCAGTTGCAAGGGCCAGGGGACCCAATTTTTAAACCCGGGTTGGCGGTTATGGTTGAGTTTGGAGCAACAAAACATAAAATTTTATCGGCGGAAGCGTTGCCGGAAACCGTAGCCCATCCGAAAGAAGTGCGCGTTGCGGGTGCGCCTAAACCGACCAGTCTCAAAGTACAATCCTGCACCAAGACCAAATCGACGGATCAGGAA
>JAPJMW010000199.1 GCA_026461505.1 Beijerinckiaceae bacterium
CATCAATGCCGAGCAGCAAGCCGCCGCCGATATCGATGCGCTCACCCGTTTGGGCCTCACCCAAGCCGAAACGGCCAAAAACCAAGCCATTGCTGCCGAAGCACTGCCCGGCTTGCGCGAGGCCGAAACGGTCGCCGCCGCCTTTCTCCAGCGCCTCTTAGTGGCGCGTGAAACCCTGAATTCGGACGAAGAACGCGCCCGCCAACGCCTCGTAGAGCTCGAGCGCCGTGCCACCGAAATGCAGCGCGATTTAGAGCGCGAGAACCTCCTCGTCGCCGATGCCGATCGCGCCATCACGGCCCTTGATACGGAAGAAGCCAATCTAGCGGTTGAACTCGAAACCGCTCAAACTGCCAATCAAGAAGCCGCCGCCCGCCTCGTCGAGCGCGAAGCGGCGCTGAAAGAGGCCGAGGCGGCACTCGCTAAAGCCCAAAGCGAGATGACCGAGCTTTTGACGCGTCAAACCTCGGTCGACGCGATGATCCGCTCGGAAACCGAGCGTCTGACGCGGCTCCGCGCCGATCTCGCCAAAACCTCGCAAGACCTCGATACGGTTCGCGAAACAATCGATAATGATCTCGAAATCCGCATGATCGCGGCGGAATATGACGAGGCTGCCGCATCTCTTGCCAATGCTGAAACCTCTGCCGAGGCATCGCGTCAAGCTTTGGCCGTGGCGCGCGAAACAGAAGCGTCCTTGCGCTCGCCCTTGCAAGATGCCGAACGGCGTGCCCAGCAACTCGAAACCGAAATTCGCACCCTCACCAAGCTCCTCTCCTCAGGCGATGATAAGAGCTGGCCGTCGCTTCTCGACAATCTCACCGTCGCCAAAGGCGTAGAAGCAGCGCTTGGTGCCGCTCTTGGGGATGATCTCGAAGCCTCGATTGATCCCGCAGCGCCTGCCCATTGGTCCAATCCGGGCGCGGGTGCAGGCGATCCGGCCCTTCCGCAAGGCGCGACATCGCTTGGTGACAGTGTAACAGCTCCCGATGCGCTCACGCGCAGGCTGCGTCAAACCGGTCTTGTCTCGAAAGCCGATGGCGAGCGCTTGCGCGCCGAGCTTAAGCCCGGCCAAGTGCTTGTTTCGCAAGAAGGCGATGTGTGGCGTTGGGATGGCTTTACCGCCAAAGCCGACGCACCAACGCCTGCCGCCCGAAGGCTCGCCGAGAAAAATCGCTTAGGCGACCTTGAAGTCGAGGCAACCAAGGCCCGTGCTGACGCGGAAGAGCTGCAACTGGCCTATCAGGAAGCCAGCGAAGCGGTGAAAGCCGCCGTTGAAACGGAAAATAAGGCCATCGCCGCCGTTCGCATCGCGCGCCAAAGCGTCGATAGTTTGCGCGACAAGCGAGCCAGCGCCGAACGTCGCCAGAACGAGCAAGTCACGAAGCGTTCGGCTCTGGAAGATGCAAAAGCTCGCCTTGAGCGCGAAATTTCAGAAACCGATGGCCGTTTAGCCCAATCTGTCGCCCAAAAAGACGCGTTACCGGATTCAAAGGCCATTGAAGCTGCCTTGGAAGCCGCGCGCGCAGAGGCTCAAACACAACGGACGTCGGTGGCAGAAGCGGCGGCTTCCGTTAAAAGTCTTGCCCGCGAAATCGATATCCGCACGCAGCGCCGCCACGCCATTACCCGTGAAAAAGCGGGTTGGGCCGATCGCAAGACGCGCGCTGCCGCTCAAAACGAAGAATTCTCCAAGCGTCGCACCGAAATCGAAACCGAACGCGCCTCTTTGGTCGATGCGCCGGAAGTCTTTGCCGAACGGCGTCGATCGCTCGCACAAGAAATCGATACGGCCACATCAGCCCGCAAAGCCAAAGCCGACGCGTTAGCTGAAGCCGAAGCCGAGCAATCGGCCGCTGATCGCGAAGCCAAAGAAGCGCTCGCAACCTTCATGGCCGCGCGCGAAAACAAGGTGAAAAGCGAATTACGTCTCGAATCGGCCCGCGAAGCGCTCAATATGTCGCTGGCATCGATCCAAGAGCGGTTTGAAGAAACCGCCGAAGAATTAGCCATTCGCATAGGCAACGCGTTCGAAAAATCCGATGAAGGTCGCGAATCAACCGTCAGCCGTCTCGACCAATTAAAGGGCGAGCGCGAGCGGCTTGGGGCCGTCAACCTTCGCGCCGACGAAGAATTGACCGAGATCGAGGATCGTAAAACCGCTTTATCCACTGAGCAAAACGAGCTCGTCGAAGCCATTCGTCGCCTGCGCGCAGCCATTGGCAGCTTAAACCGCGAAGGCCGCGAACGTCTTTTAACGGCGTTTGAGGAAGTTAAAACCCATTTTGAACGGCTTTTCGTCTCGCTCTTCGGCGGCGGCACAGCACGGCTTGAACTCATCGAATCAGAAGATCCTCTCGAAGCAGGCCTCGAAATTCTGGCCCATCCGCCCGGCAAAAAACCATCCACAATGTCGCTTTTGTCCGGTGGCGAGCAGGCATTGACGGCAATTGCGCTCATTTTTGCGGTCTTTTTGACCAATCCATCGCCGATTTGCGTTCTGGACGAAGTCGACGCTCCGCTCGATGACGCCAATGTCGAGCGCTATTGCGATCTGCTGAACGACATGGCGCGCACCACCGAGACGCGCTTCATCGTCATTACCCATAACCCGATCACCATGGCCCGCATGAACCGCCTCTTCGGCGTCACCATGGCCGAGCGCGGCGTCAGCCAGCTGGTGTCGGTGGATTTGGGCGGGGCGGAAGAATTATTGCAGGCGTCGTGAGTGTTTTAAAATACACGCGCAAAACGACCGCTCAGACAAAAGTCCCATCGACCTGCTTAAAAAAGCAAAAAATCAATCAATTCAAATGCTTAAATGATATCTAACTCGCCTTGACAGGGGTAGGGTCAAAAACTATGTTACGCGCGCCTGAAAGGGCAGGCTTGACCTCGGCTCGGTTGACCAAAATTCATGTTTGCCGGTTATCGGGTAAACAGGCGTTGTACGTGTCATGTGCGTGTACGCAGAAAGTGGTCAAATGAAAGAGGTCGATCACGGCACCGGTGAGGATCGGGATCTTCACGAGCGGCTCGAAAGACTTTCGGGCGCGATCGAGAAGAAACGGTTGGAATCGGCTGAAAACGTCAAACGGGACGCGGAGCAATCCGCAATCGGTGGCGAAACGGGTAAAGCTATGGCCCAAGGCTTCCGCATGTTGGCGGAATTGGTGTCTGGCGTGCTGGTTGGCGCAATTATCGGTTGGCAACTTGATCAATGGTCGGGTATGTCGCCTTTGTTTTTGATTGTGTTTCTGATACTGGGCGTTGCGGCCGGTTTTTGGAACATGATGAAATCGGCAAGCGTGTCTGTGAAGCTGAAATGAAATTCTTCAAATCAGATGATCTGATTTGACGTGACGAGGAGCGAATAACGTGGCGGCTGAAAGCGAAGGGGCAATCGACCCCATCCACCAGTTTGTGATCGAACCCATGTTTCATCTTGGGGGTCTGACCGTCACAAATTCGGCTGCTTATATGATCGCCATTTTGGTGGTTGCGACATTTGTGATGATTATCGGCACCGCACCTAAGGCACTCGTCCCTGGCCGCCTTCAGTCTCTGGGCGAAGTGGCGTACGAATTTGTTGCCAATACGGTTCGCGGCTCAGCTGGCCATGAGGGCATGCGTTTCTTCCCGCTCGTCTTCTCGCTTTTTATGTTCGTGTTGATCGCCAATCTGATTGGTTTGATCCCTTTCACCTTCTCGGTCACGAGCCACATCATCGTTACTTTCGCTTTGGCTGCGATCGTTATTCTCACCGTCATTCTCTATGGTTTCTATAAGAACGGCCTGCATTTCTTGGGGCTCTTTGTGCCGTCGGGCGTTTCGCCGGTGCTTTTGCCTTTGCTCGTTTTGATCGAAGTGATCTCGTTCATCTCGCGCCCGATCAGCCTTTCGGTTCGTTTGTTCGCCAATATGTTGGCCGGACATATTACGCTGAATGTGTTTGGCGGCTTCGTGGCGATGCTTTTGGCGTCAGGTACATGGGCGGTGATTTTATCGCCTTTGCCTTTTGCGATGACGGTCGCGCTTTCAGCGCTCGAGCTTCTCGTAGCCTTCTTGCAGGCTTATGTTTTCGCCATTCTCACTTGCGTCTATCTCAACGACGCGATCCATCCCGGTCACTAATCGAGTGTCTGGTTATCTATCCCACTGATCCAATCATCTCATAGGAGCACACCATGGATCCCGTCTCTGCAAAATATATCGGCGCTGGTCTCGCGGCTATCGGCATGGGCATCGCAGCCATCGGCGTCGGCGTGATTTTCGGCAACTTCTTGTCGGGCGCGCTGCGTAACCCATCGGCTTCGGACAGCCAGTTCGGCCGCGCCTTCATCGGTGCAGCTCTTGCCGAAGGTCTTGGCATTTTCGCGTTCCTCGTCGCGATTTTGCTGCTCTTCGTGATCAAGTAAGGTTTTTCCAGTGGGGCGGTTTAGCCGCCCCATCGGTCCTTATTCATTGGTCTTAAGCGCGAGAAGAGATAATGGCTTCGACAGAACAGACGAATACCGAAGTCGGTCATGAAGGTGGCCACGCAAGCGGCGTGTTCCCTCCCTTTGACCCATCAACCTTCGGCAGCCAATTGCTTTGGCTGGCCATCATCTTTGGCGCCCTCTATGTATTAATGTCACGCATTGGTTTGCCGCGCGTCGAAGGAATTCTCGCCGCTCGCAAAGCCGCCCATGACAGTGATCTTGCTGAAGCAGCACGCTTACGGGCTGAAACAGAAGACGCGATCGCGTCCTTTGAAAAAGCCTTAGCCGAAGCCCATGCGCATGCCGAAGAAATCGGACAAAGCACACGGGATAAGCTCAATGCGGAAATCATTGCCAAGCGCAAAGCATTTGATGCTGAATTGACTGCCAATCTCGATGCTGAAGAGCATACGATTGCAGCCAACAAAGCCAAAGCCATGCAAAATGTCGGTGAGATCGCAACGGAATCGACGATTGCTATTATTCAACATCTGACTGGCCAAGCACCGAGTGCTGCGGATGCTTCCGCTGCCGTCAGCCATGTCTCGAACGCTTAAGGGAGACGGCCACCATGGACGCTGAAGTTTGGGTTGCCATCGCTTTCGTCGTATTCCTCGGCGTTTTGTATCGTTTTGGCGCGTTCTCGACGATTATTGGTGCATTGGACAATCGTTCGAATGCCATTCGTAAAGAATTAGAAGAAGCAAAAGCGTTGCGCGATGAAGCTCAGCGTGTTTTCCTCGAATACAAGGCCAAGTTTTCAGCCGCTGAACACGAAGTTGAAGCCATTATCGCCCGCGCTAAGGCCGATGCGGCTCGCTACTCTGCAGAAGTTGATGCCGAGTTCGAAGGCTTCATGGCCCGTCGTCGGGCAATGGCTGAAAAGCGCATCGCTCAGGCAGAAGTCACTGCAATGGCAGAAGTTCGCGCAGCTGCAGCCGATGCAGCCGTGAAAGCATCCGAAAGCATTCTACGCAGCACCTTGACGGGTGCCGCTGGCGAAGCGCTGGTAACAAAGAATGTCGCCAATTTGCGGTCTGAATTTAACTGATCGAAAAGATTAGCGCTAAAATAAGAGCCTGCCGAAAGGCAGGCTTTTTTATTCTGATGAAATCATCTGCCTGAAGGCTTTCAAATCCCGCCAAGCAAAGCGCTTTTGCATCGGCTGCCGCAAAAGATAGGCGGGCGGCAACGTCGCCATCATTTTCACACGGTGCCCACCACTTTCAACATCAAACCACTGCCCGCGCAGTTTCAGCATGTTTTCACTACGCCCTGCCAGCAATTGCGCGGGAAGCGCACCCAGCGCCAAAATAAAACGCGGCTTCACCAATTCAATCTGCCTGAGAAGAAAAGGCGCGCAGACCTCTAATTCTTGCGCTGTCGCCGCGCGGTTACCTGGCGGACGCCAAGGGATCGATGTCGTCAAAACAAGCTTGTCGCGTTCCAGCCCGATTGCCTTCATCATTGCATCGAGCAAAACACCCGGGCGACCTGAAAACGCCTCCCCGCTCCGGTCATCATCGGCCTCTGGGGAATCGCCAATGACCATAATGCTGTTCTCGGGGGCGGAATTAGCCAAAATACAGCTTTTGGCGGTGCGGCTGAGCGGACATCCTTCAAAACTGGCCAAAGAAACCCGCAATTCATCCAAACTTGCGGAAGCAGTGGCCCGCGCACGTGCTTCTTGGATCCAATCATTCGCCGGACCCGGCGTAACAAGCGCCACAGCGGAAACCGACTCGCGTGGCTTAGAATGAGTTCCGGCAGGCTCAGACCGCGAAGCCATCCGCTTTGGCGCGTCCCGCGGCGTCTGCGCGTCATTCGCCGCCTCTTGAAACCGATTATGCGGAACATCATCCAGCGCGGCGTCAACGCCTGCAGCGACATGCCAAGCCAAAAGCTCAGCCGCCATCTTTCGCTCTTCGTTCAATCCCGTGCTCATGGCTAAACTCTATTGGGCTTGGTGATAAAGTTCCAGTCTTTCGTCGCCCTATGACGCAACTGTGTCGGGATAGGTTGCGAGTGTGCAAAAGTCTTGCGATAGAGGATGCGAAGAACGTTCAACCCGCGATTCACTAAAGAGGATTGTTCATGGATCTGGCTGAGGCACGCATGACCCCACGCGAGGGCATGGAATTCGATGTGGTAATCGTGGGTGCAGGCCCTGCAGGGCTCTCTGCTGCCATCCGTTTGAAGCAGAAAAATCCGGATCTCTCCGTTGTTGTCGTCGAAAAAGGCTCGGAAGTCGGCGCCCATATCCTTTCTGGCGCGGTCATCGACCCGATTGGCCTTGATCGCCTGCTGCCCGATTGGCGCACAGACGCGGACGCGCCGATCAAAACACAGGTAACAGACGATCATTTCTTGATGCTTGGACCAGCAGGCGGCATTCGTCTGCCCAATTTCCTGATGCCCAAGCTTATGTCGAATCACGGCAATTACATCGTCTCGCTCGGCAATGTCTGCCGTTGGCTCGCCACCCGCGCGGAAGCCTTAGGCGTCGAAATCTATCCGGGCTTTGCCGCCGCTGAAGTGCTTTACGGCGAAAAGGGCGAAGTCGTTGGCATCGCCACTGGCGATATGGGTATTTCCAAGCAGAATGAAGTGAAGGACAGCTTCACCCGCGGCATGGAATTGCGCGCGAAATATACGCTTTTTGCCGAAGGCGCGCGCGGCAGCCTCACGAAGACACTGATTAAAAAATTCCGCCTTGATGAAGGCCGCGATCCCGCCAAATTCGGCATCGGCATTAAAGAGCTTTGGCAGGTTTCGCCCGACAAACACCGCTTGGGCCTTGTCCAACATTCCTTCGGCTGGCCTTTGGACGGCACGACAGGCGGCGGATCCTTCCTCTATCACCTCGAAGACAATCTCGTAGCCGTCGGCTTTGTGGTGCATCTCAATTACCAGAACCCGACTCTGTCGCCGTTTGACGAATTCCAGCGCTTCAAAACCCATCCGATGATCCGTGACACCTTTGAAGGTGGCAAGCGCCTATCCTATGGCGCGCGTGCCATCACCGAAGGCGGCTGGCAATCGGTTCCAAAGCTCACCTTCCCCGGCGGTGCGCTGATCGGCTGTGCGGCAGGCTTTGTGAACGTCCCGCGCATTAAAGGCTCGCACAATGCGGTGCTATCGGGCATCCAGGCCGCCGATCACATTACAAGCGCTATTCACGCAGGCCGCTCAAACGATGAGCTGACGGATTACGAAGCCGGATGGCGCTTCTCGGCCATTGGCCGCGATCTGCGCAAGGTTCGCAATGTGAAGCCGCTCTGGTCAAAATTCGGCACCTATATCGGCATCGCGCTTGGCGGTCTCGATATGTGGACGAATGATCTGTTCGGCTTCTCGTTTTTCGGTACGCTCAGCCATGGCAAGGCCGATTTTGAAACGCTCAAGCCCATCAAGTCGGTCACTCCGATCTCGTACCCTAAGCCAGACGGCGTTGTTTCATTTGACAAGCTTTCCTCGGTATTTTTAGCGTCCACCAACCATGAGGAAGATCAGCCCGCGCATCTCACCCTTGCGGATGCATCGATTCCGATTGGTAAAAATCTACCGCTCTATGGCGAACCTGCTCGGCTTTATTGCCCCGCTGGCGTTTACGAAGTGACCTATTCAAACCCCGATACCAAGGCCGATCCTAAATTTGTGATCAACGCGCAAAATTGCGTTCATTGCAAAACCTGCGACATCAAGGACCCATCGCAAAACATCAATTGGGTAACACCAGAAGGCGGCGGCGGACCGAATTATCCAAATATGTAACGAAGCCTTATTGTTTCTCTTCCATTTTAGCGGAGCACTCGTTAACCACATCGTATGCTTACACACGATTCAAGCGTTTGGTCCCGTTCCATGTCCCGTTATATCTTGCGATCCGCTAGCGCCTTAACGGGATTTGTTGCCCTCATCGCGCTCGGTATGGTCTCCCCGGCTTTTTCCGAGGCGGATCGATCATCAGGCCTTGACCGGACAACCGCCAATACGCTTTCCGGCA
>JAPJMW010000200.1 GCA_026461505.1 Beijerinckiaceae bacterium
CCGCCAAGACTGTTGGCTTGCGTACGGAGCATTTAAAAATTGCACCGTCGGATCCAGCTTCAGCGACGGGTACCGTGACGTGGGTCGAGCATTTAGGCGATCAAGATTATCTTCATATTAACGTTCAGAATCATGACGTCGTTACATTAAGCGACCCGGATTCTGGCTTGAAGGCCGGTGATATGGTTAGGCTTACGCCACTTTCGCCTTTGTACTTTGACGATGCCGGCAACCGCGTGCGGGCATAGGACGACTGATGATGGATAAATCAACGAAGCTAAAGCTAATTACGGACTGTGCGGAATGCATGATCCGGCATGCTGAGGAGTTGACCGCACTCGATCAAGCGATTGGGGATGGCGATCACGGCCTTAACATGAAGCGCGGCTTTGAAGCTTTATTGGCGGATGCCACGACGCTTTCCGATAAACCTTTGCCGGATATGCTGAAGGCGATTGGTACTCAGCTTGTCATGAAAGTCGGTGGCGCCTCTGGTCCTCTCTACGGCACCCTGTTTATGGCGCTTGCCAAAGAGATTGATGAGATGCCAACGTCCGCTTCGGCCTGCGCCGCTTTTGCATCGGCCATTGAGGCCGTCAAAGCGCGTGGTAAATCCGAGCTTGGCCAGAAAACGATGCTGGATGTGCTTATTCCCGTCCATGGCGTTTGGGTTGCCGATGGTGGGGTCGGGCTGGCATTGGCGGCTAAGGCCGCAGCAGATGCGACAATGCCAATGAAGGCAATTCGCGGTCGTGCCTCTTTTTTGGGCGATCGATCCATTGGTCATATGGATCCAGGTGCGCGTTCATCACAGCTTTTAATTGAAACGATTACGGCGGTCCTAGGAGCATAAATTGGCTAATGTTGGCATCGTAATCGTTTCCCACTCCGCTAAGGTCGCAGAAGGTGCGGCGGATATGGTGCGGCAAATGGTGGGTGACGAAGTACCTCTTGCGTGGGCAGGGGGCAATGGCGATGGCGGGCTTGGTACTGATGTAGGACAAATTCTCGCCGCGATTGATGCGGCTTGGTCTGAGGCTGGCGTTGCGATTTTGGTGGATCTGGGCGGCGCGGAAACGAATAGTGAAATGGCCGTCGAGATGCTAGACGATGCACGCCAAAAGCGTATCGTGATTTGCAATGCACCAATTGTCGAGGGTGCTGTCATTGCCGCAACTGAGGCGTCGGGTGGATCTCCGCTCGATATCGTAAAACAGACAGCCGAGGAATTATATCCCCAATGACCGCTCAAAAAGCTTCTGCTTCGCTTGAGGAAATAAGGCGTGGCTCGGCCGAGCTAACCAATGCGGTCGGCCTTCATGCTCGTCCATCCGTAAAACTTACACAATTGGCCAAATCCTATCAGTCGATGATTTCCGTTGCGACGGAACCACAAGGGCCGTGGATTGATGCGAAAAGTCCTGTCAAAATCATGCGCGTGAAGGCGCCTAAAGGAACAACGCTTTATTTTGAAGCTTCAGGCGATGACGCCGCTGCCGCAGTAGCGGCCCTTGTCGATCTCGTCGAGCGTCGTTTTGATGAAGCTGAGGAAGAAGGCCATGGCTGAGATACGCCTCTCGGGACGTCCTGCATCGTCGGGCTTCGCCGAGGGCCAGCTTTATGTGCTTCCCGATAAGCGCGTAAGCCGCGCACCAACGGGCGATCCAGACCTTGAAGCTAAGGCATTAAGAAACGCCATCATATTAGCAAGTGAAGCCTTAGCCGATCTAGCTACCACAGCGGATGGTGATGCTGCGGATATGTTGGGCTTTCAAGTTGCAATGTTAGAAGATGATGCGCTTTCTGAAATGGCGTTCGCGGCCATCGCCGAAGGGAAGCCTGCAGATATTGCGTGGCGTCATTCGATGGATCAGGAAATTGAGGCTTATCGATCGGCGGATGACGAATATTTTAGGGCGCGCTCAGCAGATTTAGAAGATATCCGCGATAATGTTTTGGATATGTTATCTGGCGGAACCTCCGCTGCCCCGCCGCCGCCGGGGGCGATCCTGATAGCGCGTGATTTACAACCTTCTCGTTTTCTTGGCATTGACTGGTCAAAGGGTGGGGCAATTTTACTCTCAGAAGGCAGTCCAACAAGCCATGTTGCGATGCTTGCACGTGCTCGTGGTGTACCGATGATTGTTGGATTAGGTGAATTGCCGCGTTCAGCAGACGGCATTGCACTGATTGACGGTGGATCAGGACAAGCCATTTTGTCGCCGGAACGGCAATCGCTTGATCAATTTATAACCCGACGTGCGGAAGACGACAACCTATCAGCCAGAGCAGAAAAGCTCCTTCTAAAAGACGCTATGACAAAGACTGGTGAAGCCGTAACAATATTGATCAATGTTGCTGATCCTTTAGAGCTCGATGTCATCTCCCCTGATTTGTGCGATGGAATCGGTCTCGTTCGCACCGAGTTTTTATTTAGCGAAGACGGGAGTTTCCCGGACGAAGAGGCGCAATATCGGGTTTATCGGCGGCTTGTCGAATGGGCATCCGGAAGGCCCGTAACGATCCGTACCTTAGATGCTGGTGGCGATAAGCCGATTAAGAATTTGACGATTGATGGTGAGAGTAATCCCTTTTTAGGCGTGCGCGGCATTCGTCTATCGCTTATTCGGACAGATCTTTTCCGTATTCAATTACGTGCATTGTCGCGAGCGGCCTCGCATGGTCCGATTAAAATCATGGCACCTATGGTTACTATACCTTCGGAGCTCGCGACAGTTAGGCGCATGATGGCGGAAGAATTTGAGGGCTTGAAGGCGAAGGGGATAGCTGCAGCCTTGCCTCCAATTGGGATTATGGTTGAAGTTCCCGCGGCGGCCCTCGCTATGGATCTTTTTGATGCGGATTTCTTTTCCATTGGCTCAAACGATCTAACCCAATATGTAACCGCAGCAGGTCGTGACATTGGTTCCGTTGCGGATCTCGCTGATCCGAGGCATCCAGCTGTTTTGCGTCTGATTGCGATGATTGCGACACAGGGTAAAAAAATGCAACGTGAGGTCAGCCTTTGCGGTGATGCCGGAGGGGATCCTGCCTTAATACCGTTATTGTTGCATGCTGGTATTCGATGTCTGTCTATGGCCCCCAGCATGGTCGCACGCGCCAAGCTTATTATCTCTGAGACGTCACTATCGGGTGACGTGGTTACGCCATGAATGCTGCAGTGGCGCAACGAGGGGATTCTTCCGCTATTCCCGAATATAAGCTTCTTTTAAAAAAGGTTTTGGATCTCAGACCATCTGGCACGCGACAACGTCTATCTGTGGCTCTTGGCAAAAATCGCTCCTTCGTTTCTCAGATTGCTAACCCTGCCTATCCGATGCCGATCCCCGCCCAACATCTCGATATCTTGTTCGAGATTTGTCATTTTTCGGGCCCGCAGAAACGATCCTTTTTGGAGTTATATCGTCGTGCTCATCCGGGTCGTATACGGCTTGTAAGCTCTAAACCGGCAACCCGTCGTATCAGCCTCGAAGTACCTGATCTTGGCGATGGTGATAAAAATGCAGCAATTGATACGATGTTGGAAACCATGGCGCGCAATTTATTCCGCGTGACCGATGATGCAGGCACGAAACGTTAAAAGATAAATTGCAAGGGAGGCCAATCATGAAAAAGCTTATCAACTCAATCGATACCGTATTAACCGAAGCGCTTGATGGATTTGTTGCGTCCCATTCCGATCTTGTATCCCTCGGCGAGGACCATAAATTTATTCGGCGCAAGACGTTGAAGCAAGGCAAGGTTGCTTTGATCTCTGGTGGCGGGGCGGGGCATGAGCCTTTGCACGCCGGCTTTGTTGGTCACGGCATGTTGGATGCCGCTTGTCCCGGACAGGTTTTCACCTCGCCAACACCCGACCAAATGCTCGCTGCTGCTCAAGCAGTCGATACTGGAGCTGGTGTTCTCTACATCGTCAAAAATTATGAAGGTGATGTCATGAATTTTGAGATGGCTGCCGAAATGGCGGCCGGTGCAGTCCAGACCGTCATCACCGATGATGATGTGGCGGTTGAGACATCAACGTATTCAACGGGTCGGCGTGGCGTAGCGGGCACGCTGATTGTTGAAAAGCTCGTTGGTGCCGCGGCGGAGGAAGGACGCAATCTCGAGACACTGCAGAGCTTCGGGCGCTCGGTGAATAGCCGAACCCGCTCGATGGGCGTGGCTTTGACCTCATGCACCGTGCCGGCTGCAGGAAAGCCTACCTTTACGCTTGCCGAAGATGAGATGGAAATGGGTGTCGGCATTCACGGCGAGCCCGGACGTCGAAGTGTGAAGCTTGCCAGTGCCGACGACATCGCAGCTGAGCTTACGGGGGCAATCCTCGGTGATTTGGAGATCAAGAGCGGTTCACCCGTCTTGCTGCTCGTTAACGGCTTTGGGGGAACGCCTTCGATGGAACTGTATCTGATGGCTAATGCCGTGCGACGCATCCTTGCCGGGCGTGGCCTTGTGGTTGCACGTAGCCTGACAGGCTCCTATGTCACTTCGCTCGAGATGGCAGGCTGCTCGGTGACGCTGACAGCGCTTGACGAGGAAACGATCAAGCTCTGGGACGCTCCTGTCCATACGCCTGCATTGAATTGGTGAGCTGATCAACACAGCTCAAATTACGCTCGTAGGTTTATCGTATAACGCATTCTTTTGCATATCACGATATGCCTGCCGGTTTATGTTAAAGCTAAAACTGTCAGTGTTTAATTCATAGGCTGCAGGAATGGCTCGTTTTGGAAAGGCCATCCCAAAATTTTAAACTTTGAGGTTGAACTCTAACGTGGCGATTATTGGTCGCGACGCCTATGTTGGCGCAAATATCATTCTTGTATCTCACCTTTTCCGAATGAATACAGAATAGCTTGCCGAATTCTTTTGGAAGTATGATTTAGCTTTTGCTTTTGAAAAATTTTTGCCAATCCGCAAATGAGGCGCTAACTGTGTTGCGAAATGGAATAAATGGGAGAGGGCTTACTTCTCCGAAGGGTGGATGAGATGATGCGTGCTAAATCGGACAAGTCTGTGGCTGAACCGCTGCGCATTGATGGTGCCGAGCTGCGCATCGTCACGCTCCCACTTGTTACCCCTTTCACGATTGCCACCGGAACGATGGTAGATAAGGTTTTCCCGCTCCTGATCCTGAAAGCTGACGGATTGGAAGGATACGGCGAAGGCGTCATGGATCCTTGGCCCGATTATCTCGATGAATCGCTTCTCGGTAGTATGGCTTTTATGCGGGATGTGCTGTTGCCAAACATTGTTGGAGCGAAGTTCGAACATCCGTCTGCTTTGGAGAAACTGCTAACGCCTTGGCGAGGCCATTACATGGCAAAGGCAATGATTGAAATGGCGTTCTGGGATCTTTGGGCCAAGTCGCTTAATCTGCCGCTCAAGACTGTTCTGGGTGGCTTGAAATCAACGATCGAAGTCGGTGTATCATTGGGCATTACCTCTCTTGAGGAGACAGTACAACGAGCTTTGGCGCATGATGAGTTAGGTTATAAACGCATAAAGTTAAAGATCATGCCGGGGCACGATATTGAGATCATTAAAGCGGTAAGAACAGCCTTACCTCAGGCGCATCTGACGGTGGATGCAAATACATCCTATTCTTTGGCAGATACTCCGATCTTTCAGGCTCTGGATGCATTCGAGCTGGACTATATCGAGCAACCGTTGGCGTGGGATGATATTCATGACCATGCGGTATTACAAAGTCGTATCCTTACGCCTATCTGCCTTGATGAATCGATACGTTCTGCAGCGGATGCTCGAAAGGCGCTGCAAACCGATGCAGCCCGCGTTATCAATATTAAAGTCGGCCGCGTTGGCGGACATCTTGAGGCTAAGCGGCTGCACGATGTTTGTGGAGCTTGGGATGTTCCGGTCTGGTGCGGCGGTATGCTGGAAGCCGGTATTGGGCGCGCCCACAATATTCATCTGTCCACCCTCGCTAATTTTCGCAAGCCAGGGGATACCTCAAGTTCAAGCCGCTACTTCATTAAAGATATTGTTAATGAAGCACTGACCGCTAAGAACGGATTAATGCCAGTGCCCGAGGGTGCAGGAATTGGGGTAACGCTTGATTGGACTTTTCTGGAAACAGTAACTTCCAGCACTGAAATTTTTAAACGATGAGCCCTTTTGAACTGCGCGATCTCTCCGGAATGATTGAGTTTTTGCAAGCCGAGGCTTTGCAACGCCTTGTCTGGGGGGATGATGATTCTGCCGACCCTGCCGATTTGATGATGGTTATTCAGCATGAAGGTGGGCTGGTAGCCGGTGCATTTGAGAAAGATGAATTAATTGGATATATTTTTGGCTTTCCAACCCGCGATAGGTTTGTACAGCATTCCCATCGATTGGCGGTTAGCCCAACTGCGCGCGGACGCGGTATCGCGCTGCAGTTGAAACGTTACCAAAGGCGCTGGTGTCTTGAACACGGCATAGAGCTGATACGATGGACCTTCGATCCTCTTCGGCATACCAATGCGCATTTGAATGTGTCCCGCTTAGGCGTGACCGTATCGACCTATCTTGCGGATTACTATGGTGCAATGAAGGGGATAAACGCTGGACTTGCCTCAGATCGCCTTTTGGCTGAGTGGGATTTAAATTGTCCGCGTGTCGTGGCCCTCGCACAAGGAAATACTGATGGATCGCTGAAGGAGGCTGTTAATAAGCCGCCTATCATGATTAAAATACCGGCCGATCTTAATCAGCTACTCGCGTGCGACAAAGCTGGCGCTGTGGAGGTGAGGATGCAGGTTCGCAACGCCCTCACGAAACACTTTGCCGCTGGATATAGCATCACGGATTACGATGCCGCACGATATGAATATCACTTAACGCAAATAGCCCGCTAGCCTCGTTATCGTTCGTTCCATACCTTCGTTATCAAACGATTATAGCATCCGGAAGCTGATCATTGTCGGCTGCATCTTGTAAAAGGCTTAACCCTTAGAGCCAGCCAGAAATTTCGTTATGAGTGCGAGGTCTTCCTCATGCGGGAGATATATTTTTACGCTTAGGCTTCTATCTGATTTTAATTCCCAGTTATGATTTTTAATTCGTGCACCAGCAATTTGTAGCTTTTGCGCAAACTCATCGCTCAATTTACGAGCAACGAGATCCGTGAAGTCCATTCCGATGGTGGCATATCCATTTTTTTCGAGGACAGTTACAATACGTTCGATCTCGCCTGCGACTTGATTGGCCGATACGGCATGCGTGAAACAACTAATCTTCATTGTTAGGCCTTTTTAAAATTATCTGGCCATCTACCTTGGGTCATGACTAACAGAAAAATAGAAATGAAGGCCGTCATCGCATACTTTTAAAAGATTGCATCTAAATAACGGTTTAAGGGGCTATTATGATACGGTTTAATAAGTGGCTGGCGCGCTAAGCAAACCGATCAAGGACGGCAAAGAGGTCGGCCAGAATATCGTCGGGTGCCTCAAGTCCGATGGAGAGACGAAACACGCCATCGCCGGCGTAATTCCGATAATCCTCAAGTGCGGTGCCATCAAGAAAATAGGTTGAGCGCATCAATTCATCCGTTCGCATCAAAACAAGATTGGAGCGTTGGTGCCCAAGCGATACAGCATAGTGTACCAGCTTTGTTCCACTCTCTCCGGCCAAAGCATTAGCTACATCATCCGCCTTCGCTCTGGTTTGGAACGTCATCATACCTGAGAAATTTTTCATTTGTTGTTTGGCCAGATTATGTTGCGGATGCGACATAAGCCCAGGATAAATAACCCGTGACACCGCTTTATGTCGCTCAAGGCCTTGAGCGACGGTTAGAGCACTAGTTTCAATCATCGTCATGCGAGGGTAAAGTGTATCAATGCCACGCAAAATCAACCATGCGCTTTGCGCGGCCAGCGAGGCGCCGAGACGAACCGCGATACGAGCGCGGATAGGTTCTATCAGCTCTTTTTTGCCGACCAGAATACCGCCTAGTACATCGCCATGACCATTCATAAATTTTGTTAGCGAATGCATAACGAGGTCGGCGCCAAGTGCAAGCGGCTGCGTTGCTACCGGCGTGGCAATTGTTGAATCAACCGACAACAGCGCGCCGCCCTGATGAGCTATGGTGGAAAGTGCCGCAATATCGGTTAACCGCATCAGTGGATTGCAGGGTGTCTCGGCGTGGATAAGCTTGGTATTAGGGCGCATTGCTGCGCGAACATTGGCTAGATTGGATAAATTGATCGCACTGGATTGAATGCCTAGATCAACAAGCACCTCGCTCACCAATTCACGCACGCCCGGATAACACACGTCGCTTATGATAACGTGATCACCAACTTTTAAAACACCGAATAAGATCGCCGTTGATGCCGCCATGCCACTCGCCGTGGCAATCCCGTCTTCCGCCCCTTCGAGTGCAGCAACGCGCTGCTCAAGTTGGCGTACGGTCGGATTCGTCCACCGCGAATAGAAATAGGGCAGTGCGGTCATATCTGGATTCAAATTCGCCGAAAATGCAACGTCTTTGGGTTGAAAGGTAAAATTAGTAGCCGTCGTGATGTTTGGCGAAATCGCTCCCGTCACCGGATCGGGTTCTAGCCCCGCATGAACAGCAAGCGTGCGTGGATCGCGATTGGACGACTTCATCTCGAGCTTCCCCCATTGAAGCATTGATACATTATCCGAACCCTAACAGCGGATCGCGTGATATGTCTAATAACGCTCATTATTTCATTTGTTCGGGTTACAGTTTCAAAAGTTTACGAGTAATTTTGTTATAACTAAGATGGCGTATCCGCATATCTGCGAACGGATAACGTTTAGGGAGCATAAACGATTAAGCGAACTAACATGACAATTTTAGAAAATTAGTTATATATTTCAATAATTAAAGAGATTTTCTTTCTAACTGTAGGTTACTCAATATGTAAGGAGCTGAATAGATCGCATCTTCTCTTTTCCGACAAGAAAATGATATTTATCAATAGTTTATTGTCATATCAGCATAGCAAAGCCGTCTCACGTGGTCGCCACACGTATTATCAGGCTGCGGGTTTCAGCTTTCCTGAGATTTTCTCTGTTTAGTATAGTATCGGAGGTCATGCTATCAGGCAACGCGAACACGGGCACGTCATGTTTAGGTCCTAACAACTCGTTGAAGCTAATCATGTTTATCGCTACATTGCAGCTCTGTATCCGCATAATAGGAGCGATCCTATTGTTTACCGCAATTACCTAACTGCGGCCGATTGTGCCGTTGACCTGGAACAGCAGCACGTCACTTTCGCGTTCTCCGGCGATAGTTTTAGCTATCGTCGTACACTATTGTTTGTCAAAATATCATCATAGTATTGAGCCTTTTCGTGAATAGACGTCCAATTTTCTTAAATAAAGCCGCAAAAAATACGAAATTAAACAGATTTGGTCGTTATTTTCAAAATAATTGTAATTCGTCATCAGGCCAAATGAATGATTGATGCGAAAAAATGGACGCATGTTTGCTCAATTGTGGCAAAATAATGTTTGTGCTATGCATTTAAGTAGTAGAGCGTATTTGCTGAAGTAAATTACAGCGTACCAAGTGAGTGTTTGTTATGAATGATATTCGAGTTTCATCTTCTTCTGGTAAAGCAAATACAACAAATCACTCAAGTTCAGGCCATCATCATAGCTCCGGTGTTATGGCATTTTGGGGGCTGGTTGTCGGTTCACTAGGCGTTGTCTATGGCGACATAGGAACGAGTCCGCTTTATGTCTTTAGGACTGCGATCGCTTCTGCGACCGGCGGTGATATTGGATTTGAAGAAAACGTAATTGGAATTTTGTCATTGATCCTATGGACACTGACGATCAGCGTAACGATAAAATACGTATGTTTGATTTTAAGAGCGGACAATAATGGCGAAGGCGGAACGCTTTCTTTGATGGCACTCGCTCAAAGAGCAATTGGTCGACAAACCTTCTCCGTCTTTATCTTAGGTGTTTTGGGAGCATCACTATTTGCGGGTGATGCCGTTATTACTCCTGCGATATCGGTCCTTTCCGCGGTTGAGGGCCTTAAGTTTGTTTCACCGCAATTTAGCAATTATGTATTACCCCTCACCGTCGTAATTATCATTGCATTGTTCGTGCTTCAAAGCAAAGGAACAGCAAAAGTTGGCCAGTTATTTGGGCCTATTATGATCATCTGGTTTTTAACTCTGGCACTTGGTGGTATTTCGCATCTTGCAGATAGCCCAAAGATTTTGTGGGCTTTAAATCCAGCTTATGCCGCAACTTTTCTATGGCATAAAGGTGCGCTTGGCATTTTAGTGCTAGGATCCGTTTTTCTTGCCGTAACAGGTGGCGAGGCACTCTATGCGGACTTGGGTCACTTTCGGCGCGGTCCAATTCAAACAGCTTGGATTGGATTGGTCTTTCCATGTCTGGGGCTAAATTATATCGGACAAGGGGCAATGCTTTTAGCCAATCCCGATACCGCTACAGATCCGTTCTTTCTACTCTTTCCGGAATGGGCAACCCTTCCAGTTGTCCTACTTGCTACGATGGCAACGATCATTGCTAGCCAAGCAACCATTACGGGAGCTTTTTCTTTATTCCGGCAAGCCATTCAATTGCGACTATTGCCGAGATTAGTAGTACGACAAACATCAGCTACCAATCAGGGTCAAATTTATCTTCCGCAGATAAACTATCTAATTCTATCTGGCGTGTTATTTTTAGTACTCGCTTTCCGATCCTCTGATAATTTAGCGGCCGCTTATGGGGTAGCTGTCACAGGAACCGAACTGGTTACGACTAGTCTAATGTTTATTGTGATTAATAAATATTGGAAGCTATCAACAGTCGCAACTACTTTGATGCTGATACCATTCTTCTTGCTCGAATTTGTCTTTTTATCTGCCAATCTCAGTAAAGTGCTTGAGGGAGGTTACCTACCATTGGGCTTAGCTACTCTGCTCTGCGTGACCATGTGGACGTGGATGAGAGGGACTAAAGTGCTGGGTGAAAAAATTAGAGCCGAGGATACACCAATCGATACTTTCATTGCGTCTACAATGAAAAGTGAATTAAAAATGACTAAAGGCACGGCCGTATATCTAACCAGTAATGCTGAGTTAGCGCCAACCGCTTTGTTACACGTCGTTAAACATTTTGGCGCGATACATGAACAGAATGTTTTTTTAACGGTTCTGACTTCTGAACTTCCAAATGTACCCGACGCTGAGAGGGTACAGTTCCAACGATTAAACGATCATTTTAGCAAAGCCGTAGTTACATTCGGATTTATGGAAGACCCCAATGTTCCGCTGGCATTGAGTTATCTTGATATTGCTGGCGTTCATTTCAGTGATATAAAAACGTCATACGTACTATCGCGCAGAAGAATTAAAGCCGCACATAGTAGTGAGCTTCCGAGATGGCAAGATAATTATTTTGTAAATTTAACGCGACTTAGTTCCAACGCTGCTGATTACTTTCAAATACCAATCGATCAATCGGTAGAAATTGGCCATCAGTATTTAGTTTAAATGAATGACCTATTTAATTGGCTGGTCTAAGGAAAAATGAAGCGGGTTAAACTTCATTGTATCAATGTAGAATTAGAGTAACGATCTAGATGGAACAATTCATAACTTTGCCTATTTTAAAGTCGATCCAGCTGAATGAAATAATTCTTTTAGTTTTTTTAACCGCACTTGTTTGGAGGTTTTTATATAATAAAAGCTCCCATAATAATTTTTTAGGCTCGATCATTGATTTAAAATTAAATCAATTGATTTTAAATCGTGAAAGAAAATTAGATTAATTAATTCTTAATGCGCAACAAAACATCATCACGCCGGCGGATCAAATAATATATTCCAATTTAATGAGGCAATGGTATCGGCGTTTAATAAAAGATCCTAAGTTTAGCCATGAGCAACTTGATCAAATTGACCTAAAATATAATTTATATCTCGAAGCGCTCGAGCATAGACAATTGATTAACATGGACAAGGATATTAGCCCAACCTATCGCTTAAAGAGCCAAATCGAAGATATATTTGCTCAGCAAATTGGTTTAGAAGCCGTTGTTTTATTAAAAGATATGAGGCAATTTTCCGCATTTGTTTAGCTGAATAGAAATGTTATGATTGAAACATGATGCCGAATAAAAAGTCGTGTAGCCAGCCTTAACGTGGCAAAACCATTTCACAAAGTTTTCGGATTGCGTTTGATGGTGTAACACTATTTTTCCTTCTAAGGCTTTTGTGCCTCTCTTCCTTTGCCGAACTATCTAATTTCCGTTATACCTTTGTCCATCGTCCGGCTTTTGCCGATGAGGCGATAGCTGCCTCGATAAAAGCCAATCCCTTTACGCCGTCATGGATGGTAGGAAAAAGAAC
>JAPJMW010000201.1 GCA_026461505.1 Beijerinckiaceae bacterium
ATGACATTTGATGAGCGCGTGTGTGTCGCTTCTATCGTTGTTGATGAAGTCAAGGGTCGAGTGCCTGTTGCCATGGGTGCGCAAACGACGAGCACTATGGAGCTGGTGCGGCTCGCAAAGGCGGCCAAACGGCTCGGGGCAACCTTTATCCAGGTATCCTGCCCATTTTATTTTACTCATACGGAGGGTGATTTTGAAGCCTATATCCGTGCCGCGGCAGAGGCTGAACCAGAATTAGGCCTCATCATCTATAATACCTTTTGGACAAGCCAGAATCTCTCCTTCGGCATGATTGAGCGTTTGGCTGAAATTCCAAATATCATCGGCCTGAAATGGGCAACACCGCGAACGGATGCAATGGAATTTGAAGACGTTGTCTCTCATTTTTCCGATCGCTTCACCATCATCGATAACAATCTCTATTTTGCCCATAGCGCAATGCCGGCCTTAGGCGCGCGTGCTTTTGAAGTTCATAATTGCAATTTTTGGCCCGAATGGGGAATCAAGCTCGTAAATGAAGTACGCGGGAAAAATTATCCTGAGATTGCGCGTATGTTGGTCAAAGAAGCCATGCCTTTCTATAAATTGTGGGTCGATATCGAGAAAAACTACACGAGTGGTGATGGTTACCTCGACAAGCTTTGTATGGAGCTTGTTGGCTTGCCATCAAGCCGGTGTCGCCCGCCGACGCGAGATATCCGTGATCTTTACCGTGACCGCACTAGATCCATGCTTCAAGAAATAGGTGCGCCACGGGTCAAATGACGATGTTCAAGCGAGACTGACGATGTCGGGTTGACCAATTAAGTTTGCTCAAGAGCCCAAAGGCTAGCCAAGGGGATTTTGAGCTCAATCTGGTGGCGAATGGCCACCAACCAATGGCGAGGGGAGGGTGACGATGAAAGTATGGGGTCGATTAATCGGATCAGCAGCCATCATGGCTACTGTTATAACTGCTACTTCAGCATTTGCCGACGATGATGTTCGGTTGCGTCTTAACTGGATGTATTATGGATCGCATGCTGGCTTTGCTTATGGCAAAGATAAGGGCATCTATAAGGCTGCAGGAATCAATCTTGATATCCGTTCAGGGAACGGTTCGGGTTCTGCTCATCGGCTTGTTGTTAATGGTGACAGCCAGTTTTCCTATGGGTCCTGTGGTTCAATGACAAAGCTCGCTTCACAGGGCGCCCCTCTGATTTCTGTTGGCGTTATCGACGCGATGGGGACAGAGGCGGTTCTGGTCAGGCCTGAGACGGGCATCAAATCGGTTAAGGATCTGAAAGGTAAAAAAATTCTTACAACTGCAAATGCTGGTGTGAATACCTTCTTCCCGATTGTCCTGAAGAATGCAGGGCTGACAGACGCCGACGTTACACTCGTTAATGTCGCTGATGGTGCGTTGGTTTCGTCCTATCTGCAAGGAGCAGGTGATTCGGTCGGAATGCTTGGTGGTCTTGACGATAAGCCTGCCGAGATCAAGGCCGCTGGCGGTAAGGAGCCTGTCGGAATGCCTTATTCGGATTACGGTGTAAACCAGGTTGGCTATTGCATCGTGACAACAAAGGATATGGTCAAGAATAAGGCCGATCTCGTCAAACGCTTCGTTCAAGCTACGATGAAGGCTTATGGCGAGACGCTGAAGAACCCAGATGCCGCGATAAACTCCATGGGCGATATCGTTGGCGGAACGATGAATGAAGATCAGGGCAAGGCGCAAGCTAAAGAAGTGCTTAAGGTTACGCTGGATGTCCTGTTTTCCGCCCGGAATAAAGACAAAAAAGTTGGTCTGAATGTCCCTGAAGACTGGGAAGACATGATTGCCTTGATGAAAAAATATAATGATCTTGATCCAAAGGCTGATGCCAAGAATTTCTATACGAATGAATTCTTGAACTAGTCAGTCCAATTCCCGAGATTGGAAGGCGGGGTGACCGCCTTCCATTTTTGTTTCAACGAAAGTTGGGATCCTATGCAAGGTCTTATCGAGTTCAAAAGCGTTACTAAAACCTATGGCGCAGGCTCGTCGGCCGTGCACGCTTTTGGCCCCGTTTCACTTGATATTGCTGAGGGCGAATTTATTTCATTTCTTGGTCCATCCGGATGCGGCAAATCAACCTTGATGTTGATGATCGCCGGATTGCTTGAAGCAAGTGCAGGAACCATTAGGCTCGCGGGTAAAGAGGTTCATGCACCCCAGACCGATATCGGGATCATGTTTCAAGATAATACGCTCGTTCCATGGCGCACCGTTCGGGGTAATATTGAACTACAGCTTGAAATGCGTGGTATTCCCGTTGAGCAGCACGCTGAGCATATCAGTTCGCTATTGCAGTCTGTGCATCTCGCAGATTTTGCTGATCGATACCCTTTCGAGCTTTCTGGCGGTATGCAGCAACGGGCCGCCTTTTGCCAAGCCATGGTTCATCGTCCAAAAATTGTTCTGCTAGATGAGCCTTTGGGCAAGCTTGATGCTATGACCCGCGAGCATATCCGTGCTGATCTTCAAAAGCTCTGGATGCAAACGCGCTCGACCGTCATATTTGTTACCCACTCTATTGAAGAAGCTGTTCAACTATCCACCAAGGTTGCGGTGATCACGCCGCGTCCCGGTAAAGTTGAGACGGTGATCGATATTGATTTACCATTCCCGAGAGATCTGAAGGTTAAAGGGTCATCCGCCTTCATCCGCCATGTTCGGGAGATTCAGGAGATTTTCCATGGCTATGGCGTCATCTGATGGCAAGGGAGCCATGACTCACCTGATAGGGTGGGTGGCACAATCATGGATGTTTATAGCATTCTTTATTGGATTTTTCCTTTTCTGGGAATTTTCGATCGGTTTTTTCAATGTACCGCTTTACATTTTAACGCCGCCGTCGATGATCGTGACAAAAGCGTGGGCCGATCTTCCGCGCCTGTTCGCTTATACTTATGTTACGGGGCTTGAGACAATTTTAGGCTATATGGTGGCAATTGTAATAGCCTTGCCTTTGGGATTGGCTATTGCATTCTCGTCGATCTTAAGGCGCACCATTTATCCATTCTTCGTTACCATTGAGATGGTTCCTAAGATTGCTTTTGCACCGATTTTTATTTCTTGGCTTGGGTTCGGGTTACTACCAAAAGTTATTATTGTATTTTTGGTATGCTTCTTCCCAATCGTGCTCAATGCAATTCTTGCATTTAATTCTCTTAGCGAAGAGCTTCAGCGCTTTAGTCGTTCGACGGGTGCAGGCGTCTGGCGTACATTTGTAAAAATTAGGTTGCCTGCAGCGCTTCCTCAATGCTTTGTCGGATTTAAATATGCAGGACTGAACGCAACCGTCGGTGCGGCTATTGCCGAATTCATCGGTTCTGATCAGGGTCTCGGTTTTTATATCCAGATTACGACCGGCAATATGCGGCCTGAATTGGCGTTTGCTGGAATATTCTTTTTGACGGCAATTGGATTGGTGCTCTTTGGAATCATCACTCTTGCTGAGCGTATTTTGATTCCATGGCATATTTCCGTAAGGCGGATACAGGCATGATGGATGTCTTTTGTAACTTAACCCTTTCGGACGTTCAAAAAGCCCGACTCCAACGCGGCTTAGGAAAAGTTCAACTTCATCACTTCGATGAGAACGTTCCAGAAAATATAGCAAGACCGTATTTTGAGAAAAGCGACATTGTTTTCGGCAATCCACCCTCATCGTGGATTGTAACGCATCCATCGTTATGTTGGGTTCAACTCGAGTCTGTGGGTTTTGGCGAGTATCTTTCACTCAATTGGAATACGCTCGGCAATCGTCTCACCATAACCAATCTGTCTGGCTTTTTTTCGGATCCTGTTGCAGAATCGATTTTGGCCGGCGTTCTCGCATTTTATCGCGGTATTGATCGATTGGTGCTTTTGAAACATGCTGCTGATTGGCAGGGAGATTTGCTTCGTCCCTCTCTTCGAACGCTGCATGGCGCAAATGTTGTCCTGTTTGGCCAAGGTGCCGTCAACGCCCGCTTTGCCGACCTTATTGCGCCCTTTGGGTGTAGCATCACGCGGTTTGGTCGCGGATGGGAGACTGCTTCGCTGAATAAGTCCTTGGCTCAGGCCGATCTTGTTGTCAGCACAGTTCCGGATACGCCAGAAACGCGGGGTGTATTTGACCGGGGACGGCTTAACCATATGAAGCGTGGTTCAATCTTTGCGAATTTTGGGCGCGGATCGGTTGTTCATGATGACGCCTTGGCTGATGCGCTTGAAGGCGGGCTTTTGATGGGGGCAGTCATTGATGTTACCCGAGACGAGCCATTGCCTGTTGAACACCGATTTTGGCGAACGCCAAATTTGATTTTAACACAGCATAGCGGCGGTGGAACCGGTAACGAAATTGATCGCAAGATAGAGTGGTTTCTTGACAATTTTGGACGTTACCAGCGTGGCGAGAAATTGCACGCTGTTGTTGATTTTGCGAGGGGATATTGATGCCTAAAATTGCCAAGATAAGGACGGTTCTTCTCAGTTCTCCTTATGCTGATCCCGATGATCCGGAGATCAAGGAATGCTTTCCAAATGGAGCCAAGCGTACCATCGGCATGGTGGAAATTAAGCTGGACAACGGAGTAACGGGTATTGGGGAGGGCTATCTTGCGGTATTCGCACCGCTTGTATTCAAATCAATTGTCGATCTGGCCGAACCCTACATGATTGGATTCGATAGTTTTGACATTGGTGGTGCGGTGAGACGCCTGCGCAGTCTTTGCGATTACTGGTCTCTACAGGGTGCAGCTCGCCATGTTATCAGCGCTTTCGAAATCGCACTTCAAGATGCTAAAGGCAAAAGCATGGGTGTGCCCGTCTATGATCTTCTTGGCGGGGCGAAGGTTGAAAGTATTGCAATTTATGGCAGCGGCGGCTGTTGTGATGCGAAGGAGCAATTTCAGCGTGAGTTGGAGCTTCTCGATTCCAAGGGTATCACTCTTTATAAAATTCGTTCCGTGAAGCGCGATCTGTATCGCACAGCATGGGCGTTAAACGAATCGGCGAAACATGGCGTGAAAGTTGGCGTCGATATGTGCCAAAATCTGGCCGACCCGCCACAAGCTGTCGAGGATGTTGTGAGCTTTGTGGAAGCTGTCCATCGGCTAACCCCTCATAGGATGATTTTTTTGGAAGAGGCAGTAGGCCCCGACGCGCCCGAAGGCTTCAAGGAGTTGCGCTCGCGCATCGATGTACCGGTTTATGGCGGTGAAATTATCACGACGCCAAAAGAAATGATCACGCGAATGGAGATGGGGGCTTATGACACGGTCCAACCAGACGCATCGGTTATAGGTGGTATTTCGGCGGTGATGGATATTTTTGAAGCGGGACAACGTACCAATACTGGGGTAGTTGTGCATGCTTGGGGTGGCGCGGCTGCTATCATGGCGAGTTATCATGCAGCCTTTGCGGCTGGTGGAACGCTTGTTGAGTTCCCCATGTTATATTTCCCGCTCGGTGAGGAAATGATCGGCGATCAGGGCAAGATCGTAGATGGCCGTTTGCTTAAGCCGACTGCACCTGGTCTTGGCCTAACCCTTACGCCTGAAATGGAAGCACGTTATCCATTTGATGAGACCGCTGTATATAGTTGCGTGCTTAATGATTGGGGCCCGCCACCAGATGAATATTGGCGGTAATCTTGGCTTCCATCAATGGACGAGACGCCCCTTGAGATCTGATTAGATGATAATTTTGTTAAGATAATTCAATTGGTTATTATTAGAGGAGTTATTCTTTGGGTAACTTAATCCAAAACACGCTGTATAGACCGTAGCCTCCCTCCGCTACCACTGATACAT
>JAPJMW010000202.1 GCA_026461505.1 Beijerinckiaceae bacterium
CATCGCGCAACTCAACGAGTGCACGAACAACAGCAACGATATCTTCGCGACGCAGAATACGCGTCGTATCTGGTGCATCGAGATCCATACGCATGTTCATCTTCACGCGGCCGACCGCCGAGAGATCATAACGCTCTGAATCGAAGAACAACGACTGGAACATGTTCTCCGCCGTATCAATCGTTGGCGGCTCACCTGGGCGCATGACGCGGTAAATGTCGAACAGCGCTTCTTCACGCGAGGAGTTCTTATCAACCGCAAGCGTGTTGCGAATGTAAGGTCCGATATTGACGTGGTCGATATCGAGCACAGGAACATCGGTGAAGCCTGCATCGGTAAGCATCTTCAACATCTTATCCGTGATCTCTTCGCCCGCTTCGGCAAAGATTTCACCCGTGTCGACCGCGACTAAATCTTCGCCGATATATTGGCCATACAGATCTTCATCGGTCGCGAGGAGGAACTTGGTGCCCTTCTCGGCAATCATCTTGGCCGAACGCTGGGTCAATTTCTTGCCCGCTTCGAGAACGACCTGTCCGGTGTCGGCGTCGATCAAATCGGTCGCAGCCTTCATGCCCTTCATGCGGTCTGCACTGTAAGGCACGCGCCACGCGTCCTTCGAGCGGGAATAGACAACATTGTTGTAGAAGGTCGAAAGAATGGTTTCGCCATCAAGACCAAGCGCATAAAGCAGCGTGGTGACTGGCAGTTTACGACGGCGATCGATACGTGCGTAGACGACATCCTTCGCATCGAATTCGATATCGAGCCATGAGCCGCGATAAGGAATGATACGGGCGGCGAACAGCAACTTGCCCGAGGAATGGGTCTTGCCCTTGTCGTGATCGAAGAACACGCCAGGCGAACGATGCATCTGCGAAACGATAACGCGCTCGGTGCCATTGACGATAAAGGTGCCGTTCATCGTCATGAGCGGCATATCGCCCATGTAAACGTCCTGTTCCTTGATGTCCTTGACCGACTTCGCGCCAGTGTCGATGTCAATATCAAACACGATGAGACGAAGCGTTACCTTGAGCGGCGCAGCATAGGTCATGCCCCGCTGACGGCATTCTTCAACGTCATATTTCGGAGGCTCGAACGTATACTTCACAAATTCAAGAAGCGAGGCGCCGGAAAAATCACCAATGGGGAATACCGACTTAAATACTGCCTGAAGGCCGTCCTCGATCCGGCCACCTACTGGTTCCTCAACCTGGAGAAACTGGTCATAGGAGGCCTTCTGAACCTCGATGAGGTTCGGCATAACCGCTACTTCGCGGATATGCCCGAAGAACTTGCGCACACGCTTCCGTCCGGTGAAGGTCTGAGCCATTTCGTTCCTCGCTTCTAGGGAGTTCCGCCTGCCCCGCGCCCGACTTTTCGTCGCGACCGGCAGCGGCCAATTCCGCTGACAAAAAGATATACATCTTAACAGCCGACAAAGATGGCCCTTTAAAGGCTTTCGTCGACAACGACACGGTCCCGGGAGAAAAATCCCCCCGGGACCGCTTTTTTCAACGCTATTGGGTCAGAACAAACCGCCGCATGGCGGACAAGCTGAGCACCAAAAGCCCGATCACTTAAGCTCGACCTTCGCGCCAACCTTCTCAAGGGTTTCCTTGATCTTGCCAGCTTCGTCCTTCGAGACGCCTTCCTTGAGTGGCTTTGGAGCCGCTTCAACGAGATCTTTTGCTTCTTTCAAGCCAAGACCCGTGATCGCACGGACTTCCTTAATCACTTCAATCTTCTTGTCGCCAACTGAAGCGAGAACAACCGTGAATTCGGTCTGTTCTTCAGCAGCGGCAGCAGCGCCACCGCCAGCAGCAGGAGCTGCAGCAACAGCAACAGCGGCAGCAGCAGAAACGCCCCACTTCTCTTCGAGAAGCTTAGCAAGTTCAGCGGCTTCGAGAACGGTCAACGACGAAAGTTCGTCAACGAGCTTGTTGAGATCGGCCATGTTAGTGTCCTTTTAGATGTAGGTTTAAACCAGTTGTTATGGGTAATGGGCCTTAGGCCGCATCTCTCTTGGCATAGGCTCCGAACACCCGTGCGAGCTTTGCAGCCGGCGCGGTCGAGAGCTGAGCAATCTTGGTCGCTGGAGCCTGGATGAGGCCAACGAGCTTCGCGCGCAGTTCGTCGAGAGATGGCATCGTGGCAAGCGCCTTGACACCGTCAACGTTCAGAGAGGTCGCGCCCATTGCGCCGCCGAGAATAACGAGCTTGTCGTTGGTCTTGGCGAAATTGACGGCGACCTTTGCAGCTGCAACAGGATCACTGGAGTAAGCCAGCAATGTTGGGCCCTTCAGAAGGAATCCAACCGAAGCAATCTGCGTGCCTTCGAGAGCAATTTTGGCCAGGCGGTTTTTCGTGACCTTCACAGTGGCGCCTTCAGCAGCCATCTGCTTACGCAGATCCTGCATTTGGGCGACCGTGAGACCAGAATAATGAGCAACGACAACGACGCTGGTGGTATTGAAAATACCGTTCAACGTGCCGACGAGCTCAGTTTTTGCCGCTTTATCCACGGGGCTCTCTCCGGTTGGCGGGGACAAATGTCCCGCCGGTTGCACAAAGCCGATAAGATAGAGTGGTAAGCCACTCGCCTATCGGCGCTTCCGACGCGTCTGTCCCCGGTAGGCCCGGCTGATGCCCGGCGCCCGGTAGCTGGTTCAAACCATTTTGAGCAAAGGAGATAAATCCTTGCCCCGAAACTGGTTTTCTCCGTCTATGCAGGTCCATTCGAATTAAGAACCCTTCGAAAGATTGCTCTCTTGAAGCGTCCACCTGCAGTCTCGGACAGGATATAGCCAACAAGGACAAGAAGTTACCCCCTTGCCTGTCGGCCAATCGATCGCATGGTTTTAAGGCCATGCGGGTTTTTGCGCTTTCCTGACGGATTACGCATATCACGCATATCGAACGGTCTCCTTAGACCGGTTCGTTTCGAATGCCAAGCCCCAAATGCCAAAATTTTGGCAAGGGACATCCGACATCTTGGTATAGCTCGAAAAGAAACAGGCCCCGCAATTGTTTCGGGGCCTGTTGAATGTGATAAAGGGAGAAGAAAATCAAGCGCCAGTGACGGTCGACAAATCCACTTTCACGCCTGGGCCCATCGACGAAGAAATCGCGATGCGCTCCAGATAGGTGCCCTTCGAGCCGGCTGGCTTGGCCTTGGCGACCGAGTCAACGAAAGCCTTGATGTTCTCGGAAAGCTTTTCAGCCGAGAACGAGGCCTTGCCGATACCGGCATGCACGATACCTGCCTTTTCAACGCGGAACTCGACCGAACCGCCTTTTGCAGCTGCAACAGCGCCGGCAATGTCCATGGTCACGGTGCCAACCTTCGGGTTTGGCATCATGCCCCGTGGGCCGAGCACCTTACCGAGGCGGCCAACGAGCGGCATCATGTCTGGCGTTGCGATACAACGGTCGAAGTCGATCTTGCCGCCCTGGACGATCTCGACAAGATCTTCCGCGCCAATCACGTCTGCGCCTGCTGCTTTGGCTTCATCAGCCTTTGCACCGCGGGCGAACACGCCGACGCGAAGCGTACGACCCGAGCCGTTTGGCAGGATGCACACGCCACGAACCATCTGGTCCGCGTGGCGGGGGTCAACGCCTAAATTCATAGCAACTTCAATGGTTTCGTCGAATTTGGCCGTCGCCTTTTCCTTGACGAGCTTCACAGCCTCATCAAGCGAATACAGCTTCGTGCGTTCAATATTGGCGGCAGCCGCCACTACTCTTTTTGATTTTGACATGGCGATTAACCTACGATCTCAAGGCCCATGGAACGGGCAGAACCAGTGATCATCGCGGCCGCAGCCTCGACGGTGGAGCAGTTAAGATCAGGCATTTTTGCCTTGGCGATCTCATTGATCTGGGCGGTGGTGATCTTGCCGATCGTGCCGCGACCCGTCGTCGTGTGCCCCTTAGCGATGCCAGATGCCTTCTTGAGATAGAAGGAAACCGGAGGAAGCTTGGTCTCGAAGGTGAAGGAGCGGTCCTGATAGGCGGTAATTACCACCGGAATCGGCGTACCCTTCTCCATCTGCGCTGTCTTGGCGTTAAACGCCTTGCAGAATTCCATGATGTTCAATCCGCGCTGACCCAGCGCCGGACCAATTGGAGGCGACGGGTTCGCGGCACCTGCCGGAACCTGAAGCTTCACGTAACCCGCGATCTTCTTTGCCATTATCCATTCTCCTTTTTGCCCTCAGCACCCCATTAAGGGGCCTCCGGCGGTTTATGGTGCGTGGTCTGGGTTTTGTCCTGAAGCCGGCAAAGCCTCAGAAACTCCCTGCCACACGGTTATAAGGTGGGACGAACCGCCCTACCCCTCTATCGTCAGACCTTTTCGACCTGACCATATTCCAATTCGACCGGCGTCGCGCGACCAAAGATCGACACGGCGACCTTCAGACGGGCGCGTGCCTCGTCGACTTCCTCGACAACGCCGCTGAAGGAGGCGAAAGGACCATCGGCCACGCGGACATTTTCGCCCACTTCGAAGCTGACGGACGGCTTTGGACGATCAACGCCCTCGGCCACCTGCCCCTTGATGCGCTCCGCCTCACGATCGGAAATCGGCATCGGCTTGTTGTCTTGCCCCAGAAAACCCGTCACTTTCGGGGTATTCTTGATCAAATGATAGACATCATCGGTCAAATCGCACTTTACCAGCACGTAACCGGGGAAAAACTTGCGTTCCGTGTCGACCTTGCGGCCGCGGCGCACTTCCACAACCTTTTCGGTCGGGACCATGACTTCTTCGAACTTGTCGGCGAGGTTCCGTTGGACCGCTTGGTCCCGGATCGACTGCGCCACCTTGTTCTCAAAATTCGAATAAGCGTGAACGATATACCAGCGATTGGCCATTATCCGAAATTCCTAGCGGCCGAAGCCAAGCACGAGGCCAACGGCCCAGTGGATTACCATATCCGAGAGCAAGAAAAAGGCGCTTGCCACGATGACCATGACAAACACCATGGCTGTGGTCACCAGCGTTTCCTTGCGGGTTGGCCAAGTCACCTTTTTCGTCTCAGAACGCACATCATTAATAAAGTGCATCAGAGAAAAGCGGTTAGAAGAAGAGCCGGCCATCGTTTACCCCGGGATTAATA
>JAPJMW010000203.1 GCA_026461505.1 Beijerinckiaceae bacterium
CCATCGGCCACCCAGCCTTCGCCGACAAATTCCTTGTCGATTCCGGCCATAATCTTGAGAAGGGTCGATTTACCCGAGCCGTTAACACCCAAAACACCGATTTTAGCGTCGGGATAGAAGGAAAGATGGATATTATCCAAAACCTTCTTGCCACCCGGCCAGGTTTTGGTCAGTCCCTGCATGTGATAGATAAATTGGCGCGCCATAGGGTGGAAACTCCAAAAACAGAAGAAAAATTAGGGTTGGCCCGTATGTAACGGGGCGAACGCGCGGGGGCAAGGATTCCCTTAAGCCTTTGGTCGTGTCATAAGCCATCCTCATGAAATTCAGCGCCAGTTCCCTCCCCCGCGCCATTTGGGCTTTGGGCTTAACAAGCCTCTTCATGGATGTCTCCTCCGAGATGATCCACGGCCTTTTACCGCTCTATATTACGGGAACCTTAGGCGCAGGCGCCATTGGGGTTGGCTTGATCGAGGGTATAGCCGAGGCAACTGCACTCATTGTCAAAGTCTTTTCCGGGGCCGTTTCTGACATAACGGGCAAGCGAAAGCTGATTGCGCTCTTGGGCTATGGCTTGGCGGCTATTACCAAACCCCTGTTTCCGCTGGCCCAGTCGCTTGAACTTATCATCACAGCCCGCTTTATCGACCGGATCGGCAAGGGCATTCGCGGCGCACCGCGCGACGCGTTGGTGGCCGATATCGCACCTAAAGAGCGGTTGGGCGAGGCCTATGGCTTGCGCCAGTCGCTCGATACCATAGGTGCCTTTATCGGCCCGCTCATCGCCGTTGGCGTGATGATGTCAAGCTTTGATGATTTTCGATTGGTCTTCTGGCTTGCCGTCATCCCCGCCGCTTTATCTGTCGCCACGCTCTTTTTCTTTGTGCCCGAGCGCGAAGCACCGGAAAAAGGCACCGCAAAATCGCCAATCACTTTGGCTTCTATCGCAGCTCTACCTCGCGCCTATTGGGTCTTGCTCGGCATCGGCGCCATTATGTCTCTGGCGCGCGTGTCCGATGCTTTTCTGGTATTACGCGTTGCCAATCTTGGCCTTGCCACCGCCTATGCACCCTTGGTGCTCGTTGCGATGAATATCATCTACGCTCTGTTTGCCTATCCTGCAGGCAAACTGGCCGATCGCGTCTCGCGAAAGACCTTGCTGGCTATCGGCATCGTCGCATTGATCGCGGCCGATGCCGTTTTGGCGCTTGCACCATCACTCGGCTGGGGCGGCTTAGGGCTCATTCTTTGGGGGCTCCATATGGCCCTCACCCAAGGCCTGTTAGCAGCTATGATCGCTGCAGAAGCTCCCTCAGACCTTCGCGGCACCGCGTTTGGCCTGTTCAATCTGGCCAGTGGTGGAGCGATGCTTCTGGGTAATGTTGCGGGCGGCCTGCTCTGGGATCTCGCTGGCGACGGCGTGACCTTCTTGGCCTCGGGCATTGCGATAGGCGTTTCGTTTGCCCTCTTACCTCTCCTGCGCGTAACCCGATAAACGTGACGCAAGGCCATTGCGGGGGACCCCGCTTCCGGTTTATCTAGGCGCGATCCGCACGGATGCGTCGCACGCGACGAGAACGGCGGGCCTGTAGCTCAATGGTTAGAGCCGGCCGCTCATAACGGTCTGGTTGCAGGTTCGAGTCCTGCCGGGCCCACCAACCCATCTGCCGCTAAAGAGCGCGCATTGTTCTTGATGAATTTGCCTGAGCCTTGCCAAAAGGGCGTCTCATCTAAATTGCTCGACGCTATCGTTGGATAAAAAATCGAAAGATAAAAAAGGGCCGCGGTAAACCCGCGGCCCTATTTCTGAATCTAAAAACAAACGCAATACCTAAATTGCTTCTAGATCTGGAAACACCGATCTAAATTAGACGGCTTCCTTGAGTTCCTTAGCGACGCGGAAGGCAACCTTCTTGCTCGCCTTGATCTTGATGGACTCGCCCGTTGCTGGGTTACGACCCATGCGGGCTGCGCGCTTCTTAACCTGGAGGATGCCGAGACCCGCCAAACGGATCTTCGCGCCCTTTTTCAAACCCTTTACAGTGGCTGCAACGAATTCATCAAAAATCTCGTTGGCCTGCTTCTTGGTAAGACCATGGTTATCAGCAATCGTTGCTGCGATTTGCTTGATGGTAATGACGTCGACCTTTGCGGCGGCTGCTTTTGGGGCTGCTTTTGCGGCGACTTTGGTTGCGGGTTTCACTGCCATTTATCTATTCCTTTACGAATCACCGCCTCATGCGGCCGATGCGACTTATTACAAGAAAACCTGAGAAATCGATATATTTTGCAAGGATAACTGTGCATTACCCCTCGATTCATTGGGGATTATCACAATCTGGGCCCATAAAATATAAGTAAAGTTATGAAAAATTGACGGATTTGGAAGCGCAACGCATCGAAACAGCGCGATTGCTGGCGGCATTAATTTTGAGAAAGGCCGCTGAAATTAAGCTGAATATGAGCAAAATAGGCCCTAATTGATTGCCAACCCCGACGAAAGAGTGCGGTCAGGCTAAGCTACTCTTCAGCCGCCTTCTGTACCCATGGACAAACCCGCGTCGAACTTATTTCGCGCTTGCTTTCATCCTTAATGGCTAGCAATTGCCTCAGCGGCCTTGGCAATCGCGTGATCGGTCAGCCCAAAATCTTCTTCCGTTAAGGCAAGACTTACATACACTTTGCCCATCGGCTTGAAGACACCATTGGCCCGCAAGGCGGCGTTGAAGCGAATATTTTTTTGCAAATCCGCCTGCACCACATCGCGATAATTACGCACCTCGCGATCGGTGAACAAAATATCAAACAGAACAGAATCGCCTACAATCTTATGTGCAATGCCTGCAGCATCTAGATGCTTGCGGAACATCCTAATCAAACGCTCGCCATTGGCGCGAAGCCGATCATAATTGCCCTCGCGCCGTAACACTTCCATGGTTTTCAAACCGGCAATCGCTCCGACAGGATTGCCCGATAATGTGCCGATCATCATCAGCCATTGATCAGGCCCTACAGAATTCTTATCAAAATGCCGCATAATGTCTTTGCGACCCGCAACGGCTGCGATCGCAAAACCACCGCCGATAATTTTACCCATCGTGCACACATCCGGCGTTACGCCATAGCGCTCTTGCGCGCCGCCATAAGCAAGACGGAAGCCTGTAACGATCTCATCGAAAATCAACACAATGCCATAGCGCGTGCACAGTGCCCGCACCGCTTCCAAAAAGCCGGGCTCTGGCGGAATGATGCGCTGCAACGGTTCAATAATAAGGCCAGCAATGTCTTTGCCATGCTCAGTAAGCAGGCTCTCAAGATAGGCAATGTCGTTATAAGGCGCGATCAACATCTCACCGCGCACACCATCCGGAATACCGGCACTATCGGGCACAGCTTGCGGAAAATTCACAAGCGATGACGGGGCGAGACTCATCTGCGCTTCCGCCGACATGCCGTGATAGCCACCTTCAAATTTGAGGATCTTTGATCGACCAGTAAATGCGCGGGCGAGACGGATCGCATACATATCAGCCTCGCCGCCCGATGAGACAAAGCGCACTTGTTCGGCGCACGCCACGCTGCGACAAATTTCCTCGGCCAATTCAATGCCGGCACTGTTATTGGCAAAGAAGGTCATGCCCTTGGCCATTTGCTCGGCCACCGCATCCACAACTTCCGCGTGGCCATGGCCCAACAACATCGGACCGGACCCGATAAGGTAGTCGACATATTCGCGGCCATCCTCATCCCACACACGCGATCCGCGGCCTTCGCGGATAAAGGTCGCGGGTTCGAAATTACCAAATCCACCATCGGGCATGACAGCGCGGGCGCGCTCAATCCAGGCTGCGTTTGTCATGTTCACTCCCCATCTGATCGGTCTAGTTGTTTTTATGCGGCCGAAACGGCCCTAACGGAATAGATCATAGAATCGTTCCGTCTGTAAATATCACCCCATTTCAACCCATATTGGCCAGATTCACCCATGGGCTAAGCTCATTTTCTCCTATAGATTGCCGAAACGTGCCGATGTGATCGTCCGAAGGAAAGGCAACATGCCGATGACAAAACCCGCCCGTTTTATCCTTTTAATTGCCTTAATGAGCCTCGCCACATTCCATCAAAACCCGCTCAAAGCGGCCTCCCTCCCCGCGCTGGAAGCCAAGCATGAGATGGTGGTCTCGGCCCAACATTTGGCTGCCGAAGTCGGGCTCGATATTTTAAAAGCAGGCGGAAATGCAGTCGATGCCGCCGTTGCGATGGGCTATGCCGAGGCCGTTACCAATCCGTGCTGCGGCAATATTGGCGGGGGCGGCTTTATGACGCTTCATCTTGCCAATGGCAGCGATCATATTATCAATTTTCGTGAAAAGGCACCAGCGCTCGCCAGCGCCGATATGTATCTCGAAAAAGACGGCTCGTTGAAGAAAGGCGCAAGCCTTAACGGCTATCTCGCATCGGGCGTTCCGGGCACCGTGGCAGGCCTTGAATTGGCGCATGATCACTATGGCAAATTGCCCCGCGCGCAAGTCATGGCGCCTGCGATTAAGCTTGCGCGAGAAGGCTTTGTTTTAACGCGCGGCGACACGGATATTCTCCAAGTCGCAACAGCGAAATTCAAAGCCGATCCAGCACTCGCCAAAATTTTTCTTCGGCCGGATAGCACACCGTTTGAGCCTGGAGATAAGCTCATCCAAACCGATCTCGCGCAAACGCTTGAAGCCATTGCGGAGAAAGGGACAGACGGCTTTTACAAAGGCATGATCGCCCACACCGTCGCCAATGCCAATGCCAGCAATGGCGGGTTGATCAGCGAGGCTGATTTCGCGTCCTATCAAGCGCAAGAAATGAAACCGCTTTCCTGCACCTATCGCGGTTATACCGTTCTTTCTGCACCACCACCCTCATCAGGCGGCACAACCTTGTGCGAACTCCTTACCATCCTGTCGGGCTATGATCTAAAATCTTTAGGTTTTCGCTCAGCCCAAAGTATTCATCTGATTACCGAAGCGATGCGTCACGCCTATCTTGATCGCAACACGCTGTTGGGTGATCCCGACTTTGTCAAAAACCCGCTTGAGCGTCTATTATCGCCTGAATACGCAGCTGCTATTCGTGCCAAAATCAATCCTGATGTGGCGATGAAATCGAGCGATCTCCAACCCGGCACCGAGCCGCATGAAAAGCCTGAGACAACGCATTATTCCGTGATCGATCAAGACGGCAACGCGGTTGCCGTTACCTACACCATCAATGGTCTTTTTGGCGCGGGCGTCATCGCGGGCGATACCGGATTTTTCTTGAACAATGAGATGGATGATTTCACGACGCGTCCCGGCCAGCCCAATCTGTTCGGCCTCGTGCAAGGCCCGCAAAATGCCATCGCGCCTGGCAAACGCCCGCTGTCTTCAATGTCGCCCACCATCCTCACCCGCGATGGCAAGCCTGTGATGGTGTTAGGCTCGCCCGGCGGCGCACGCATCATCACCATCACGCTCGAAACTATTCTAAACCTCGTTGATTACGGCATGGAGCTGCAAGAAGCGGTCGATGCCCCGCGTTTTCATCACCAATGGTTGCCCGATGAAATCTATGTCGAAACCCGCGGCTTCTCGCCTGACACCAAGGCCAAACTTGAAGCCATGGGCTATAAGGTGACGGAGCAAGGCCAATGGGGCGCGGTTGCAGCCATTGCGGTCGGTCAGCCAAAGCCAGAAGCCAATACGAGCGCCACAGTCGCCGATATGGCTTTATCGGGAAAAATGCGGGCCGGATTTGTCTATGGCGCCAATGATTCCCGCAGACCCGCCGGAAAAGCCATGGGCGAGTAACCAACCTGTCCATAGTTCGTTATACGGTTGGCCCCATGCCGCGATGGGTCCAGCATGCCATAAAATACAAATGATTCTGTATTTTATGGGTGGAGCCAACCAGTGAAGCAGCCTCGATCCCTGCGCGTCGAGACACGAGGCCATCATGTCCTCTGAGCCTGTTGTCGCCCTTTCGCCTAAAACATGGGACGAGATTAAAACCACCACATGCTATATGTGTGCGTGTCGCTGTGGCATTAAAGTCTATCTCAAAGATGGCACCGTCACCTATATCGATGGCAACCGCGATCACCCCGTCAACAAAGGCGTGATTTGCGGCAAAGGTGCTGCAGGCATCAAGCAGCATTACTCCCCCGGTCGTCTCTCAAAACCCTTGATCCGCGTTGGTGAGCGCGGCTCCGGCGAGTTTCGCGAAATCGAATGGGAAGAAGCGCTTCAAACTGCCACCTCATGGCTCGGCAATGTCCGCAAGACTGACCCCAAAAAGCTCGCTTTCTTCACAGGCCGCGATCAAAGCCAAGGCTTAACGGGATGGTGGGCCACCCAATTCGGTACACCGAATTACGCAGCGCATGGCGGCTTCTGCTCGGTCAATATGGCAGCCGCAGGCCTCTACACCTTTGGCGGCTCTTTTTGGGAATTCGGCGAGCCCGATTGGAAACATACCAAATATTTCCTGCTCTTTGGCGTGGCCGAAGATCATGGCTCCAATCCCATTAAAGCAGGACTTGGAAAGCTTAAAAAACGCGGCGCGAAATTCGTATCGGTCAACCCGATTAAAACGGGCTATTCGGCGATTGCCGATGAATGGGTTGGCGTTCGCCCCGGCACGGACGGTCTCTTCGTCGGCGCCATCATCCATGAGCTTTTAAACGCCGGGCAAATCGATGGCGACTATTTGAACCGCTATACCAATTCGCCATGGCTCGTCATCGACAATAAAGGCGCGGCTGATCACGGGCTTTTTGCACGCAATGAAAATGGCGAAACGCTTGTTTGGGATGCCCATAAAAAAGCACCCGTTCCAACATCCGATCACGATGCCGCACGCGCGCTGATGGGCCGCTTTACGCTTCCCGATGGGCGCAAGGTCGCGACCTCTTTCCAGCTTATCGCCGAGCGCTATCTCGCACCAGAAAACGCGCCCGATGCCGTCACCGAGCGTTGCGGCGTGCCCGCCGATACCATCCGCCGCCTTGCCGCTGAACTCGCGCATGTCGCCTTCAAAGAAACCGTAACACTCGATGTGCCGTGGACGGATTTTACCGGACGTCGTCATGATACAATGATTGGCCGTCCCGTCGCCATGCACGCGATGCGCGGTATCTCCGCCCATGCGAATGGCTTTCAAACCTGCCGCGCCATTCATCTGCTACAAATCATGCTCGGCACCATCGATACGCCGGGTGGCTTCCGCTATAAAGCGCCCTTCCCGCGCCCGATACCACCGCACATCAAGCCCACCGGCAAGCCCGATCAAATCTGGCCCAATGAGCCATTGCCCGGCCCGCCTTTGGGCTTTGTTACTGGCCCCGAAGATTTGCTGCTCGCAGCCGATGGAACACCGCAGCGCATCGACAAAGCCTATTCATGGGATGCACCAATCGCTGCCCATGGCATGATGCATATGGTGATCACCAATGCCGCCAAACGCGATCCATACGGCATCGATGTTTTGTTTATGTATATGGCGAATATGAGCTGGAATTCGGCGATGAACATCCCCGATACGCTCAAATATCTGACAGCTAAAGATGAAAAGACGGGCGACTACATCATTCCGAAAATCATCTACTCCGATGCTTACGCCTCCGAGATGGTGCATTACGCCGATCTTATCCTACCCGATACAACCTATCTCGAACGCTGGGATTGTATCTCGCTGCTCGATCGTCCGATTTCGGAAGCCGATGGCCCTGCCGACTCCATTCGCCAACCGGTTGTCGAGCCCGAGCGCGATGTGCGGCCGTTTCAAACCGTACTGCTCGATATCGGCGCACGCCTGAAACTTCCGGGTATGACAACGCCGGAAGGGAATGCCCGTTATCCCGGTGGCTATCCCGATTACATCGTCAACCATGAACGTGCACCCGGCGTTGGGCCGCTGGCGGGCTTTCGTGGCGTTGACGGCACACAATCGGGCAAAGGCGCACCGAACCCGAACCAATTACAAGCCTATATCGATAATGGCTGCCATTGGTTCTACGAGCTGCCGGACGAGCACAAATATTTCAAGCATGTGAACAAAGGCTATCTCGAATGGGCCACGGGCTTTGGTCTCATCGGAAAGCCGGAACCGATTATCCATCAACTCTATTGCGAACCCTTGCAAAAATTCCGTTTAGCGGCTGAAGGCCATGGCGCAATTCAACCACCCGATGGACACCGCGCGCGCATCATCGAAGCGTTTGATCCTATCCCATTTTGGTATCCGCCCTTTGAAGGGGACTTGGTAGACGAAGTTGCGTTCCCCATGCACGCCGTCACGCAACGCCCGATGGCGATGTATCACGCTTGGGGCTCGCAAAATTCATGGCTCCGTCAAATCCTTGGCCGTAACTGGCTTTATATCGCTAAAGAACGCGCGGCAAAGCTTGGTATCGCGGATGGCGATTGGGTTACTGTCACCTCGCATCAAGGCCAGATCAAAGGCCAAGCCAAACTGATGAATGGCGTAAACCCCGATACGGTCTGGACATGGAATGCCATCGGCAAACGCTCCGGCACATGGGGCCTTAAAAAAGACGCGCCGGAAGCCAAGCAAGGCTTCTTGCTCAATCATTTGATCTCCGAGCTTCTACCCGAACGCGACGGCGGCTATCGCTTCTCCAACAGCGATCCTGTCACAGGCCAAGCCGCGTGGTATGATTTGCGCGTGCGTGTCGAAAAAGCATCCGATCAATCAAACATCAGCAGCCCGCAATTCCCGACGCTCAAAAACCATGGAGTGGGTCAATGCCCGCATTGCCTCAAACCACCGCCAAAAAACTGGGCCTCGTGATTGATCTCGATACCTGCGTCGGCTGCCAAGCATGCGCCACCTCCTGCAAAGAGTGGAACACGCAAGGCTATTCAGCACCGCTCGCTGATGAAGACACACGCGGACCAGATCCGCATGGCCCATGGCTAAACCGCATCCATGGCTATGAAGTCGAAGACACCAACGGCAAAGACAGCCGCGACGTGCACTTTCCGCGCTCTTGCCTGCATTGCGAAACGCCCGCTTGCGTCACCGTTTGCCCAACAGGTGCATCGTATAAGCGCGCCGAAGACGGTATTGTTCTCATCAATCCCGACACCTGTATTGGCTGCAAACTTTGCTCATGGGCCTGCCCTTACGGCGCGCGTGAATATGATGTGCAAGAAGGCGTGATGAAAAAATGCACGCTATGCGTCGACCGTATCTACAATGAAAATTTCGAGCCCGAAGATCGTCAACCCGCCTGCGTTAAAGCCTGCCCAACGGGCGCGCGGCACTTTGGTGATTTAGGCGATGAAAACTCGGCCGTTTCGCAGCTTGTCAAAGAGCGTGGCGGCTTCGATCTCTTGCCTGAAATGGGCTACAAACCCACCAACAAATATTTGCCGCCTCGTGCCAAGCGCGACACGCCGCAAGCAGGCATTGAAGCGCTGCCAAAAGGCGATGGTTCAGCCATGGACCGTTTGTTTAAATTAGCCGATCGATTGCTGAGCGGGAACTGATCCGATGAATCCTGCTTATTCTGTTATTCTTTTTACAACCGCCTCGGGCGCAGGCTATGGGCTCTTAGCGCTCTTAGGCTTAACCGCATCCTCCGTCGGTCAATCACCATCGCTCGGTTTTGCTATCACCTCGATGGTCATAGCACTCGGCCTCATAACCATTGGCTTGTTATCTTCGACCATGCATCTCGGTCATCCGGAACGCGCATGGCGGGCCCTCTCGCAATGGAAAACATCGTGGCTCTCGCGTGAAGGCGTTGCGGCGGTTGTCACCTATCCCTTCGCACTCGCCTTTGGGATGACATGGTCCGGTCTATACTCGGCACCCGATGCCATCGCTCCGCTTGGTTTAATCACATCGGGACTATCGCTCATCACCGTTTTTACAACGGGTAAAATTTACGCCACGCTCAAAACTATTCGCGCATGGCATCAGCCTTTAACGGTACCCGTCTATTTGTTTTTTGCACTCGCTTCAGGCGCTTCCTTGCATCTGGCTTTATCAGCCCTATTTGCGCGTGCTCCGGGCGCAATTGCCCCTGTTGCCCTGATCGCTTTGGTAACATTAGCGCTTTTAAAATTTCTCTATTGGCACGCGATTGATGCCGCGCCGCGCGATCACACAATGGCGAATGCAACAGGCCTTGGCGCGAATGTTCGCCAATGGGAAGTGCCCCACACAACCAAAAATTTCGTCCAACGCGAAATGGGTTTCGTTGTAGCACGCCGCCATGCGAGCCGCTTGCGTGGATTATTCTTTGTCTTGTTGCTTTGCGTCGGACTCTTAGAGCTATTCGCTACCTTTATTCCGCTCATATCGATTGCAGCTTTTTTCACGATGCTCATCGCCGCATGGGTCGAGCGTTGGCTGTTCTTCGCGCAAGGCGAACACGTCGTCACGCTGTTCTACGGTAATCCGCAAGCCTAACACCTATCCAAAAACATCAAGCGTTGCGAGTTTGAGACCGTCGAGCACGGCCTCTTCTGCGCTACGCGGGCTTAACGCATCGCCGATCACGTGAACAGGAACACCATACCCCTCAAGCGCGTCGACTAAATCACTGACACGCTCATGGCCTTGCGAGAGGACGAGCGTATCGACCTCCTCCATCATCATCGCTTCACCCGATGTTGCGTGTTGAAAATAGACAGTATTCTCATCCGCACCAAACAAACGCGCATAGGGAATGATTTCAACGCCAAGTTTATGTAACCGACCCACCATCTCGTCGCGCACATAGAAGGGAAGCGTTTGGCCCGCCATCAAGCCATCCACACAGAGCCTGACATGCCGCCCCTCGCGCGCCAATTTTTCGGCAACACCCATACCGATCCAGTCCGGTTTCCATTCAGCAATCACCACACGCCCGCCCACATTGGCTTCACCCTTTAAGACCTGCCAAGCGGTAACGGTATGAGCGTCTTCAATCCCCTCGAAAGCAGGGCGTCGAGGCAAAGCACCCGTCGCAACAATCACCACATCGGGCCGCTCGCTTTCAACGGTTTCCCGATCAAGCCGCGTGTTCCGCTTGATGGTGACGCCTGCTATTTCCATCTCACGCGTCAAATTAGTAACGATGCCGCCAAACTCTGCCCGTCCCGGCAAAAGTTGCGCAAGCAGCGCCTGCCCACCCAATTGGGGCGCGCTTTCAAAAAGCGTGACATCATGACCCCGTTCTGCAAGCACCGCTGCAGCCTTCATCCCCGCAGGGCCACCACCCGCAACAAATAGTTTTTGACGCGAGCGTGCCGGAGTCTTACGTGCGGCCAATGTCGTTTCACGGCCTGTTTCCGGAAACTGAATGCACGAGATCGGATAGCCTTTGTGAAAATGCCCGATACACGCCTGATTACACGCAATGCATGCGCGGATATCATCGGCCTTGCCCGCCTTTGCTTTGTTAGGCATGTCAGGATCTGCAATTAAGGCGCGCGTCATGCCACATAAATCGGCCTGCCCATTGGCCAATACCGTTTCGGCAATCTGTGGCTGATTAATCCGTCCCGTCACGATCACAGGCTTTGTGACAATCGCCTTTACCAATGCCGCAAATGGCGCGACATAGGCGGTCTCGTAAAACATCGGAGGCACAATATGGATGGCGCCCGAAAGCGACGCGGAATTACCCGCAATCACATGGAAATAGTCAAGGCGTCCTTCGGCATCAAGCGCTTTACAAACATCTAAAACTTCTTGTGCCGCAATCGCTTCCGCATCGCGCTCATCACCTGAAATGCGTAAACCCACGACAAAATTTTGACCGACTTCCGCACGAATAGCAGCTGCGACTTCGGACAAAAACCGCATTCGATTTTCAAGACTTCCGCCATAGCAATCATCGCGCCGATTGACATGTGGATTTAAAAATTGCGCTGGCAAATAGCCGTGGCTTGCAACGATTTCACAGCCATCCAGTCCTGCTTCCTGAAGCCTACGCGCTGAAGACGCATAGCCTGCAATAATCTCGTCAATCATCGCTTGTGAAAGCGGAACCGGCATCACATGAAAGCGCGAATTGGGAACAGCCGACGGCGCATAGGCAACAGGCGCTGTGCCATCATCCGTTTCCATAATTTCACGGCCAGGATGAAACAATTGACCAAAAATTTTTGTGCCATAAGCATGAACGCGATCGGCCAGCGCGCGATAACCCGCAATGCAAGAATCATCATCCGCCATCAACATATGGGACGTATAGCGTGCCGTGTGATGCACGCCCGCGACCTGCGCGATTATCAGACCCACGCCGCCTTTCGCGCGCGCTTCATGATAGGCGATCAACCGATCCGTCACATGGCCATGATGCGCCATAACCGTATCATGGCCTGTCGAGACAATGCGGTTAGGCAAAGACAAACCGCTTCCAAGCTCTAGGGGCGAAAAGAGAACTTTAAACATCACAGAAACCTAATTTACCAAGGATCAAACCGTCTAATGCCCATCTGTATCGGCTTCAAACGGGCCGAGCTTCACGCGCAACGCCCGCAATTGCGCCATGCGCTCATCCCGCCACGCTAGCTTACGCGGCAAGTCCGAGACAGGCAAAGCGGAGCGCATGGAATCATGCAGCAACCCTACCAATTTCTGCGTCACAACAGGCGCAGTCGCCCCTCGCTCATTGGCCAAATCATTGAACATGAAACCATAGCGTTTCAAATAATCGGCAATGCCGCCAGGTGCGTTTAAATCGATGCCTTCCAGCGGGCCAAGAAACGCCCAGCGTAAGCCAAACCCGTCGCTGATCAACCGATCAATATCTTCCGGCGACATCAAACCGTCTTCAATCACGCGAAACATTTCGGTCAGCAACGCGCCTTGCAAACGGTTCATCACAAAGCCCGGTTGCTCGCGTTTCACCATCACGGGCGATTGGCCAATGGCTTGCATTAATTCATAGACAATCTCGACCGTTTCAAGCGAGGTAAACGGCGCAGGCACAATCTCAACCACCGGAATGAGATGCGGAGGCGCAGCGGGATGGGCCACAATGCAGCGATGCCTTCCCAAAATCTCACCCGCAAACCGCGAGATGCCGAAACTCGAGGTTGAACTCGCAATCACCGCATCGGGCGGCGCATGATGATCGAGCTCGCGAAACAAGGCGGCTTTGACAGCAAGGTCTTCTTCGACCGCCTCCATCACAAAACCTGAATCACTTACGGCTTCGCCTAAATCCTCGTGAACCGTGATCCGGGCAAGAAGCGCTTCGACCGTAACCTCCGGCTTAATCGCCTGCGCACGCTGCGCAGCCCCCACGACATCGTCCAAAATCGAAGCTCGCGCGCCCTTCCGGCGGGACAAAATACGAACCATTACGCCCGCGCGTGCGAACACCACGGCCCATGAACGGCCAATAATCCCGCCCCCAATCACCGTAATATGCGCCATTAAAGCATCCTATTGCGAATTTATCTTAGAACCGAATTGACGGTTCATCTCCCGTTTTGGCAAGGCCTGTTAGACGTATTTTCGCTTTGGCAAACAGAAACCCTTCGCCTATAAGGCCGTTATGTCCCAGTTAAAGATCCTCGTTACCGGCGCCGCCGGGTTTATCGGCTTTCATGTGTCCCGCCGTTTATTGGCGGAAGGCCATATCGTCACGGGTTTTGATAATCTAAACCCGTATTACGATGTGACGCTCAAACACGCGCGACTGGCCGAGCTCGCCAAAGAAACGCGCTTCACCTTCATTGAAGGCGATCTGGCCGATTCCGATGCTGTTGATGCGGCGTTTAAAGCGGGCCAATTTACCCATGTCGTCAATTTGGCGGCGCAAGCAGGGGTGCGCTATTCGCTCAAAAATCCAAAAGCCTATGGGGATGCAAACCTGACAGGCTTTTTGAATATTCTCGAAGCCTGCCGCCACAACGCGATCCAGCATCTCGTTTATGCGTCGTCTTCATCGGTCTATGGCGCGAACACGGCAATGCCCTTCTCGGTGCATGACAATGTCGACCATCCCTTGTCGCTTTATGCCGCCACCAAAAAAGCCAATGAGTTGATGGCGCATTCTTACGCGCATATGTTCGGCCTGCCTTCAACGGGTTTGCGTTTCTTCACCGTCTACGGTCCTTGGGGACGCCCCGATATGGCGATGTGGCTTTTTGCCGATGCGATTTTAAAGGGCGAGCCGATCACGCTTTTCAATCACGGCAAAATGCGGCGCGATTTTACCTATGTCGATGACATTGTGGAATCGATTGCGCGCTTGGTGCCTAAAACCGCTGAACCAAACCCAGATTGGGATGGTTCAAAGCCTGATCCAGGAACGAGCAAAGCCCCATGGCGCGTTTACAATATCGGCAATAACAGCCCCGTCGAATTGATGGATCTCGTCAGCACGATGGAAAAGGCCTTGGGCATTGAAGCCAAGAAAATTTTGGCTCCCATCGAAATCGGCGACGTGCCAGAAACCTATGCCGATGTGGATGCGCTGATGGAAGCGGTTGATTTCAAACCCTCAACGCCGCTGGATGTCGGCGTTGGCCGTTTCATCAGCTGGTTTAGGCAGTGGCGCGGTAATCACTAAACTACCTTTTTCGTCATTGCGAGCGAACGCGAAGCAACCCAGTTAGCGGGTAGTTACAAGAGCACGATAGACCCACAGAAACTGATCGAAAACCATCAACTGGGTTGCTTCGCCTACGCTCGCAATGACGGTGATCGATAAGCTCTTTATTGAGCCCGCAGCCACTGTGTTGCGACAAGCACCGGCCACACATCATTGTGTCTATCACTGGCACCCGAGCAATGCTGCTGCCATGCGCGCGCAATTGGCGCTGCTTCAAACAAGCCATCCTGTTTGAGTGAAACAGGGTCAAGCAAATCTTCCGCCCAATCGCGCAAGGGGCCGCGTAGCCATTGCGCCAGCGGAACGCCAAAGCCTTTCTTAGGCCGCTCCACCATCGCCTTCGGCACATGGCGATAGAGAACCTCGCGCAAAATCCATTTGCCGATACCTTCGCGACGGCGCAGATGCATCGGCAGTGTCAACGCAAATTCAACGATGCGATGGTCAAGCATCGGGACACGGGATTCAAGCGATACGCCCATGGAGGCGCGATCAACTTTCACCAAAATATCATCGGGTAAATAACCCACCATATCGCGCGCCATCATGCGTTCGAGATCCGACAAGGAGAGACCATCAAACGCATCATGCGTAAGCTTGCTTGCTACGTTCAAACCGCTAACCGGAATTCTCTCGCCGGACCAATGGCCCAACAGCCGCTCGGTTGTTTCTTGCGCATCATGCGCCGCCACAACAGAAGCTGCCAACTGCAATTGCCGCGACAGTTTACTCTGCCCAAGCGCACCCACCAAAGGAGCGGCTAACGCACTCCCCATCCCCAGCATTTGTCTGACTGGCAAAGGCAGCGTGTTATTCAACCGCAAGAAACGTTCCGCCAACCCATAGGTATTATAACCACCAAACAATTCATCCCCGGCATCACCTGACAGCGACACTGTTACTTGAGAGCGTGCAAGCTTCGACACGAGATAGGTCGGCACCTGTGAAATATCGGCCAATGGCTCATCATAAAGCTGCGGCAAAAGCGGAATAACGTCCAAAGCACCGCGCGGCGAAATCTGCACTTCCGTGTGATCGGTTCCAAGATGCCGCGCAACATCCGCCGCAAAGGGTGCCTCGTTATACGCGTCATCCTCAAAGCCGATGGTAAAGGTGCGAATAGGCCGTGACGCCTGTTGTTGCATCAACGCTACGATGATGGAGCTATCAATTCCACCGGACAAAAAAGCGCCCACCGGCACATCAGCCACCATCTGCAACGCGATGGCGTCCGACAGCAAACCCTCAAGCGCGTTAACCGCCTCACGATCCCCGCCGCGAAACGGCATCGCGTGACCCTGCAGCGCCGCATCCGCCACCGACCAGTAAGAAGAGATCACCGGCTCGCGGTCTTTGAGCGATACGGTTAATAGACAACCGGGCGGCACTTTTGAAATGCCGCGGTAGATCGATTTTGATCCCGCAATATATTGCCGACGCAACAAATCTCCTAAAGCCTCGTGATCTATATCGGAGGCAAATTTAGGATGCGCCTTTAACGCTTTAAGCTCGGAGCCAAAGAGAAACACGCCATTCGACCAGCCATAATAAAGCGGCTTCTCGCCCATGCGGTCGCGCGCCAGCGTCAGCGTTTGCGCCTCCACATCCCACAGTGCCATCGAGAACATGCCGACGGTCTGCTTGAGCGTTTCAACAACGCCCCAATTTTCAAAGCACGCGAGCAAAGTTTCCGTGTCCGAATGGCCGCGCCACACAGGCGCCTCGCCTTCCGATTCCAATACACGGCGTAACGCTAAATGATTATAAATCTCGCCATTCCAAACGAAGTGGTACCGCCCGCGGGGCGAGCCCATGGGCTGATGACCTGCAGCGGATAAATCAACAATCGCAAGCCTGCGTTGACAAAAGCCGATACCGTTTTCAGCATCAAGCCAAACGCCATCATCATCAGGCCCGCGATGCGCGATCCGTGTCGCCATGCGACGCAACACATCCTCGCCCGAGCGATCGACATCGCGATCCAGAAAACCTGCCAAACCACACATGCGATTAACCCCTCACCAGACGGTAAGCGCGTAACGCCGCTTGGCTTAACCCTCTCGACATCCGTTCCACCATGTCAGACGGGGCCTCTATAGCAATCGCTTCGCCAAATCCGATAATCGTGGTGCGATGGGCCTTGATAAAATCAACCATTCGCTGAATCGCATCCTCGCTCATCGTATTTGCATGAAGGCAAATTGTTTCAACGCCAAATCCTAAGCCCAAAGGCCGTGCCAAAAGTTGCGGTAAGGCGACAAGCCCATGAAGATCATAGGCATAAAAACCATAGCCATCGGTGATGGTCGAAAAATCCAGCGCCTTTAACGCTTTCAACGTATTTGCATCAAAGGAATGAGATGGTGCCATAAATACGCCATGCCAAACGCCTTCGCGCAATAAAATCTCTTTGCCAGCGGCAAGCTTTGCCAATTGCTCGTCATAAGGCAGTCCCGCCAATTCCGATTTGCTGCCAATGCCGAGCAGTCCGCGTTCTTTCGTCGCATAAAGATGCGTGTACCCATGCTGCGCGATCGTCCAGCCTTTGCTGGCCCTCTCCCGCAACCACGGCCAAAAATCAGCGCGCTCCAGCTCGACCGATAAAGATGGATCCCGACACTCTGGCACAACACCAATCAGATACGGCAATTGAAGCGCATCAGCCACCGCTTCAAACGGCTTGAATTTGCTCCACGCCATTCCGGGCGTAATATCGTCAAAGCGGATCACATAGCGGGTCGACATGGTCGTGGTATCATTCCGTCAATCAATAGGGGTTAACAGGAGCGAAATCACAGTTTACTGCTTCGCAAGATCCACTACTTCACCCAAGCCTACCACCCCTTTCGCCCGCCGAGCCTGAATTACGGATGAACAAAGCCAAAATCCTCCACCTTGTCATCGATCTTTCTGATTTTGGTGGCGCCGAAATGACGCTGCTGCGTTATTTGTCGCAAACCGAGGCCGCGGCCGATCATCATTCGGTATTAACGCTTAAAGCCATCAAGCCGGGCCCGTCGGTGGGCGCTGATATTATGGCACTTGGCATCCCCGTGCATTCGATCGGCATCAGCGGTGTAAAATCCATGCTGACCGCTTTGCCTCACCTCGTTCAAGAAATTAAAAAGCAACGTCCGGATGTTCTTTCCGCTTGGCTTTATTACCCGAGCCTATTGGCCGCCCTGCTCCGTCCCTTCTTGCCCAATAGGCCCCGCCTTGTATGGAATATTCGCAGCCTGCCTTTCGTCACCTTCAAACACAAACCGGCCCGCTGGATAGCGCAACGCGTGCTCGCTATCTTGTCGCATTTTCAATCGGTGCAGATCGTTTCAAATTCGGAAGCTTCGCGCCAAGCCCACGGTGCCATCGGCTTTCGTACGTCCCCGAAAACATGGGCCGTCATCCCCAACGCGGTCGATACCAAACGCTATGCCCCCAACCGCGCGGCACGTGCGGCAATCCGCGCTGAATTGGCTCTGAGCGATACAATAATCGTTATTGGTGCGGTCGGTCGCAATGTGCCTGAAAAGGGCTATCCCGATTTATTCACAGCCTTTGAAGCGTTGCGCGATGATCTTCCCGCGGCCCTTTCCGAAAAACTACATCTGATGATTGCTGGCCGAAACGTCACGCCCGATGATCCATCGATCAAGGAACTGTTAGCAAAAAGCCGTTTGCCTGCTGAGCGGCTTCATCTGTTAGGACCCCGCCAAGATATTCCGGATGTTCTCAACGCCATGGATATGTTTGTCATGCCATCGCGTTCTGAATCCTTTCCGAATGTTCTCGCCGAAGCCATGGCCGTGGGCCTGCCCGCGATTGCAACCGATGTCGGAGATTGTCGCGTCGTTTTAAACGATGATCGCTTTATCGCAACGCCGGATCTGTTAGCGAGACGAATGGCAACGATGCTCTCGCTATCATCACAAGAACGCGAATCCATAGGGCTGAACAATCGCACGCGCGTCGAAGAACTTTACACAGAATCTAAGATGACAGCCGCTTTTGATGCTGTCTTTCAACCGGCAGCAGCCATGCCCAGTCTGAAATAAATCTGCTTGACGAATTCAAGTACAAATTGCGCGGCAATGGCGGGATCTTTCCACCAATGCGCGGGCGCTACACAGCCCTGTTGGCATGTCACTTGAACGATTGATTGCGGCACAGCCGCTTGAAAAATCGCCTGCGCGCGGCGCGAATGATAATTGGTCGTCACGACAATAAAACTTGGCGCTTGATCACCAATTTTTTCCCGCAGGGCCTTGGCTTCATCCCGCGTTGTCAAACTGCCATGGCCGAAAAACACAAGCTTATCGGCAGGCACACCCAGATGTTCCAAAATCTGACGCTTGATCTCGGTGCGATCGGGAGCGTGATATCCAAGGGATTCAACAATCTGTTCGATTTCATCGGGATGCGCAGGCTCGCCATTACTGATCCAGATATCATTCACGAGACCTTGATCTAGCAACTCTTTCGCCCGCAACAGCCGTGCATTGTTGCCGTCTAAAACAACTGCATGATCAGCCTTTGTCAAAGGCCCATCAACCATCAAAATCCGTTCAAGATTGATACCGATCAGAAGCGCGGCAATCACCATAAAGGCGCATAACGTTGCAAATATCCGCCAGAGGGTTGCGAGCATCATTCTCATGCGTGCGCCTTCAAAGCCTTGGTGAAGCTCTCGATCACACGGTCTTGCGTGACATGGTCGAGATAGGGATGCATCGGCAAGCTCAGCACTTCCTGCGCCAAGCGCTCACTCACGGGCAAGCCATTCCCAGCCAGCGGAAAATGACGATAGGCCGTTTGTAAATGAAGCTGCTTTGGATAATAGACCATGGTTGGAATGCCATCTTCTTTCATCGCCGAAATGATTGAGGCGCGCGCCGCACCAGGCACCAGAACCGTATATTGCGCCCAAGCAGAAACCAATTCGGCAAGAATACGAGGGGTCGGCACCAAGCCCTTAAGATGCGCCGAATAGCGTTCCGCCACCTGATCACGGGCCACAACTTCATCACCTAAAATTTTCAATTTCTCAATCAGCACCGCAGCCTGCAACGTATCCAATCGGCCATTTAAACCGATGCGCACATTGTCATATTTATCGCTTCCCTGCCCATGCACACGCAGTGAACGCAACACAGCCGCCATCTCGGGATCATCGGTAAAAATCGCACCGCCATCGCCATAACAACCCAAGGGTTTGGATGGAAAAAAGCTTGTCGCGGTCACATGTCCAATCGTGCCGACTTTACGGCTCTTAAACGCGCCGCCAAAGCTTTGCGCAGCATCGCTCATCAGCCACAACCCATGGCGCGCGATAATCGGCTCAATCGCATCATAATCAGCAGGCTGTCCAAACAGATCAACAGAGATCACGCATTGCGGCCGCAAGCCATCGGCCTTAGCTTTAACAATCGCTTGTTCTAGGCTCGCCGGATTCATGTTGAATGTATCAGGCAACACATCCACAAAAACAGGCGTCGCACCAAGCCATGCTACAACTTCAGCGGTGGCAGCAAAGGTAAAGCTCGGGCAAAATACGGCATCCCCTGGACGGATATTTTTAGCCATCAAAGGCATCGCAAGAGCAACCGTTCCGTTAGAGACGGAAATACAATCCTTCGCTCCACAAAATGCCGCCAGATCAGCCTCAAGCGTTTTGACTTCGGGACCTAATATATATTGTCCGTGCTGTGCAACACGCAACAGGCCTGCATCAATCGCCGCACCAATCCGCGCCCGTTGCGCACCAAGGTCAATAAAGGGAATTGCAGCCTTAGCCATTAGATCACCTGTGTATCCTGTGGAGTGGCATGTGCAGTTGCCACTTTACCGTGTTGAACTTCAATCATCCGATCCGCCACCGCCACCAAAGCCGGACGATGCGTGATCGAAACAATGGTCATGCGCCCTTTAAGCTTTGCGATGGTTTCAACAACGGATGCTTCCGTTGCACCATCCAATGCGCTTGTGGCCTCGTCTAATACCAGCAAACGAGGCTCGCCTAAAAGCGCCCGCGCAAGCGCAATACGCTGCCGCTCCCCGCCTGAAAGTCTGCTGCCTGAATCACCTACAATGGTCTTCAGCCCATCCGGCAAACGATACACAAAATCAGCGGAAGCTAAGCGCAAAGCTTTTTCAATCGCTTCGCTTGTTGTGTCCGGTCGTATCCAACGCAGATTATCTTCAATCGATGCATGAAACAGCATCGGGTCTTGACCAAGATAGCCAACGCCACGACGCCAATCGGCCACCGCAAGCGTATTGAGATTTTGACCATCAATCCGCACCATACCCGATTGAATGCGACGAAGCCCCAACATGCAATCCAGCAGAGTTGTCTTGCCCGCCCCTGTTGGACCTGTCAGTACAACAAATTCACCCGCCTTGATGGTCAGATCAATACCATCGAGAATCGTCCGCTCGCCAATCACAACATGAACATTTTCCAGCGCGATTGAAGCAGGGCCTGCACCAAGCCGCTCCGCGCCTTCAGCCGCCAATGAGCGTTCAGCACGGCCTTCGGCTTCGGTCGCCATCAGCGTCACAGCATCAAAAGCAGGCAATACAAGGCTGATCGATTGCTGGCATTGCCGCAAGCCTGTCACCTTCGGGAATAAGCGAATAAACATCGCTACAATTACGACAACGGTACCCACATCAACAGCGAGTAGGGTTGGGCCTGCAACGAGAAGCAGGATCACGACAAAGCCGCTGGCATATTCAAAAATCGCCCGCACGATTTGCACGTCGAACGCATTGGAAAAGGTGAGATCACGAAGCCGCATCACGGTACGAGAAAGGCGGTCAACGGCGCGATCTTCAGTCGCCGTTGCTTTGACGAATTTAGCCCCCGCCACCAATTCACCGGCATCCGATTGAAGATCGGCATTCACAACCGTCATCTCTTCGCCGACCACTAGCCCACGCCTAACAAGGCCAACAGAGACGATGAAGAGAAACGTGCCTGCACCAAACAACATCGCCACGACAACAGGTGCAATGACGAGCGCAACGGCAATTTGTACGCCGATGAATAATACCGAGGAGAGAATGAGATTGGCTTGATAAAACGCACCACCCAAGCGAACAGGTTCGGTGATCCCCGCCGAAATCAAATCACCTGCGCGACGCTCACGAAAAAATCCGAATTCCGAACCGAAATAACCGGCAAATAAACGTCTTTGCCAAGCCGCTACATATTCGGTTTGAAGCTTGGCTCCCAAATAGGCCTGCGCCAAAAAGACAATAACGCCAAACGCCATAAGACCAATCGCAAAAGCCGCTATGGCCGATGCTGTCACGGGGAATCCAAACCATGTCAAAGCCGTATTGATGGATTGGGTTACCCGATCATCACCCGCACCAGGCGTTCCACCTACCGCTTTTAGCAATGGTAAAAGTGCCGCAACGGCTGCGCCGTCAAGCAATGCATTTAAAAAGGTTAAAATCACCAATAAAGGCAATCTCCGTCCCGTAACCCGATAAACGTCTCTGAACAGGCGGAGAAGCGAAGGCAACATCACGCAACACTCCGTTCGATGGAGGCACGCAACAGGTGCGATCCGTCAACCCATTGACTACCCGCAAACCGCTGCTCCGCGATGGCGTCAATAATCGCGGCAAGATGATCGGCACGCGCGGAAAGAGAATGAAGATCCATGACCAAATGCTGGCCAGCGCTTGCAATGTTCTGCGCGCGATCGGGATCTGCGATAAGTGAGTTGTGCACGTCCATTAATTCATTCGGCTCAGCTAGGATGCAATTCACGCCATCCACAAAACCGGCTTCGGCAAAGCCATGAAACGGACGGCATACCAGGACCGCACCTGCTGACGGAATTTCAAAAAATTTACGGATGGGCATCGCAAGGCCCGACCCACAGGTGAAGGAATAACGCGTTTGAGCAATGCGCGATCCAAAATCCGCATTGAGCAGCTTTTGCACCAATCGCTTTTCGCCGCGCATCAGCCGCGTCTTTTTCAAAACCGAAACAAGCTTGCGCAGCCTGCTATCGACAATGGGTGCAATACCATTCGCTACAAGATGGTCGCGCGCCACTTGGCGTGCATGATATTGTACGCCCATAACCGACCAAAAATCACGACGGCTTACCAAAGGCGAAACGGAAAATTCGGCATCCGATACAAAATGCGGCAAGGATGCAATCCGGCTCTTTTGACTACGACAAAACTCGGCCCAGATATCGGTCGTAATCGATGCAAAACGCTCGAACCGAAGCTCCGGCATATCGGCTATAAAGGGACAGAACTCTTCGCCAAACCCGATAAAGAAATCAGCTGCCGCATCAATCTTGTCCCGCTCACGTGCGGTCCAATTATAAAAATCATTTTCCAGCAGCACAGCAATACGAGGCAAATTGACGGCTGCAAACTGCTTGGCGATGATCGGTAAAAATAACAAATCTTCCGGTTGCCCATCATAGGCATAGGCTGCACGAACATTGGCAGCATAGCGCGATGGATCAACACTATCGGAAAACAACACCAGAGTATTGGTCGCTATCGCATCAAAGGGCCCGTTTTTTTCGATGAATGCCGGAAGACCAATAGCCAGTACATCGGATGACACATGGCCCGGCCCAAAAAAACGAACATCACATCCCTTCATCAAAGCAACCGGCAAAAGATTGCGCGTCGGGTTGATAAAACTCGCATTCACATCGACATAGAGGAGACGTTTCGACATCAGGCCGTCTCCATCACGCGACGCGGTTGAGTGGCTCGCCGATTTCTATAACGCGGAAGATTAAACGCATCGATAAAGGGCCGAAGCAGCAGCGCCCGCATGGCCTCCACATTGTATTTTTCTTCCACCCGACTCTTCGCTGTTTGCGCGATGTGTTTTGCCTCTTCCGGATGCGCCAACCAGTGGCGTAAAATTTCGGCTGCCGCATCAACATCGCGATGGGGCACCAATACGCCGTTCTCGCCACTCGTAATCAGCGCGGCATGCGTCTCATGGTCATAGGCCACGGTTGCAATACCTGCCGCCAACGTCTCAAGCAATGCTGAACCCTGCATCGGCGCAATCGACAAATCACACGCCTTCAAAATCGACATAGCCTGTTTATGCGGAACAAGTCCGGTAATCACAACACGATCGGACAGTCCAAGTTCTTTGGCCCGCGATTCAATGATCGGCCGATCAAGGCCGTCGCCTACAAAAATCAAACTTCCCGATAATCCACCTGCTACCGCTTTAGCAAAAATATCAAACGCATCAACGGCCAGTTTTTCCGGATGCAATCGTCCAAGCACTACAATGCGCGGATAAGCCGCGGCCTTAACCGCATCAGGAGCATCAGCCGCATCGGCCCCTTCCACTTCGCGTAAATCCAAAGGCTGAATCCATGGCGAGATGCGTGCCTCATCCATTCCTTTGGAGATGTAATAAGGCGGCGAAAGCGAAGGCGCACCTGTATAGCGATCAAACAAACGATATGCGATACGATACCAATAAGGCAAAATCGTCTTTATCGACTTCGGAAAATATTGCTGAAACGGTAAGATATCTTCCCAATAGGCTTCCACCATACATATGGTCGGCAAAGCGCGTGTCAGCGGTGATAACAAAGCCATTGCCGCCGGAATATGTGGACCAATTGTTTGAACCACATCGGGTTTAAAGCGCGCAACACACTCATCCATAAAGGCACGCGCTTTGGCGATGTGTTTCAGACCATTGAGAACAAGCTTAAGTCCACGCTCCGAACGGTCAAACGCCAATTCACGATAGATCGTTGTTTCATCAATCCGGCGCTCTATATTTTCGCGGCCAAACGGCACCACATAGATCACTTCGTCAAACATACGGCCCAAATTGAATTGCAGCTCAAGCGAAACCGGATCATCGAAGCGAATCTTACCATCGCGGATCAATTCGTCGACCGTATTATAGCCGATCATCATCAAACGGCGGGGTTTTTCTTGCACCTCACTCATCGTGGCGCATCCTTGCCATCATAAACGAGGCGTGCATCCGCGCCCTCGCCTTCCACGCGGCCCAAACGCCGCGCTGGTGTGCCACCCATAACCGTACCATCAGGCACATCGCGATTGATCAAACTATTGGCCGCAATCACGCAGCGCGAGCCAATGCTCACACCAGCAATAATTACCACTTGCGCTCCAATATAGGTATTTGAGCCAATCGACACTGCGCCCTTGCGTGCCGCTTGCACACCACCTGATACGGCCCAAAGCACTGTGTCATGCGTGTAGATATGCACGCCTGTTGAGATTGAAACAAAATCGCCAATCGTCAACCCGCCACCCGAGCCATCAAGCATCGTAAACGGACCAATCCAACTATTGGCACCAACACTGACATCCCCCATTACAACCGAGGAATCATAGATGCTCGTCTTATCGCCAAAGCCTAATACTTTTGCGCGTTCCCAGCGGTCAAACTGCGCGTCAGCAAAAGGCAGGCTGCGGTTATAGGTCGAGCGTAGTTCTTCGTCGCGGCGGTTATGCAGCGCTTTGAGCAATTCACCGAGTTCGGAAACTTTATCGGTCATGCTCATCCCTCAAAGAGGTCCAGCCACACTTCAAGATACAAGAGCGACCAAATCAGCAAACGACGATTCTGACGGCCTTCGAGATGATCGAGAATAAGTGTTTGCGCCGTTGTGCGATCCAGATAATTCCAAAGCTTTGCATTCGGGTTCATCAATGTCCGGCGGACATAGTCAATGCTCTCGCCACGGAACCAGCTTGCATCCGGTGCCGAGAAGCCCTGCTTCAACGCTTGCGTGACATCCTCGGGGATATATTTCGACATCGCCGAACGCAGGATCAACTTGCCATCATTGGTCTTGCCGAAATAGGTCGCGGTTTTCGAACCCGGCGTGTTCTCGTCAAGTTTTAGAACTTCGCCGAGATTGGCAAGCTTCATCGTAACAGGAACACGGCCTGCATAATCCACCAAATCATTATCCAAAAACGGCACGCGGCTCTCAAGCGATTGCGCCATTGAGAGCTTGTCTTCCACCACCAACAAGCCATGCATGAAGGTTTTGGCTTCAAAATAGAGCGAGTGGTTGATGTAATCTTGCGGCGTTTTTAGCTCCGCATCGTGATGCGAAAACACATTGCGGAAAATCGCACGCGGATCGGCGTTACGGCCTTCCGATCCTAAAGGTGAAATCAAATCCGAATAGGATTCCGAAGGCACCAAACGTTGCCAATTCTCGTAATAGCGGTCCACATAATCATCAAAATTTTGCGCACTCGCGGCACGGTAATAACGCCATGGATAGCCTGCAAAAAGCTCGTCACCGCCCGCACCCGACAGCACCACTTTGCCAAACCGGCTTGCGAGTTTTGCCGCGTAATAATTCGGATAGGATTGACCAACGCGCGGCTCTTCCAAATGCCAGACGAGTGAACGCATGCAGCGTTCCATATCGCCGGCTTTAAGCACCATTTCATAATGCTCAGTATTGAATTTATACGACATCCGCTCAGCGGCGCGGCGCTCATCAAACGCCATCTCAAGGCCTGAGGCGGATGACATATCAAAACCAACCGTAAACGTATGCAACATCGGCCGCTGCCGCGCTGCAATCGCGGTAATCGAGCCTGAATCCATGCCGCCCGAGAGATAAGAACCAATCGGCACATCGGAGATCAGCTGACGGCTTACCGCTTGCTGAAACAACCGATCAACTTCTTGCTCGGCTTCCGCGCGATCGGTGATCGACGCATCTTCAACAAAGCGGAAATCCCAATAGCGCACAGGCTCGGGCAGACTTTTCATACCCGCTTCAATCGTAATCGTCGATCCCGCAGGCAACATCTTCACGCCAGCAAACAGCGTGTTATCGGAGATGAAATTCTGGAACGTCATGTATTCGGCAAGATGCGTCGGGTCGAGCTTCGCCTTAAAGCCCGGAAACTTCATGAACGCTTTGATCTCGGAGCCGAACAACAATGTCTTGCCGTCATACCAATAATAAAGCGGCTTCACACCGAAGCGATCTCGCGCCAGCGTTAGGCGTTTATTGGCACGATCCCAAAGCGCAATGGAAAACATACCGTTGAATTTCGAAACGGCATCCAAGCCCCACTCGCGAAAGGCGGTGACCACCACTTCGCTATCGCCGCGCGAGCGGAAGGAATGGCCCTTCGCTTCCAAATCGATGCGTAGTTCCTGAAAATTATAGACCTCACCATTATAAGTGAGCACGAGCTTACCATCGGCTGACGGCATTGGCTGATGCGCGGCATCGGACAAATCAATGATCGATAGCCGACGATGGCCAAGCGCAACGGGGCCATCCGTAAACTGGCCTTCGCCATCAGGGCCACGGTGATGAAGCGCATCCGTCATCGCCTTCAGCGTCACGGGTGACGCGGGCGTTCCGTCAAAATGATAGATGCCTGCTATGCCGCACATGGTTTTCTATTCTCGCTTTATGATCGCCATTGCGAGCGAATAGCGAAGCACCCCAGCTGATGGCTCAGAAAAAGATCTGGATCGCTTCGTCGCTTACGCTACTCGCAATGAAGGTATTATTTCGTTAGCTTCGCAATAATGCTGATGCCCGCTTCTTCCGCAAATTCGTGCTCGATTTCGAGGTTCAATTCCTTGCACCAGCCGCGCACTTCTTCCACCGTATGGCGACGTGCATTCTTCGGTGCGAACCAATCGAAATTGATGTGGTTCATTTCATCAAGCGACATTTCAGGACGATAAAAGGCCTTCAGTACATGCCAATAGAAGAAGCGTTGCAGGTTTATTTTACCTGCCGGAATCTCAAGCAAATCGATCGGACGTTTGATATCGATTTCAATATTCAACTCGCCCAAAATACGACCAAGCTCGGAGAGCGGTTCCATCGCCGCCCAACCTTCTTCAGGCGTCATCACTTGTAACTTATCGCGAATATAATCATCGGTGAACTCGCGCACCGGACCTTTTTTACGGTACACGTAAAACACCACACGACCGCCCACTTTCACATGCTTGGTAACAGCGGCAAGCGCGTTGAACGTGTTATCGGTGTGGTGCAAAACACCTTCGGAAAAGACGATATCAACCGAACGCTCAGGCACGGGAATCTGGTTCAAATCGGCCTGAATAAACCCTGCCGACCAGCCACGTTCCTTAAACCGTTGCTGCGCCACATCAACGGTGGTTGAAACATCCACGCCGAGATAATGCACATGGTCCATCACGGGGCCGAACAGCGCAATGCCGGAAAGCGCTGCACCGCAGCCTGCATCCAAAATAATCGGATGCTCGCCATGTTCTTTGAACCAAGGTGCAAATGGCACATCGCCATATTTCTGCACAAGCCAAGTGCGCATATGTTCAGCAACCGAGCCTTCAAACGTGTCGCGCTTCGCCCATTTAAAGCCGAAGGTTTCGCGTGTTTGCTCTTGCGCCGCCGACACAAATTCAGCCGAGCGCGGAATGCCCGCGACCGTCGTGATCTGGCGGCCATTCGCCGTCGCACTTGCGCCTTCTGCCGGAACTTGAACGCCCAGTAAATCCGATAACCATTGCGGCTGCGACATGATCAATGACCTTTCGCAATCGAGCGAATGCACTCGATAACATAAGAATAATCATCAGCGCTCATGCGGTTATGCAGCGGAATGGCCATGGTGTTGTTTTCGCAATCCTTGGCACCCGGAAAATCTTCCGGCTTGATGTTGTAGCGGTCACGGTAATAGCCAAGCATATGGATCGCATGCGTCCCGGGACGCGTCGCAACGCCCATCGCATGCAGCTTCGCCATGATCTCATTGCGCGGCATTGGCGCAAGCTTCGGATCAACATAAGTGACATAAGCCTGCCAAGCATGGCGCACATCATTGGGCACAACAGGCTGGCGGAGCCATTCGATATCCGCTAGCTCTTCGCGGTAGCGACGCGCGGCAATGTCACGCTCGTCGATAAAGCGATCAAGCTTCGTCATCTGCACAAGGCCGATGGCGGCTTGAATATCCGTCATGCGGTAATTGAAGCCCAATTCGTCAAAATCCGGCAGCAAATAAGGCTGCGCACCACGATGCCGCATTTCTTCCGAAACGGATGCGCCATGGTTACGCAACACTTGCGCCTTGGCAGCGACATCATCATGCGGTGTAGTCATCATGCCGCCCTCGCCGGTCGTAATCGACTTGCGCGGATGGAAGGAGAAACACGCTGCATCGCCCAACGCGCCCGCTGGTGTGCCTTTATACGATGCGCCTGCAGCACAAGCACCGTCTTCGACAATCTTCACATGCTTTGGCAAAACAGCGCGCAAACCATCCATATCAGCGCACAGACCAAACAGATGCACAGGCATGACCGCCTTCGTGCGTTCCGTTACCTTTTCAGCGACAGAAGCTGGATCGATATTGTTCGTGCGCGGATCAACATCGCAGAGCACCGGAATAGCATTGCAATAGAGCACCGCGTTCGCCGTTGCGACCCACGTAAACGAAGGCACAATCACCTCGTCACCGGGGCCGATATCCATAGCCGCTAAAGCGAGATGCAAAGCGGTTGTGCAGCTCGTGGTCGCAAGCGCATGCGGCACATTGTGGCGTGCTGCAAATTGCTTTTCAAACTCGGCCACTTTCGGGCCTTGCGTGAGCCAACCCGATTCAATCGGGGCGCGCACGGCCTGCCATTCTTCTTCGCCCATTGAAGGCAATGCGATCTGGACGGTTCTTTTTTCCATGGCCATGATGAAAGCGATCCTTATTCAGCAGATTTGGCGCGGCGCGCGGCAACTTCACTCTTATGGCCTTCGCGCCAAGTGATCAGACGGCGCAAGCCCTCTTCCAGATCAATCCCTGCCGTAAAGCCGATTTCTTTCGATGCACGAACCGGAGAACCAACGCGGTTGCGCACAAGCGTTGCAGCCGAGCGTGGCGCATAATTAATTGGCTGGTTGCAACCCGTGAGGTTTAGCAGCATCTCAGCCACTTCCTTCAGCGAAGTACGCTTGCCGGTGCCGACATTGTAGAAACGATCCGTAGCGGTTGAACCCATCGCGCAAAGATTAGCGCGGGCGCAATCTTCAACGGCTACAAAGTCGAACGCTTCCGAGCCATCACCCATGATCGTTGGACCTTCACCGCGATCAATCGCGTCAAGCATCTTCATGATAACGGCGATATAAGCACCGCGATAATCCTGACGCGGGCCATAGACGTTCATATAGCGCAAGCCCACATAATCGAGGCCATAACGGAAGTGATAGGCGCGGGCCATCGCCTCACCGCAGATCTTCGTCGCGCCATAAAAATTCTTGTTGTTGAACGGATGGTCTTCCATCATCGGCTCTTCTACCGCATCGCCATAAACGGAAGCAGACGACGACCACACCAAACGCTTCACGCCATTACGAACGCAACTATCGAGCACGTTGAACATGCCCTTCACATTCACATCAAACGCAGTGCGGGGATATTCATGGCATTGCAGCAACCAGAGTGCCGCGAATTGAAACACACCATCAGCGCCTTTCAGCGCTGCGTCCAGAATATCGGTATGGGTGATATCGCCACCGGCTTCGAAAATCTTCACACGCGGATCTTTCAACGAGCCCGAAAGGTTCTCCATCGTGCCACGCACGAAATTATCATAGATGACGATCTCGCCGACATCCTGCTGGATGAGCTGATCCACCGCATGCGAACCAATCAGACCCGCGCCACCGATTACAACGAATTTCTTACCTTTAATATCCACGAGTCTTGCTCCTAGTCGGCCAGCACCAGCTGGTTGTCATTCTTAAGATGATAGGTTTCACCCGTTGCCGGGCATTTCAGATCAGCACCCAACCGGTCGCCTGTTCGGCTCATCCAGCCCATCCGCCGTGCGGGGTTACCCACCATCAAGGCATAATCAGGTACATTTTTTGTGACGACGGCACCTGCGCCAATCAGACAATAGTCGCCGAGTTCATGGCCACAAACAATGGTAGCATTGGCACCAATCGTTGCACCCTTGCCGACAGGCGTCGTTTTAAATTCAGATTTCCGGCTCACATTCGCACGCGGGTTAATCACATTGGTGAACACGCAGGATGGGCCACAAAACACATCATCCTCCAGCACGACGCCTTCATAGAGCGAGACATTGTTCTGGATCTTGCAGCCATTGCCGATCGTCACTTTCGGGCCGATCATCGCGTTCTGGCCGATTGAGCAATTCTCGCCGATCACCGTCCCCGCAAGGATGTGACAGAAATGCCAAATCTTGGTGCCGCGACCGATCACCGCCCCATCATCGACATAGCTCGATATATGGATAAGGACGCCGGGAAAGCGCGGATCTTCCCTCATTTCGCTCATAAATTACGCTTTATCGGCGAAGGGATGAACAATCCCTGAACGTTTGGCAATTTCCTGATGCCGGAAGGTCGAAACGATCTCAATCGAAGGGCGAACCTCTTTCAAGCCAAAGCCACGGCCCGCCAGAATTTCCTCGTAAGAGCGCGTGTGCAAATCGGTGAAGCCTTCGGAAAACTCAACTTCCTCGCCATCGACCGTAATCGAGCGATAGGTCGTCTTTTTGCCCTGCACGCTTTCAGGCAGATCATTACGATCCACCGACAAGAACCAGCTCACATCGGCGCGCTCGCACTCCAAAAAGCCCGCTGCGCGTTCATCCGAGCGCAAATGGGCGATGTTGGATTTAACGCCACCGAACACAAAGCCGAGCATATCGAAGAAATGCACGCCAATATTGGTGGCAACGCCGCCCGATTTCGAGTCATCGCCCTTCCAGGATGCGTGGTACCAGCGCCCACGCGAGGTGCAATAGGTTAGCTCCACCTTGTGGCGCTTGGTGGAATTGGCGAATTTATCGCGCAGCGCGATAATGGCGGGGTGCAAACGAAGCTGCAAAATCGAATAAATCCGCTTGCCCGTATCGGCCTCGATCTCTTCCAACCCGTCAATATTCCAAGGGTTGAGCACCAAAGGCTTTTCGCAAATGGCATCAGCGCCAGCCCGCAACGCAAAGCGGCAATGCGCATCATGGAGATAGTTTGGCGAGGCAATCGACACATAATCGAGCCGCTCACCCCGACGCCGCAACTTGTCGACATGGCGGTCAAACCGCTCAAATTCAGTAAAAAAATGCGCATCCGGGAAATGGCTATCCAAAATACCAACGGAATCATTGGGATCATAAGCAACAACAAGCTCCCCGCCCGTATCTTTGATCGCCTTCATATGGCGTGGCGCGATGTAACCGGAAGCTCCAATAAGGGCATAAGTCGTCAAGGGAATATCCTTCGAAGAAAGTAAATAGCCGCGCATTTTATAAAAATTCAGCCAATTCCGCCCCCGATAGCATCATCGGATGACAAATACGAGCCGGAATCGCCCAATTAAGACGCCGCAAAAAGCACGGCGCGGATGAACTGAAGCTGAATCAGGGGCAGTGAGGGGATTTGTTACACCGCCGTCATTGCTCGCAATGACGGAAAATAGATTGCCGTTCATCAGCCAGACAGGATTGCTCAGCTATTGCAACCGCACAGCTTCGGGAAATCCCTTAGCCCCCTGCTTTTGGAACAGCTTTAATCCGCATGGCCTTGCCTAAACTGCTCTTTCTTGTCACCGATGACCGTTATTTCATCTCGCATCGCCTGCCCATGGCGCGTGCGGCGAAATCGGCTGGCTTTGAGGTACATGTCGGCACGCGGGTAAAAAGCTTTGGCGCGGCTATCCGCAGCGAGGGCTACATCGTTCACGATCTGCCATGGGAAAAGCTCAAGCGCACGCCCTTCGACATCATCAAAGATATCTGGGCTATTCGACTGCTTTATCAAAGCCTTAAGCCGGATATCGTCCACCATATCGCGCTCGTTCCCGTGATGTTTGGTCAAATCGCCGCAACAGGTCTTGGTATCGCGACCGTCAATACAATCGCGGGCTTGGGTTCGGGCTTTATTGGTCGGGGGTTTAAAGGAAAACTCCTCAAATCAGGCCTTGTCATCGCCCTTCGCACGTTATTGTCGCGCCGTTCATCGATCACTGTGGTGCAAAACGCCGATGATCGGGCGGCCCTCCAATCCATTGGCGTTCCGTCCGACAGCATCCGCCTGGTGGCAGGCTCCGGCGTCGATACCGATCTTTTAAAGCCGCTTCCCGAGCCCGAAGGCCCGATTACCATCGGCATCGCCGCCCGAATGTTAGAGGATAAAGGCATCAGGCCGCTCGTCGAAGCCCAAGCCCTATTGCGCAAAAAAGGCCTCAACACGCAGCTTTTGCTGGCTGGTGATTACGATCCCACCAACCGCTCGGCGATTAAAATCGAGGAATTGCAAGCCTTTGCCCGCCAACCCGGCGTCGAATGGTTAGGTCATATTGAGGATATCGCCGCACTTTGGGCGCGCTGCCACATTGCCGCGCTACCGTCCCGCCGCGAGGGCCTGCCCAAAGCGTTGCTCGAAGCCGCAAGCTTGGGGCGCCCACTGGTCGCCACCGATGTTCCAGGCTGCCGCGACGTCGCTGTTGACGGCGAAACCGGCCTTTTGGTTCCCGTCGATGATGCCAAGGCGCTAGCGAGCGCCATCGAAACACTCGTCCGCGATCCCGCGCTTCGCGCCAAATTGGGTGCGAACGGGCGTCGTCGGGTCGAAAAATTATTTTCATCAACCGCAATCGGTACCGAAATTGCCGCAATTTACCGCGACATGGCCGAATTGAGGATTGCTGATCCGCAATTTGCCGTCTAGACGGCTGCCTGAGTTTAAGAAAGTGGAGACTAAAAGCGTGGCTCATACCAGAAAAATCGCCGTCATCGGACTTGGCTATGTAGGCCTCCCCGTAGCCGTATCCTTCGCGGCAGCTGGCGAAACCGTTATCGGCTTTGATATCGACCAGCGCCGGATCGCGGAATTGAAAGACGGCCATGACCGCACCTTGGAAGTCGAAAGCGCCCGCCTGAAAACCCCAACGCTCACCTTCACGCATGACCGCGCTACGCTCAAGACCGCCGATTTCTTTATCGTTACCGTGCCGACCCCAATCGACGAAGCCCGCCGCCCCGATCTCACCGCTTTGCTCAAAGCATCTGAGACCGTCGGCAATGTGCTCAAAAAGGGCGATATCGTCGTCTATGAATCAACCGTCTATCCGGGCGCAACAGAAGAAGATTGCGTGCCCGTGCTCGAGCGCGTCTCGGGCCTGAAAGCCGGAACGGACTTCACCGTCGGCTATTCGCCAGAGCGGATTAATCCGGGCGATCATGTCCATCGCTTTGAAACCATTACCAAAGTCGTCTCCGGTCAAACGCCTGAAACGCTTGAAATCGTGGCTGCTGTTTATGGCTCGGTGGTCAAAGCGGGCATTCATAAAGCGCCTTCGATCAAAGTGGCCGAAGCCGCAAAAGTCATCGAAAACACCCAGCGCGATCTCAACATCGCGTTGATGAACGAATTATCCGAAGTCTTTCAAGCCCTTGGCGTCAATACGCTCGATGTGCTCGCAGCTGCCGGAACGAAGTGGAACTTCCTGCCGTTCCGTCCCGGTCTGGTCGGCGGTCATTGCATTGGCGTTGATCCCTATTACCTCACCTATCGCGCGGAAAAAGCAGGTTGCCATCCGGAAGTTATTCTGGCGGGCCGTCGCACCAACGACGCCGTTGGCCCGCGTGTCGCGCGCGAATGCATCCGGAGATTACTCGCCGATGGCCGCGCCAATCCGGTTGTAACCGTCCTTGGCCTGACCTTCAAAGAAGACGTACCCGATATTCGCAACTCGAAAGTGGTTGATATCATTACGGAACTTAAAAATTTCGGCATTACCGTCCAAGCCCATGATCCGATGGCCTCGGCGGAAGAAGTGCATCACGAATTCGGCATCGAATTGGTATCTACCGAAGATCTCAAGCCTTCGGACGCCGTGATTTTAGCCGTATCGCATAAATCCTATATGGAAGACGGATGGGGCTTGATCCAAAAGCTCCTGAAGCCCGGCAACCCGATTGTCATGGACGTCAAAGGCGCATTGCCCCGGGAAACGCGGCCTTCAAACATCTCCGTTTGGAGCCTCTGAGCGGAATCATGTTGACTAACGTGCAATTGACGCAATCCCGTCACGAAATTGTAATCTTTGGCTGTCAGAGCGACGGGGCCGTCGGTGCCAATATCGTCGACGGTATCGTGTTTAGACGGTTTAATGCTTCATTCCGCTTTAGTGCCTGTCCGGGGTTTTAAGTTGAGTAGACGTGTAACACCTCGGCGGTTGCTTGTTGCAACTGCATTATCGATAACGATGGCCGCAGTCATCGGCAGCGGCGTTGCGTCAAGCACGGACGATATTACGCGGGTGCGCGAACTACCCTACCCCTTCCACCAAGTCGTCAGTTTCAGCGACGATGCGGACGAGTTAAAGCCATGGCATGGCGCTGCTATCCATCGCGTCTTTAATCAAGAACTGGGTTTGCCGGTAACGGACTCGCTGTGGCCGCATGGTAGTAACCGCCTCTCCACAATGTTCTTGGGGCCAGGCCGCTTAAACCGGACTCCCACTGGCGTTGACGGGCTTCCCGCCTATGCGCTTTTGCTTCGTGAATGGCATCGCGGCAATATTGATCAGTTTCATGGCTGGCAGGAAGATTCTAGCTTCCAATTGCGCAATGTGTATGAACCTTCCATCCAACTGGCATCCGAACAAACCAATATTCCGATACCCTCCGTCGATTCAGACATCGCGAATGAACAACGCCAAAATGTCCGTCTCTTTTTAAACGGCGAACCACCAGCGGATTTATCGGTTACCTTGTCCGATAGCACGGGGCGCACGCTGACTTATGGCCCCGATCAGGTGGCTAAAGGCAGAGACGTTCAACTCAAAAAAGACAGCAAATTTGCGATCATTGAATTTATTATTCCAACCGAAGGCGACACGTTCGACCATTTAGCGTTGAATGCGGGTCAATTGGATCATGTCACGCTAACGGCACCCTCATGCAGCAATGGCTGCGGTGTGTCGATCATGCGCATTGAGCGCGATGATTTCAGCCGCCAAACCGTCATGGCTGAAGCGCCTATCTTAGCCGATTGGAATTTACGCCCGGCTCTCCTGACGTCGCATGGCGGCAATACGCTGGCGCAAGATTTTGGTGTAGCCGGAAAATATTACGAAGTGCCCCGCTCGCCGGGTACCATCTTCAACGATGCCTCAGTTGTAGTGCGGCGCGAAGCCCATGCGACCGATGAAACAAGCCATGCTTTTCACGCCGATATTCTTAAAACGCTTGGTGTAGAAGGCATTTGGTCTTACTTCCCTGCCGACCCTTCCCATTATTTTGGTCCGCTTAAAAGCGATTTTAAAAAGCCGCTGCCGCCACTCACCACGACCTATCCGGGCTTTTATAACGTGCCGCGTTCAACCACGGGCAATTTTGACCGGAGTTCGCCGGATGCCTTTGCCAATGACCTCGAACATCTCGTGCCAACGCTTTCTTATGAGGACCGTAAAGATCTCTATTGCGGTTTGAGGTGCGACAGCGCGCAAGGTGATTCACTCGCCATGCTGGTCGCCTCGAGCGTCGAAATGATCCACAATGGCGATACCATTCGCCATTTCTGGTATACGCATTTTGGTTCCGGTGGCTCCGGATTTCAGCACACCACTGAAGAGCCCGTAACGCCCGTTATTCGCAAATGGATGCAGCGCCTTTCAAACCTCGTTTATAATTTTGATGGCACCGTCCCAGACAGCCAACGCGTTTGGTCACCACCCGGCTCTACATGGATCCGCTATCAGCAAATGCGCAATGCGATTCTTGGCCATATTGAGTTCAATGAAAAAGATAACCGCATAAAGATTTCGCCTTGGATTGATAGTGTCACTGGCAAGATGATGCCCGATCCGCACGCCGGCAGCCGCGATTTGCATGGCCTTACCCTCTATGTAAGCGACCCGACGAAGGTACGCGTCTATCTCGGCGAAACCGAACTTCATGCGTTTACCCGCAATCCAGCTGACGAAACGGGTAAACCATCAATTACGCTTGTCGATGATAATTCACCCTCGGCCGTTCTTGATCACGTAGCCCTGTTCGAAAAAGGCCAAGTATCGATCGATAATGGCGAGGCACAGGAACGTCAGGCACAAGGCAATGATCCCGATGGTTCGAAAATTCTAACCCTCACCGCCGATAATACGGGACGGGCTGAATTACTTTTCCGGCCTTCCCGCCTCGAATTCTGGAACACAAGCCACATTCAACTGGCGTTGAGAAAACTGGACCATTCGATCTCCAAGCGGAACGCATCCGCCGGCAATCTTGAAGTCGATCTGATGATGGAAGACGGTAAGATCGTCTCGATCAATGAGCAGGATACGCCGGAGCTTGAAATGCTTCCCTCTAGCCAATGGCATATCTCGCCCGTTTCGATTTCAAATGATTGGCGCTATGAGACGCTTGATGTTGCAGCCTTGGATTGGCCGGACCTTAATCCATCCGCCAAAGCATTTTCTCGTCCACCCTTACCGCTCGGCAAAGTCAAAAGCGTTCGTATCGCCCTTGTGAATGCAAAGCCTGGCACCGTGCTTGAACTGGCCAATTTACGCGCCCTTCGCCCTAACCCGAATGGCGAAGCAGAAGATGGCGGCAAACTGGTCGCTGGCCGTGTGACGAAAGAGGGCCAGACAGGACTCGCACAAGTCAAAATCCGCGCGACATCTTCAACCTCTGGGGTAATCAAAACGGTTACCAATGAGGATGGTTATTTCTTTTTACCGCATAGGCAAAAAGGCGAAATGCTTTCGATCATGGCACGTATCAACGGACAAAATTGCGCCGTTGAACAGGGGCGCCGCATCGAGATTTCGAAAAACGAAGTCGAACTCGATGTGAATGCCAATAATTGTCAGCAGCTCGTCTCGTCGGCCGATGACGTGTTTGAAACGAGCATGATCCCTTAAGATAAAAACGCCGCTATACGTGCAGTGTTTCAATCCACTCGCGCGTCCGCGCTTCGGGATCGGCGTTGCGTAAGATATCGGTTACAACACACGCGCTATCCGCACCGGCTTGCAAGACGAGCTTCGCGCGTTCCGGCGTCAAACCACCAATGGCAACAAGCGGCATATCACCGATGATCCGCTTCCATTCGCCAATGCGCTCCAACCCTTGCGGCGGAAATTTCATATCCTTTAAAACGGTCGGATAAATCGGCCCCAAAGCGATATAATCAGGATCAAATTGAAGCGCACGGTCTAGCTCTTCCGGCGTATGTGTGGATAGGCCAATCTTAACGCCGCCCGCTTTCAACGCTTTAAAATCGGCCGTGTCCATATCTTCTTGGCCGAGATGAACAAAATCGCATCCTTCATCAAGCGCCATCTGCCAATAATCATTGACGATCAAAGTCGCGCCATTTTGCGCGCACAAAGTCCGCGACATGATAATTTCATGCGTCAATTCCGCATGGCTTTTGTCTTTCATGCGAAGCTGCACGGTCTTAACACCAAGCGGCAAAAGGCGTTCAAGCCAGTGGGAAGAGTCAACAATCAAATAAAATCGATCCAGCATTTTAAACTCCAATATTTTACACAAAAGGTTGGCCAAAAACGGGTGTCGATGGCACCGCCATATCGCGCGCTTCCATCGCACCCGCACGATAAGCCAATCGTCCCGCTTTAACCGCCAGAGCAAACCCTTCCGCCATAGCAGCCGGATCACCCGCTTTGGCAACCGCCGTGTTCAACAGCACCGCATCATATCCCAATTCCATTGCGTCAGCCGCGTGGGAGGGAACACCCAAGCCTGCATCGACAACAAGCGGCACGTTTGGAAAATGCGCGCGCATCGCTTTCAAGGCAAAGCGGTTATTGAGCCCTTTGCCAGAGCCAATCGGCGCGCCCCACGGCATCAAAACTTCACAGCCAACGCTCAATAATTTTTCCGCAACAATCAAATCATCCGTTGTATAGGGAAATACTTGGAAGCCCTGCGCACATAATTCACGCGCGGCTTCAACAAGACCAAACACATCCGGCTGCAAAGTATCCGCATTGCCAATCACTTCGAGTTTGATCCACGGCGTATCAAACACATCCCGCGCCATTTCAGCGGTTGTGATCGCTTCTTTGGCGGAATGACATCCAGCCGTATTCGGTAAAATCTTTTTCCCCATCGCGCTGATCAATTTCCAAAAATCGCGCCCGCCGGAACCACCCGTTGATTCACGCCGCAAGGATACGGTGAGAATATCGGCTTCCGAGCGTGTAATCGCATCCGCTAATATCGCAGGCGATGGATATTGCGCCGTGCCTAGCAACAAACGCGAAGCAACCGTTACGCCATAAAACTGTAATGGATCCACGCTTCAGCCCCCTTGCATCGGCACTAGAATTTCAACCCGATCGCCCTCTTTTAATCGAACGATGTCACGGTCCTTTTTTCGCACAACGGACATGTTTACAGCCGTTGCAACGGGCATATCTTCATAGCCAAGCTCTAAGAGCAATTCGGCAAAGGTTTCGGCTGAAACATTGGTTTCATTGCCATTAACAATCAGCCTCACCGTTCAACCTCCGGAAAAGACTTACCCTCAAAAACAATCTCTGCCGCACGCCGCGCCAAAGCAGGCGCACCCAGATAGCCATGACGGTATAAACCATTCAGACGAAGGATTTTTCCATCCCGCCGGATGCGCGGCAAATTGTCAGCAAAGGCAGGCCGCACATCGGTGCCCGTTTCAACGATCTCCGCTTCACCAAAGGCCGGGTGAACCGCATAGGCCGCATTCAAAAGCTCAACCATCGAGCGCGCCGAGAACCGCGTGCGGTCCCCGCTCTCAATCATCGTCGCACCCACCATAAAATGATGGTCCGCCCGCGGAACAATGTAAACCGGAATACGCGGATGCAATAAACGCACAGGCCGCGAAAGGTTCACCTCTTTCGTGCGCAAGATCAGCATCTCGCCTTTCACACCACGCAAATCCTTCAACACGTCACGGGCCTCGTATCCGCGGCAATCAAAGATATGATCAGCATTGATATCGTCAGGCGAAACAGCGCTATCCATCACAAAGGTTACGCCATACTCAGCAATCAATTTTTGCCTTAACGCATCAAGCGTAACGCGCGGATCAAGATGCGCTTCGCTTGCAAAAAACAAAGCCGTCTCAAACCGCTCCGCCAAATCAGGTTCAAGCGCGGCAACCGCATCACGCCCAAGCCATTCATGGGCATGGGTTCGCGCGGCAAAGCGCTTGAGGTCCGGCAGATCACGCGGCGGTGCTATAACCAAAGTGCCCTTTTCAACAACATGCGAAAAATGCGTCTTCCAATAGCTGAGCGATTCAAGGCCCAATTCGCCAATCAAGGGCTCGGCGCTTTCCATCTCGCACCACGCGGCCAGCATACCACCCGCATACCAAGAGCACCCCCGCCCCGTCTCTGGTCGCCGCTCATAAACGGTCACGCTGCCACCCCGCAACGCGCAGTGATGCGCAGTTACAAGTCCCATGACACCAGCACCGATAACGGCGATCTTCATAGCGTAGCGGTTTCCCGTTGTTATCAGAAACGCTTGGAAGCTTGAGAGAAAGCCAGAAGACTCATCCATCCTGCTTCCCTGCGCGGGCATTACCCCAGTCAGGTTCAAAGGGTCTAATCTCAGCCCCGCTTTGCAGCACGGCACCCCTAGCGATACGGCGAGCGCCGAGGCGACCAACCGTTACGGTCGTGTAGCAAAGGAATGACGCGAGGGGAAGCTCCCCGATTGCCAAGCCCGCAAAAACCGTTTATCGCCCCTCTTTGTTGGCAGCGCGTTCGCGCCTGTCGACAATTCGCTGGGGGTGCTGTGCGCAAGCATGGCTGAGAAACACCCTTTGAACCTGACTGAGGTAATCCTCGCGCAGGGAAGCCAATACCGCTCGCCACCGCCTTGTGGTCAGCCATTAGTGCTTTCCTGTCATTTTTGATCTGATGGAGATCGACATGGCAGACGCCCACTCTTCCACTTTCACCGCCGCTATTACCGCAAATGAGCGCGTTTTCGGCTTTCGCGATCAAGCAGCCCTTTGGTTCAGCCTGGGCGTCGGCCTCTTGGTGATGCAAACAGGCGCAAGCCTGATGCCGGGCTTGAGCCCGAAACTGGCCTTCGTAGCGATTCTCTTAGGCTCCGCCATCGGCGCGGGCGTATTAGCCCTCGTCGCCCGCTTAGGCCAAGAGACGGGGCTTTCGTCCGCCGCCCTCATGACGGTTGCCTTCGGCAGCAAATTGGGGCGCCTGCCGATTGTCGCCAATGTCGTCCAGCTTTTAGGCTGGGCGGCCTTCGAAATCATTATCATGCGCGACGGCTCGCTCGCCTTGATCAAACAATCCACCGGCCTTGAAGGTTCTGCGCTTGCCTATGAACTGACACTGATATGGGGCATCATCTTGGTTCTCTTGATGATGGGTTCGATGACAAGCCTCGTGCGGCGTTTTCTTTCCCGCATTGGCCTTCCGCTCGTTATTGCCTCTTTGGCTTGGCTCTCTTACGTCTTCGTGTCAGCCACGCTTACCAAAGGCTGGGCCGATTTCTGGAACCAAACAGGGACCGGAGAAATGGGCTTCTGGAGCGGTGTCGATCTCGTTATCGCCATGCCCGTATCATGGCTGCCCCTTGTGGCCGATTATGCACGGTTTGGTCGTTCAAAGGGAGGCGCCAGCAACGGCACATTCATCGGCTATGGCATCGCCAATATCTGGTGCTACGCGCTCGGCGCCCTCATTGCCTTCAACCAACCTTCCGATGATCTGGTCACGGGACTGCTATTAGCCCAAGGCGGGTTGATCGCGCTGACGCTGATCGTGCTCGATGAGCTCGATAACGCCTATGGCGATCTTCATTCCGGCGCAGTGAGTACGGAAAGCCTTTTTGGCGGCTTTGGCATAGGGCAGCGTGGCGTTGTCATGGCGCTTTTATCCATCGTCCTCGCGCTGGTGCTCACCACGCTATCGGAGACGACAAGCCAACTCATCACGCAATTTCTAACCGTGTTGAGCTCTATTTTCGTTCCCCTCTTCGGCGTGATTTTGGCCCGCTATCGCCTTATCCGCGCGGCAGCGCTTTCAAATAGGCCACTAGCGAGCATCGAATGGACCGCCCTGATATCGTGGCTCATCGGCGTCGTGATCTATCAATTGGCCGTTTTTACCTACCCCGATTGGGGCTCCGCCCTACCGAGCCTGATCATCAGCTTCGCCCTTGCCAAGCTCATGCCGACCCAGCGCGCCTAATACCAAAGGGCGATAGGCTGCATTGCAGGTCCACGCCATTTGGCGTGGACTTTTTGCGGCTTTAGGGACTAAAAGGCGTCAAAATCAAAACATTAAGAAACGACACAGGAACAACACTATGGCGAAGATTGAAATTAAAGGCCCATTAGGCCCCCGCTACGATGAAATCCTCACGGCACCCGCGCTTGCCTTTTTGTCGGAACTTCATACGCGCTTCAATCCCACCCGTTTGAGCCTGCTCGCCGCGCGCGCCGAGCGCCAAAAGAAATTTGATGCCGGCGAATTGCCCGATTTCCTCGCCGAGACACAAGCCGTCCGCGATGGCGATTGGACGGTTGCCCCGCTGCCCACCGATTTGCTCGACCGCCGCGTCGAAATCACGGGTCCAGTGGACAAGAAAATGATCATCAATGCGCTCAATTCCGGCGCCAAAGTGTTCATGACCGATTTCGAGGACGCCTCCTCCCCCACTTGGGCCAATATGGTGGAAGGCCAAATCAATCTGAAAGACCGCTGGGCGGGCACGCTTGGCTTTACCGATGAGACATCCGGCAAGACTTACGCGATCAGCGCCAATCCCGCCGCCTTGATGGTGCGCCCGCGCGGCTGGCATCTGCCTGAAAAGCATGTGCTGGTCGATGGCGAGCGCATGTCGGGTTCCTTGTTCGATTTCGGCCTCTATGTCTTCCACAACGCCAAGACGATGATCGCCCAAGGCAAGACGCCTGCTTTCTATCTCCCTAAGATAGAAAGCCACAAAGAAGCCCGCCTTTGGGATCAAGTGTTCACCTATGCCGAAGAAGCCTGCGGCTTAAAGCATGGCACGCTGCGCTGCACGATTTTGATCGAGACGCTGCCAGCGGCATTCGAGATGGATGAAATCCTGTTCGAATTGAAAGACCACATCATCGGCCTGAATTGCGGCCGTTGGGATTACATCTTCTCCTTCATCAAGCGCTTGGGCAACAATCCGAACTTCCTCACGCCTGATCGCGGCGTGATGACGATGGCGTCGAATTTCTTGGCCGCCTATTCGCTCTTGCTCATCAAAACCTGCCACCGCCGCGGCGCGTTTGCGATGGGCGGCATGGCTGCGCAAATCCCCGTCAAGGGCGATGATACGAAGAACGAAGCGGCCTACGCCAAAGTGCGCACGGATAAAGAGCGCGAGGCCGCCAACGGCCATGATGGCACATGGGTCGCCCATCCGGGCATGGTGGCGCTGGCGACAGAAGTGTTTGACCGCTTGATGCCGTCGCACAACCAGATCAACAAGCAACGCGATGATGTGCATATCACGCAAGCCGACATGCTCTCGCTCCATAAGGGCGAACGGACGGAAGACGGTTTGCGCGAAAACATCCGCGTCGGCGTGCAATATATCGAAGCCTGGCTCAAAGGCCGTGGCGCAGTGCCGCTCTACAACCTCATGGAAGACGCAGCCACCGCCGAAATCTCCCGCGTGCAAGCCTGGCAATGGGTCCACCATCAGGTTGCGCTCAACGATGGCCGCAAGGTTACGCCGGAGCTGTTCAAGGCAACGCTGACGGATGAAATGGCCAAGGTGCGCGAG
>JAPJMW010000204.1 GCA_026461505.1 Beijerinckiaceae bacterium
CACCCATTAACAGCTCTCCACTGATCTCTGTCCATGGCGCGGCGATACCCGGTAGCGATGGTGATGGCTGGATGGACTCTGTCCGTTGACCTTGGTCATTTGTGCAAGGCACGAGAGTTTCAGAAAGACCGACTGCGGGTCCCTTTGGCCAATTTCCCAGAGCCTTTGGCTTTTGATCTCTGGCCCCTAGGGGGCGTAATGACGGGTGGCCTGATGAAGAGGAACGGGTTTAGGCTGGGATAGATTTTCTAAACTTCAACTGGAAAGAATTTCAAATCCGCTTAATCTGCTCTGAAAAGCGCAAAAAAGTGGGAAGGATATGATGAAAGCAATTCCTGATTACCTATTAGAGCGAAAGCCAGAATTGAAATTCAGTAAAAATCGTCAATCGCAGAACTATAAAAAGAATATAAATGCTGTGGTTGATTGGCTAATCGACGTGGAAGAGTACATTTTAAATCAGGAAATTGAGAAATTTCAGATTGAATCCACCAGTGAAGAAAATCTTGAACAAGTAAGAATTTACATTCAAGCAAGGTCCAATCCACTCAGCAAGGAGTTACACGAATTATATCTGGAATGCCAACGATTCAATCCGAAACTTTCGCGGAGCAGCTTTTTAAAGATGCTCAATCTCAATGGTAAACCCAAACGAGGCAGACCGTCTGGAAAGACCCCAGAAACAGAACATTTGGATTATAGTGTAGATTATTATCGAAGACTACGAGCGCTCTTAAACGCTGAATACGGCGTAGAAGCAAAAGATGCTCTGTTAACAAGGATCTCAAACGATTTGTTTGTCAATAAAAGCAAGCTCGAAGCTCATTTGAAGAGGCCCCGGAAAAGGGTCAATCCATAGCAGCCGACCTAAAAGGGCCGCCAAATATTCTCATTAAAATTTGGCGGCCCAAATAAATTCGATCAAATATTTGGCGGATTTTGTGTTCTGACGCCGCTCACTAGCTCTCGCAATACAGCTCAACTTTCTGAGCTTTTTTAAAGGAGAGTTAGAATATGAACCAGCATAACCCCAATAGCCGTGGTCCGAATCCCTTCGATCCAAAAAGCCTATCTGTAAGGCACACCGGCGGCGAGAACTTCGCCGTCAAAAAGGTTCATACCGTAATTCCAGTTCGTAAGCCGAGCCCCAAAGAGTGGGTTCGGGTCCATCCATCTGAAGAGTACCAAATCTTTGTCGCGGTTTTCGAAGACAAAGAAAATGGAATTACCTATATTGCTACCCCCGAGATTGCGACTGAATTCCCCGCTGAGTTCAAGTTTGTCGGTCTTCGGCTTGCAGTGAACAGACAGGGCTCCCCATTTTTTTGGAAACATCCACCCTTGGATCCCGACGGGCGCGACAATCTCTGGAATGCATCACACCGTGAAGCTATTGCAAGGGCGCAATCCGATTGGGTTAAAATGGGATCCAATCGGAACCTTGGTGCTTACGAGTGTCAGATTGCTCCTAATCTTAAGGCTGAGCCTGAATGGCCAGACTTAGACCTTCAGCAGCTTCTTGAAATTGCTTTTCGGGGCCGTCTCATTTCTACCCGCGATCATATTCTGCTTCAACAATTACGGGGAGAAGTGTAATAATGCTTTACCATTCATGGCACGACTTGCCTTACACTAAAATTTTTGCGTGTGATTTTGAGTTTTATGGCGACGACGCAGATCTTAAGATCCCAGTCTGCCTTGCTATTCGTGAACTGCGTAGCGGCAAGATTTACCGCTACTGGCAGGACGAGCTACTTACGATGAAAGAGGCCCCGTTTTCGACAGGGCCAGAAGTTCTTTGGACTGCATATTACTCATCAGCAGAATGGGGCATTTTTCATCAACTCGGATGGAAGATTCCGGAACGCATTTTTGACTGCTATACTGAGTTTTCATGCGAAACCAATGGGCAAGAGCTTCTGGGAGGCAGGTCTTTGCTGAACGCACTCGATTATTTCAAGTGCGAAACATCTCTTGGCGAAGAAAAAACGAGAATGCGGGACTTGATCTTAACTGGGGGTCCTTGGACTAAAGAGCAACAGCTCGAAATTCTCGATTACTGTCAATCAGACGTTGATGCTCTTGCGCAGCTCTTCCCACGGATGGTCAAAACATGGATTATGGACGAACAGCGTTTAGGTCATGCACTTTTGCGTGGGCGATATATGGCTGCTGTCTCTAAGATAGAGCAGAATGGTACTCCGGTCGATATTGAACTCCTTCGAAAGCTTCAAGACAATTGGGAGAAGATCAAGTTAGGTCTCATAACGGAAGTGGATAAGGAATATTGCATTTATGAAGATGGTCACTTCAAGGTCGCTAAGTTTGAAAACTATCTGACAACGCAATCTATTCCATGGCCACGCTTGCAAAGTGGTAGCCTTAAGCTGGATAGGGATACTTTCAAGGAACAACAACGTGCTTACCCCCAACTTAAATCACTCTATGATCTTAGAGTTACGCTCGATGAGATGAAGCTAAACAGGCTCGCCGTAGGGAAAGACGGTCGCAATCGTGTCATGCTTTCGCCTTTCCGCTCAAAGACAGGGCGCAATCAGCCCAGCACCTCTCGCTTCATATTTGGGCCGTCAACTTGGCTTCGCGGTCTGATTAAGCCTACCGTTGGAAATTCGGTGGCATATATCGATTGGAAAAGCCAAGAGATTGCGGTCGCTGCGGCCAAGTCTGGGGACGACGTGATGTGGCATGCTTATTCCTCGGGCGACCCCTACATGGCTTTCGCAATTCAATCAGGTCTTGCGCCTGCAAACGCAACGAAACTGACCCACAAGTCTGTTCGTGATCGGTGCAAAGTCATCGTTCTAGGCGTCCAGTATGGAATGACCGCAGTCGGCATGGCCCGAGGCTCGGGTCTCTTAGAAGCCGAAGCGCAGGATCTCATTCGTCGACATCACGAGACGTACAAGGTCTTTTGGCAATGGGCAGAGGGGAATGCTTCCGCAGCCCTTTTTGGACTTCCACTTCAAACCTGTTTTGGGTGGAAAATCCAAGCAGGGCTCGGTACCGATCCCAAAGAGCGGACCTTTCTGAATTGGCCTATGCAGGCAAATGCGGCTGAAATGCTTCGCCTCGCATGTTGCATGGCCACCGAGGCGGGTCTTAAAATATGCGCGCCAATTCACGATGCTCTACTGCTTGAAGCACCTACTGATCGCATTCTTGAGCACATCAAGTGCCTTGAAGCCATTATGCGGGCGGCGAGTGAAGCCGTACTCGGAGAAGGCAAATTCTGCGGCGTCGATATTCAAGTCGTGAATTATCCGGATCGATATCAGGATGAGCGCGGAGCAGAAATGTGGGCCTTGGTGATGGACTTATTGGAGCGATGCTAAAGCACCGTCGCGCATTCCGCGACGGACCTTCGCTAAAAGCGCGAACCCGTATCTTTATAATTATCTCTATTTAAGAATACATATGATCCTATCATCCTATTCCTTGTCTATTCGTGATACCCAGAGAAAGAAAAGACAGTCTCTTTTCCTAAAAGGACCCCTTACGTTTGATTGGATTATCGCAAATATACCCGATCCCACCTCGCGGTTAATACTCGTCGCCCAAGCATACATGGATATGAACAGCGCAAACGAGATTCCGCTTTCCCAAAAAGTCTGGAGTTCTGCGTCGATTGAGGGCAAGGATTCTCGGTACCGCGTCACAGCTCATTTGCGGGAGCATGTACAAGGTTTTGAGGTTATTGCCCGGCCCGGAAAGACATCGCTCCTGAGAAAGCGTACTTAAGGACGATAGTTCTTCGGCAACGTCCCATCTTGGATCATCATATTAATCCGCTCTCGAAGCGCAGCTCGGATCTCGCGATTGAGCTGAGCCCGCTCGCGATCAGCGGTGACCTGGGTGTTCGTTCTCCGACCGTGCTTATAGTGGGCTTCAGAGACTCGCTGACGGCCTTCGACAGTCTTCGGGCCAGTAGACTTGCCTCCGTGAAGTTGGCATCGCGTACGGGCTTTTAAAGTAGGTTTCTGGCATGCTGTTCCCTGCCGCGTTTTTGCGCCGCAACGCCGACCTGTCCAATTAGGCCCAAACCGAGTTTCGAGACCCAGGGTTATTTGTCGATCGCAATTGGCAGAACTTGTTTGCGCTTGTCCGCCGTTCATAGGGTTATCCGACATTTGCTAATTCCAACCTGACCTTCGATCAGCCTAGCAGTGTTTTTTATTAAGTTCAATTTGTTCTTTATAAAGAATATTAGAGAGCTGCAGCTAAATAAATTCCAGAGGTCAAAGGGCAAATGTCACTGGACAACCCAGCATGGGTCCGTGGCGCAATCAACGCCAGTTCATGGATATCATAGTCGCCTTTCAATGGCAGAGGCAGGCCAGTTTTTAGAAAAAAGGCAACCTCAAACTAGATGTTTGTTTAAAATTTATTCGAAAAATATCAAATTTTGGTTCAAAATACGCAAAAAGCGGCCGACGAAGCTGGAAAACGATCGGTCCAGAGATACCAAAAAATATTGTCCCTAAAATCCAGTAATTAACGACCGTTCTTAATGTCGAGCTCTGCATATCGCATTTTTACGGCTTTAAAAATTAAGGGTTATCGGCCCGTTTGAACTAAAAAATACGAGTTTTTATAAGCATGGCGACTGTTTCCACCAGCTACTCGTCGGCCAGTCTTGCGTCGCTCGGAAGTGCGGCGAGCTCGACGATTGCTAGCTATGGCGCCAATTTAACGACAGCCCAAATTGCCACGCTTACGACGGACGAGATATCCGCATTAACGACGGCAGCCATTACGGCATTGACCACGTCCCAACTCGTGGCGTTGGGCACCAATCTGTCGGTCCTTAATACGACCGCCTTCAGTGCGATTACTGCGGCAAAGCTCGCCAGTATTACGACGGGACAGATTGCCACCCTCTCTACCCAGCAGATTTTAAACCTCACTTCGGCCCAGCTGACGGGATTAAACACTTCCCAGGTGGCCGCGCTAACAACCGATCAGCTGCAGGCCCTCAGCGCCAGCCAGCTCGCCCAACTCACGACCGTTGAGATCGCCAGTCTGACGACCGGTCAGATTGTTAGCCTCGGCTCAAGCGATATGGGCAATCTAACATCGACCCAAGTGGGGGCGTTACAATCCAACCAAGTTGCAGCCCTTACAACAGATATGGTTGGTATCTTAACGTCCACGCAGGCCGTTTCCTTGAGCGTTACACAGATTTCTAGCCTGACGACCCAGCAAATCGCCAATCTGAATGTATCGGTCATCAAATCTCTCTCGACGAAACAAATCGCAGCGCTTTCGGTTGCTCAAACGGCGCAATTAACGACGGCCCAAATAGCAGCTCTCACGACCGCCGAAGTCGCCGCATTGACCACCGCTCAGATTGCGGCGCTGACGACGACAGAACTCGCGGCGTTCTCAACGGCGGATATTGCGGCCCTGGCAACCTCTCAAGTCGCCAGCCTTTCAAGCGGACAGCTTAATGCGCTGTCACTGAGCCAGATCAACGCCCTTTCGACACCTCAGTTGGATGCGATTAAGACCGCGGTCGTGGCGAGTCTGAATACAGCGGATATTGCAGGTTTGACGACAGCGCAGCTTCGCGGTCTGCTGACATCCCAAATAGCATCACTATCCTCAAATCAGATACAAGCCGTAACGACTTCCCAGATACAAGCACTTACGACGTCACAGATCGCTGCATTAACGACGTCAGACGTAGCTGCACTGGGCTCGGCGGCTATTGCAGCGATAACAACTGCGCAAGTGGCCGCAATGTCAGCCAATCAGTTGTTTGCGTCGTCCTATATTACGAGCACGCAAGTCCCGGCAATTACCACCAGTGTTATTGCATCGCTGACAACCCAGCAGGCTGCTAATGTTTCAGCGTCTTCGATGGCTGCGGCTACAACGGCTCAGATTGCGGCTTTGTCGTCTACTAATATAAAGTATCTTACAAGCTCAGCCGTGGGCGCCCTGTCAAAGCCTGATATCGCCGCACTGACAACCGCGCAAATAACCGGATTCACCACTGACCAGATCGCTAGCCTGACAACGGATCAGGTCTCAGCGTTCACATCATCTCAGGTTGCCGCTCTTACGACCTCAGAGGTTGCTGCGTTAACGACACAAGAAATTTCAGTCCTATCGACGGCCAACATTAGCGCTATGACAACGGCTCAGATCGCGCGTTTATCAAGTAGTCAGCTAAACGCATTGACGACCGCACAAGTCAAATCTTTATCGACCGCCCAGCTC
>JAPJMW010000205.1 GCA_026461505.1 Beijerinckiaceae bacterium
AGATCGCGCCTGAAGCCCTTGCGCCTATTGTTCCAGAAATTAAGATTGGTTTTAGTCGGTATATTGAAAAGGTACCCGTTGGCGTTGTGCTTGTTGTAGCACCCTGGAACTATCCCTATCTGACTGCGGTAAATTCAGTTGTTCCGGCCTTGATGGCAGGAAATGCTGTTATTCTTAAAGCGGCGGCCCAGACAATTTTAGTTGGCGAGCGCTTTGCCGAAGCCATGTTGGCGGCCGATTTACCTAAAGGTCTCTTTACCAATCTTGTTCTAACGCATGATGATACATCGCGGATTTTATCGACGGGATCGGTTGATCACTGCAACTTTACGGGTTCTGTCGCGGGTGGTCGGGCTATTGAAAAATCAGCAGCCGGAACCTTTACGACGCTTGGTCTTGAATTAGGTGGCAAAGATCCTGCCTATGTTCGTGCCGACGCTCATTTTGATCATGCCGTTGAAAATCTCGTTGATGGTGCATTCTTTAATTCTGGACAATGTTGCTGTGGTATCGAACGTATCTACGTGCACGAAAGTCTATATGAGCGCTTCGTGGAAGCCTTTGTTGCCCTGACTAAAACCTATAAATTAGGCAACCCTCTTGATGAGACCACAACGCTTGGTCCGATGGCTACAGCTAAGGGAGCTGAAGTCGTGCGTACACAGATCAAGGAAGCTGTGGCCAAGGGCGCTAAGGCCCATATCGATGCGGATCTTTTTCCGGAAGATAAAGGTACAGGAACCTATTTAATGCCGCAGGTGCTGACGAATGTGAATCACTCGATGAGTGTCATGATGGAAGAGAATTTTGGTCCTGTTGTCGGTATTATGAAGGTCAAGGATGATGCGGAGGCGATCCGGCTGATGAATGACAGTCCATATGGTCTAACGGCAGCGATTTGGACGCAGAACGAATCGGCAGCAGCTTCTATCGGTCGTGAGATTGAAACGGGTACTGTTTTTATGAACCGATGTGACTATCTCGATCCGGCTCTGGCTTGGACCGGTGTCAAAGATACGGGCCGTGGCGTTAGTCTTTCCGAAATCGGCTATGATATGTTAACGCGAGCAAAGAGCTACCATCTCCGTACGATTTGAATGGAATAATCAATGACACAATCACCAGCCGCCAATTGGAATTATCCTACCGCTATCAAATTTGGAGCGGGTCGTATCAGAGAATTGCCACAGATCTGTCTAGATCAAGGATTCAAAAACCCGTTATTGGTGACAGATCCTTTTCTCGCGACGCAGAAAATGACATTGGATGTCATTGCTTCGCTTAAGGCAGCAGGCCTCGGCGTTGCGATGTTCTCAGATATCAAGCCAAACCCCGTTGATAGCAATATTGAAGCAGGTCTTAATGTATTAAAAGCAGGCGGCCACGACAGTGTGATCGCTTTCGGCGGCGGCTCGGGATTAGATGCCGGAAAGGTTATTGCCTTCATGGCAGGCCAGACACGGCCCATGTGGGATTTTGAAGATATTGGCGATTGGTGGACCCGCGCAGATCCAAAGGGAATATTCCCCAATATAGCCGTCCCGACGACTGCCGGCACAGGTTCGGAGGTGGGGCGAGCGGGGGTTATTACGCAGGAATCTACTCACACCAAGAAAGTTATCTTTCATCCGCTGATGATGCCGAAGGTAACGATTTGTGATCCTGAACTGACGGTTGGAATGCCGTCTAAAATTACGGTTGGTACGGGTATGGATGCGCTGGCTCATTGTCTTGAAGCCTATTGCTCGCCTTTTTATCATCCCATGGGCGAGGGGATTGCGGTTGAAGGAATTCGTCTCGTGAAAGAGTATCTGCCGCGGGTGTTTAAAGACGGTAGCGATATCGAAGCTCGCGCGCATATGATGTCGGCAGCGGCGATGGGCGCCACCGCCTTTCAAAAGGGTCTTGGTGCCATCCATGCTCTTTCACATCCTGTTGGCGCCTTGCACGATACCCATCACGGGATGACGAATGCGGTTTTCATGCCGTACGTTCTGGCTTTTAACCGTTCCGCGATCGAAGCGAAGATTGCACGACTTGCAGCCTTTATTGGACTTGAGCCAAGTTTTGATGCTTTCTTGAATTGGATACTTGATCTTCGTAAGCAGCTGGGCGTTCCGCATACGCTTAAAGATTTTGGCGTCGAATTAAACAATCTTGATGTGATGTCGAAAATGGCGCCTGAAGATCCTACGGCGGGAGGCAATCCTGTACCGCTGAACGAAAGCGCAGCCCGCGCCCTATTTGAGAAGGCCTATAGCGGTGCGCTCTAAAGCTTAGAAATGGCAAGCGCTCGGGTCTGCATGTCGATCATAGACCGCAGGCCCGATCCTGACATTGGTTAGCCGATATAAGACAAAATTCTCGATAACCGTATTTCCGAATTTGCGTGATACAATACCCACCCGCTCTGCCCTTTCGTAACAATCTTTATGGCTGGCAAGAAATCCCTCTCCGTCATCCGCCCAATCGATAAATAGTGCGGGTTTCTTGGTTAGATTGAGATCGGGGGCCGGCAAATATCCATATCGAACACGCTCGTTAATCTGAGCTAACTCAGATTTTCCTCGCAAAACAAAGCTTAATGCACCCGTGTGCTCGTAAGTGCCTGTTGCGATCCAAGCGGTACCGGTCTCTTTCTCAAATGCTACTAACTCATCACCTAATTCTACCCATCCTTGAGTGAGCATCGCTGGATTATGGGATGGATCGATGGGCAAAAAGGGATACAAAATTTCCACAAAAACGACCGCCCCCGCCCCGTATCCTACTGCGACGGCCCATCGATTGAGACCAGGAGCATTTATTTGACTAATTGACCATGCCGCTAAAATGGAGAGGGGGGGCATAAGAGGGGCTGGCCAGTTTCCATTAACTCGATCATGCAGTGAATGAAGCGTTAAATAGACCATAAAGGGCAATGACAAAGCTATGAGAAATGTTTGGCCTGATTCAGTATCGCGTCGTATCGAAATAATGCTCTGCCAAATTCCTTTAAAAGCAAAGGCGCCAATAATAGGGGTCATTAATAGCCATTGAACGCCGATTAGCTCGAAAAAATGACTTGGATAAAATTCCTCACCAACCGTACGTCCGAGTTGTTTTGCGAAGGATACGAAATCATGGGTGGCATTCCATATAAGTACCGGCCCAAAAAGTGAGATGGCTAAAAGGCCGCCTGCCCAAGTTTCCCATTTATTCAACCAATGTCGTTGGTTAGGGACCAATATAAGCCAAACGAGGATGCCTACACCAAGAAAAACGCCGGAATATTTCGACAATAGGCCAAGTCCAGCCGATACGCCGACGACCAGCCACCATCTCGCATTGTCAGAATTTCTTAATTCGGCCAAAGCCCAAAGCGTTAGCCCCCAGAAAAAGACGCTAGGAATATCGGGAGTAATGACAATTGAGCCAACGCTAACAATCAGCATAGCATTAAAGAAGATAACGGCCTGATCGGCTATCTTGCCGTCAAAAAGCAAGGCCGTTGTTCGCCATAATAAGAGTGATCCAACCCCTGCTGAAATTGGTGCAAGCAGGCGAATACCTAAGCTGTTGTCACCAATGATGGTGCGACCGAGTGCAATCCACCATGCCACCATCGGCGCATGATCATAATATCCGAAGGATGGCACTAATGCCCAGAGCCGATAATAGGCTTCATCAAAGACGAGACCCGTTTTTGCTGCCACGAACAAACGGAGAGCTGTCATCCCGCTTATAAAGTACAAAATTCGTAAATTGGGGAAAGCTGGCACTAGAATATGGGACATTTTAAATAGCAACTTCTGAGCTTAAATTAAGTATTACCATGGCATCGCCTTCTTGCCCCGTCCATCGCAATAGTCCTGAGGTTGAAAGATGTTAATGGTTGTGCAAAGGTTAATTTCTAATTATTCGAGTAAATGACGGTAAAGTTACTGGGGCAAGTGCCGTCTTTTGGATACGCGTTATTATTACGTTTGGCGAAGAGAGACCTTCTTTATGGCGGATGGATCTTATCAGGCTGGTCTCCCTGCTGTGATCGAGGGGGGTAATCGGTCCCGGATAACTCGGACGGACGAACCACCTATCGAAGGTCGTTTCGAACGGGCTTTTGACGGTGACAATGAGTTCGTGCAAGAACCGCCGATCGAAATTGTTATAAATCCTCAAGAAATCCGTGAAAAAATACTTCATTATCTTGGAGCCGTTCTGGCCCGCTGCTGGATTGACCGAGGTCTGCTCGACGAAATTGAGCGAGATGCTCATCGCACTTTGCGACATTTAGGCATTCTCTTGCCGGATGAAATTGAAATTAAAGTTGAGCGGACGAATAAGGATCGACCAAGGCTTGTCATCTATGAGCAGGATGAGGGCCGGCGCTTTCGTCGTCGTATTTGCTATCTTCAACTTATCATGATGGCTGGTAAATAATCATATTTGGCCAGCTAATTCTGTAATTTTGGCGCTACGAGCTCGCATAATTAGTTTATATAGTTATTCTCTGGCTTTTTAATTTGTCGAGAATAACCGTTTGTTTTTTCCATTGAGTGACGCTTCCCCATTTGGCCTTGCCGTTATGTTCGCAGGGCTGTGCCTCGCATCATTAGCCCGGGGCTATTCTGGATTTGGTTTTTCAGCCGTTTTGATTGCGAGTTGGTCTCTGGTCACAGACCCTGCAAAAGCGATTGCGGTGACAGTCGTTCTTGAGATTATAGCAAGCGTAATTCAAGCCTTTTCTGTTTGGAAGCATATCCCGTGGAAACGCGTTTTTTTATTGATGGGCGGGGCCGCTCCTGGAATGCTCTTGGGTATCCTCGTGCTTACGTCGGTTCCTGTTAATATATTAAAACTAATCGTAGCGATCTTCGTTTTAGTGGCTGCGGGGTTGCTCTCTTTGGGATGGAAGCTCAAGAAGCGCGCCAATAATTTAGGCACATTCGGTGTCGGTATTGCCTCTGGAATCGTGAATGGATCAATTGGAATGGGTGGCCTGCCTGTCGCATTATTTCTTACCGCCGACGGTGACAGTCCTAGTAAAATTCGTGCTGCGGTCGTAGCCTATTTCTTCTTATTGGATATACTTGGTCTTATTCTTTTTTCGCAAATAGGAATTGTTAGCGTCGAAACAGTTTCAATTGCTGCATTGGCTTTTCCGATCCTTCTCATAGGAATGTATCTTGGAATGCGGCATTTTCTTGGTGCGACACCTGATGGATTTCGGCGTGTTACACTGTTTATGCTTATCGGTATTGCAATGATTGGAATCCTTCGTAGTCTACCATTCTAATTAGTAGGAGAAAATTGAATATGCGGGATTTGCATTTTCCAGGGCGATCGGTAGCCTATGGCTCAAATGGCGCCGTTGCGACATCACAACAGCTTTCATCGACGATTGCCATGGAAGTTCTGCGTCATGGGGGGAATGCGATGGATGCCGCATTGACGGCGTCCGCAGCGCAATGTGTTATTGAGCCACATAATACCGGGATAGGCGGAGATTGTTTCGCCTTATATTGGCGTGCTGATCAAAAGAAACTTTATGGCTTAAATGGTTCAGGATGGGCGCCAGCAGGCCTGTCCGACAAATTTCTTTTAGGTCAGGGCATTAATTCTATAGGGCTAGAGAGCGTCCATGCTGTAACAATTCCGGGTGCGATCGATGCGTGGTCACGACTTTTATCCGATCATGGCACTCGATCATTTGCCGATATCCTTGCGCCAGCGATAGATCTGGCCGAAAACGGCTTTCATGTACATGAACGGGCCGCAGCTGACTGGGATGAAGAAGTCGCAAAATTGTCCAAAGACGATGGTGCGTGCAACCAATTGCTCATTGATGGACGTGCGCCGAAGGCAGGCGAGCGGATGCGTTTTCCTGAACTTGCGGCAACTCTTCGTCTCTTAGCGAGTGAGGGACGAGACGCTTTCTATAAGGGGTCAATAGCTCAAGATTTGGTAACGTTTTTAAGGTCAAAAGGCGGAACCCATTCGCTTGCCGATTTTGCGGAATTTAAAACCCAGTATGTCGATCCAATCAACGCACATTATCGTGGCGTTGATCTTTATCAGATACCGCCCAGCGGTCAGGGAATAACGGCCTTGGTTCTTCTAAGGATTTTAGACGGCTTCTCGTTTAAAGGTCTAGATCCTTTTGGCCCAGATCGTTTCCATTTGCAGATAGAGGCCACCCAGCTGGCTTATTCTGTGCGTGATGCCTTTGTAGCGGATCCTGCTTTTGCTCATGTACCAGTCGACGAATTGTTATCAGATCCATTTATTTCGTCGCTGCGCGATAAAATTGATTTTAAGAAAGCCTCACCGAATTTATCGCATGTTCAAAGCAATTTTCAGCGTGACACCATCTATCTAACGGTCGCTGACAGGTGGGGTAATTTATGCTCCTTTATTAATTCGCTTTATTTTTCATTTGGAACAGGCATGGTCAGTCCGAAGACAGGCATTGCCGTACAAAATCGCGGTGCGTGTTTTAGAGTTGAGCCCGGCCATCCTAATAATGTTGCTCCAAGAAAGCGCCCGCTTCATACAATTATCCCAGCTATGGCCATGAAAGGCGGAAAGCCTTGGCTATCTTATGGGGTTATGGGGGGGGCCTATCAACCTGTAGGACAGGCACATGTGATGCAAAATCTACTCGATTTTGAAATGAATATTCAGGAGGCTTTTGATGCACCACGTGGCTTCCGACGGCTGGATAGTTTCGAAGGCGAACGAGGGATTAGTGATAAGGTTATGCTCGATTTAGCCATGCGGGGCCATCCTGTCACACGGCCCGGATTACCTTTGGGCGGTGGTCAAGGCATTTTAGTTGCACCGGATGGCTCTTATTCAGTAGGAACTGATCCCCGAAAAGATGGAACGGCACTAGCCTACTAAGGGGCATTAGTCACAACTTTGCAATTTGGTTTGCCAGCAGGCAATCGCTAGACGCTCTGCTTCAGCTCGACCACTCGCCGACAACATATGTTCGATTTCATCTCGCGCCTTGATTGCAGCGCGAGCCGCCGCAATGCGATCTGGCAGATTATTGGTGAGCGCGCTCGCCGCTAAACTCGTCCACATAAAGGCATGCGGATAGCTTTGTTCAACGCCATGACCATAGCGATAAAGCTCGCCTAATCCCGTTTGTGATTCAATATCGCCCTTTGCAGCAGCAAGCTTAAACCAGTGTAATGCCTCATTAAAATCCTGTGAGACGATGTCGCCTTTTCGATAGGCCTTTCCCAGATAGCGCTGGGCCTCCGCAACACCTTGTTCCGCCACATCTTTTAGTAGCGTTAGCGCAGTATCTGGATCGTAATATTTACCTGTTTTATCGAGATATATTTGGGCAAGAGCAAGTGAAGCACCGATATGATGTTTTTCTAACGCTAACCGAAACCAGCGCACGGCCATCGTTTTATCAGCGGCTACCCCACGACCCGACAGATACATCATGCCAAGCCGAAATTGAGCCTCGGGATCTCCCTCAGTTGCTGGTGGGGTCCAAAGTTTAATGGCACCGCTCTCGTCGCCCCGCATCAGCGCGTCATGGCCCTCAGTTAACGAGTCCGCAGAAACGGCTTGGGCGGTTGCCACCAGGCCCAATATAATGACGAGCTGTACTAAACGATTGAAAATACTCATTAATATAACCAATTTGACCAATAAATATCTTGATTGACTACTCGCTTCACCACGAAAGCCATTTGGTAGGACATTGGTGATATTCGCCTATAGTTGTAATAGGTGAAAGACAATATTGCTTCTTAGGCCGCGATTTGGCCTTAATCATTTTTCACATAAGTTTGATGTAAATTTATGCAAAAGCTAGGACTCATTGGATATTGATGATGGAATCAAACTATTTAAATACTAAGCCGTCTACCATTCAAGTCTGGGATCTTGGCGTTAGGATCTTTCATTGGGCCCTGTTGGCTGCCGTAATTGTTGCTGCCATGACGGGATTTTTTGGCTCGCCGGACTCACTGCAGATTCACTTGATTGCTGGCGTATCAATCAGCCTTTTAGTGTTATTTCGCCTAATATGGGGGTTTTCAGGCTCAACATATGCTCGCTTTCGGACTTTTCTATTTTCGCCTGATAAAGTCAGGGGGCGCATTCAAGAAATGCTGACTGGACGGCATACGCGATATCTTGGTCATAATCCGCTGGGCGGATGGATGATTTTTGCACTTCTGGCGTGCCTAACACTTATCGTCTGCACAGGTAGTGTCGTGCTTGGTGGGGTCTTCAAACAGGGGCCATTGGCCTTTGTGACAAGTTTTGCCACTGGCCGTTTTGTCCAAGAAATCCATCAAATTTTTGCTTTTGGACTCGTTGGCTTAGTCGGCCTGCATTTGGCTGGTGTTGCTTATGAGACCGTTTTTGGCAAAGAAAAGCTCGTTTCGGCGATGATTTCCGGCAATAAGCCGGACAGCTCTGATGTTCCAGCGCCTCCCTTTGCGCGGGCTAGACCTTTTGTGGCGCTTATTGCCTTTGTTGTATTCGGCATGGCCGGAACGGTTGGAGTTGCGAGCTTTGCGGCGCGTCCCGGCCTTGGTGTCCCAACCGCAGCAGTTGATCCGCTTTATGCCAAGGAATGTGGCGCTTGCCATTTTGCGTATCATCCTAGCATGGGAACTGCCGCGCTATGGGATGGGATTTTAAGCCATCTGGATCAACATTTTGGCGAAGATGCGAGCCTGCCTGAAGCGACGCGCACTAAATTGGTTGCGTATTTGAAGGAAAACTCGTCGGAACATTGGGATACTCGGGTCTCCCATGTATTAGCGACGGCAAATCCGAAAGAACCTCTGAGGTTTACGGCTACGCGGTTTTGGACCCGGATGCATCGTGAAATTCCGGATAAGGCCTTTGCTTCAAAGGCAGTGGGTTTCAAAGGTGCCTGTAATGCTTGCCATAGCGATGCCAAAACGGGGCTATTTGCCCCGCAAAATATCGAAATTCCTGAAGGAGCCCGCTTATGAAATCCCGTCAATTTATAGCCTTGTCATGCATTGTGCTGTTGCCAGCGATGGCCTATGCGGGTGCCGCACAGAAGCCGATTATTGATAGCTACCTCGCCGCCGCAAAGGCAGAAAATGCAGCATTTTCAGGGTTTTCGGCTGAGCGTGGCAAATCGTTCTTTCTAGCCAAGCATGACGCATCATCGGAGACGCCGTCTTGCACCACTTGCCATACTTCGGATCCGACGAAGGCTGGGCAGACTAGGGCGGGGAAGGATGTGGCTCCGATGGCGGTTTCTAAGACCCCTGACCGTTTTACGGATGCAGAGAAGGTCGAAAAATGGTTTACCCGTAATTGCCAGAGCGTGATTGGCAGGGCTTGTACAGCGCAGGAAAAGGGTGATTTTATTACCTTTATGGCTAGCCTTTAAGCATTTGATTAAAAAGGGTTTATGATGAAAAAAATCATCGGAATTGGTGCCGTTTCCCTTCTTACGTTAGGGGCTAGTTTGGCCTTGGTTGGGCCTGGAAATTCGGCTTTGCCGCAGGTTGAACCGGCCTATGTGAAGGAATGTGGGGCGTGCCATATCCCTTACCCTGCCCAATATTTACCGAAGCGCTCTTGGGAGCGCATTTTGGGGTCTTTGGACAAGCATTTTGGCGAAAATGCCACGCTTTCTCCGAAAGCGCTTCAGCCCATCAAAGCCTATCTCGACTCTCACGCGGCTGACTCAGCGGCAGGAAATCCACGAATTATGCGTGACGTTGCGGTGAATAACACGCCACTTCGGATAGTAGAAATGCCGTTTTGGATACATATCCATCATAAACAGATAGAGCGAAAAGCATTTGATACGCCGAAAGTGAAGAGTGCTGGAAATTGCGCCGCGTGCCATAAGGGCGCCGCTAATGGTCAATTCGGCGACGACGACTAATATTTGATCAAAGATACCGATTGACCATGAGGGAAGGGGAAGGGTAGCCTCGCTTTTGACGTCGGCCTCGCAGAATGGGCCGGTCATACAACTGGAGGAAACCCATGAGCGATATTACCCGTACAAGTCGTCGTGACCTTTTGAAGCTTGCTGCTATCGGCGCTGCCGGCGCCGCTTTGCCAATGCCTTTTATTACCCGCGCCCGCGCTGATAATAAGCGCATTGCAATGGTCGTGAAAAATCTCGGTAACTCCTATTTTGATGCCTGCGCCAATGGTGCAAAACAGGCGGCAGCAGAAGTAGGTGGTTTTGAAATCATCTATACGGCCCCAACGAAGGCAACTGCAGAAGATCAGATTGCGATTATTGATTCGCTGATCGCGCAAAAGGTCGACGGCATTATCGTTTCGGCCAACGATGCGAATGCACTTGTTCCTGTCGGCAAGAAAGCAGCTCAACGCGGCATCAAGGTGATCTCGTTTGACTCGGCCATCGCGAAAGACGGCCGCATCATGCATCTCAATGCTTCGTCGACGCCTTTGATCGGTGCAAAGCAAGTGCAGATGATTGCCAAGACGCTGAAGGGCGAAGGCGAAGTTGCTATTCTCTCGGCCGCTTCCACGATGACGAACCAGAATTCCTGGATCGCTGCGATGAAGGAAGAGTGGAAGAAGCCAGAATACGCAAAGATGCCATTGGTTGCGACCGTTTATGGTGACGACCAAGACGATAAATCCTATCGTGAAATGCAAGCTCTCGTGAAGGCGCATCCGAATTTGAAGGGTGTTATCTCACCAACCACGATTGGCATTCGTTCAGGCGCGAAAGCGATTATCGATGGCGGCTTGACCGGCAAGGTATTCATCACGGGCCTCGGCCTTCCTTCCGAAATGAAGGATGCCGTGTTGAAGGGCGCATGCGATAGCTTCGCCATTTGGAACCCTGTTGAGTATGGCTATTCCTCCACGCAGATCATGATCAACATCTTGAATGGTGCCGATGCGAGCGCCGGCAAGACGGTCAAGATGGGCAAGAAGGGTGAAACCAAGATCGGTGACGATGGCGAAGCCGCTATGGGCGAGCCTTTCGAATTCAACAAGTCGAACGTCGAAGAATTCGCAAAGATCTTCTGATCTTTCGTTTTGTGATGTGACTTAAGCATTCGGCGGGGCACTGTTCCCGCCGAATGTCGCATTGAACGATCACTCATGAATTGGCTGCCGTGACCACACCCCAACCTGTTCTCTCCCTTTCGCACGTCTCCAAAAGCTTTCCAGGCGTGCGTGCATTGCATGATGTTTCATTTACGCTTTATCCGGGGCAAGTGACAGCGTTGATCGGAGAAAATGGTGCCGGTAAATCCACTATCGTCAAAATTTTAACGGGCATTTATGTGCCCGATGAAGGTGAAATTGTTGGCGCCGGAAAAGTGCAACACTTTGCATCGCCGCGTGATTCATGGGCTGCAGGTATTGCGGCTATTCATCAAGAAACGGTGATGTTTGATGAGTTAAGCGTGGCTGAAAACATCTTCATGGGCCACATGCCCGGAGGGCGTTTTATCGATTGGCGCGAGACCAAATCACGCGCCCGTGAATTGCTCTCGCGGATCGAGGCTGATTTTGATGCGGATGCACCGCTGAAGACGCTGTCGGTCGCACAAAAGCACATGGTCGAAATCACGCGTGCGCTCAGCCATGATGCATCTGTGATTATTATGGATGAGCCTACAGCCGCTTTATCGCGCCACGAAATTGATGAGCTTTTCCGTATCGTTGCCCAACTTAAGGCCGAAGGCCGCTCAATCATTTTCATCTCGCATAAATTTGATGAAATTTTTCGTCTATCGGATCGCTGGGTTTGTCTGCGTGATGGCGAAAAAGTCGGCGAGGGATTAACGAGCGACGTCACCGAACCCGAACTGGTTCGCTTGATGGTCGGTCGCCCCATCGATCAGGTTTTTCCAAAGCGTGATATCCCTATCGGCAGGACCGTCTTGGAAGTGAAGGGCCTGACCAACGCCACCGAATTTGCCGATATTTCATTCTCACTCCGCAAGGGCGAAATCCTGGGCCTTTACGGTCTTGTGGGTGCTGGCCGCTCCGAGGCGATGCAATGCGTGTTCGGTATGAGCCAGCCTACGCGCGGTAGCGTGGCCATGGAGGGTGTTGCGCTTTCTATTCGCGAACCGATTGATGCGATCCATGCGGGCATTTCCTATGTGCCCGAAGACCGCCAAGACCAAGGGGCTTTTCTTCCTCTCGGTATTCGCGAAAACATCACTATGGCATCGCTTGCCGGTCATGTTCGGAATTTTCTATTGTCGCCTTTGTCCGAACGCATGGCAACGCGTGCCTTGGGTGGAAGGCTCTCGGTCAAAGCGGCGCATTGGGAGCAAGCGCTGGGCGAACTCTCAGGCGGCAACCAGCAAAAAGTGGTGATTGCAAAATGGCTCGCGACAAAGCCGAAAATCATCATTCTCGACGAGCCGACAAAAGGCATTGATGTCGGCTCAAAAGCAGCCGTGCATGATTTTATCGGCGAGCTCGCAGAAGAAGGTTTGGCGGTCATTTTGGTGAGCTCCGAACTGCCTGAAATTATGGGACTATCCGATCGGGTCATTGTCATGCATGAGGGTCGCATTGCTGCCCAATTCGAGCGCGGCAAGGGAACGGGTGCAGCAGCCTGGAGCGCTGAAGCCATCGTTGCTGCGGCTACCGGTGGCCCTATGCAGGAGCATGCGGCATGAGCCTCTTATTGCGCTATCGCGAGGGCATTCTGGCCCTCATCATTGCCCTGATGGTGACGGGGATCAGCCTATATGCGCCGCCGTTTGGTACACTTTCGAATGGCGTCGGCGTTCTGAACGATACGGCATTTTTATTTATGATGGCGCTTGCGCAGATGATTGTCATTCTGACGCGCGGCATTGATCTTTCAGTTGCGGCCAATCTGGCGTTGACGGGTATGTTGACCGGCATGTTCAACATGGTGTTTCCCGATTTACCCGCCTTGATCTATGTTGCCTTGGCATTAGCCATTGGTGGCGGTTTGGGTCTTATCAATGGTTCCTTGATTGCCTTTCTTCGTATTCCGCCCATCGTTGTTACGCTTGGCACCTTGGCGATTTTCCGTGGCACGATCGTGGTGGTTGATGGCGGCTCACAAGTGAATACATCCGATATGAGTTCGACCTTTGCAGGTTTTCCGAAGCTCGAACTGTTCGGATTATCGAGCGTGTTTTGGATCGCAGCGATTGTTGCCGTGCTGGCGTGGTTTTTTCTGGGTCAAACCCGATCAGGTCGCGGGCTTTATGCCGTTGGAGGAAACCCTGTGGCGGCGCGCTATTGCGGCATCAGCCTGCCTTATCAACAAATGCTGGCTTACGGCATATCGGGCGCTGTTGCGGGGATGAGCGGTTATTTATGGGTAGCGCGATATGGGGTCGCTTATGTCGAAATTGCATCCGGCTATGAGCTCACCGTAATTGCCGCTTGCGTGATTGGCGGCGTTTCGATTGGCGGCGGCGTCGGCACCGTTGCCGGAACGCTTTTAGGCGCGCTGTTTATCGGCGTGATCGTGAATGCGCTTCCGGTGATGCAAGTCTCGCCATTTTGGCAAATGGCGATATCGGGCGCGGTGATTTTGGCGGCCGTGATTATCAACGCCCGTGCTGAAGGGCGAGCGTTGAAACTCATTCTGCCTGAAGCGCGGCGTGCTGCCGCGCAAGCCAAGCGTTGAGGGGGTGAATATGAGCGATCATCCGACCACCTCTCCGCAATCTCGCTATACGGTCGCGGATCGTGCGCCTCGCAAATTATCGGCTTTTCTGCTTCGCTGGGAAAGCATTCTGGTGATGATGCTGGCGGCTGTGATCATCGGCAATACGCTTAAATCGCCTTATTTTCTTGACCCGTTTAATTTGGCCGATGCGACGTATAATTTTTCTGAAAAAGCGATCATGGCGCTGATTATGGCGTTGTTGATTCTGGTTCGTGAAATCGATCTTTCTGTTGCTGCTATTGTTGCGCTTTCATCGCTTGCAATTGGCTATATGGGGGAGGCGGGTTATGGACCTTTGCCATTAATAGCAACAGGACTCGCGGTTGGTTTGGTGTGCGGCGCGTTTAATGGTTTCTTGGTGACGCGTTCGGGTGTTCCCTCGATTGTGATTACGATTGGAACGATGTCGCTTTATCGCGGCATTGCGCAAGTGAGCTTAGGCGATCAGGCGCTAACGACGTATCCGCAGCGCTATCTCGATCTTGGTCAAAGCTATTTGTTCGACTGGCCGCCAACGCCTTTGTCGTTTTTTCTATTTCTTGTTCTCGCCATTTGCTTCGCCGTCTTTTTGCATAAGACGTCGGCGGGACGACAGCTTTTTGCGATTGGAGCGAATCCGGTTGCGGCGCGGTTTTCGGGTATAAGGGTTGATCGCATAAGGCTTATTTTGTTTACCGTGTCGGGTTTGTTAGCGGGCCTCGGTGCTGTGCTTTTAACCGCGCGCATCGGCGTGATGCGGCCCAATATAGCGCTGGGATGGGAGCTCGATATCATCACCATGGTAATCTTGGGCGGCGTTGCGATATCTGGTGGCGTTGGTACGATTGGTGGCGTGGTACTTGCCGTGTTTGTGCTCGGCCTTGCAACCTTTGGACTTTCTTTGATGAATGTGCCCGGCATTGTGATCAATGTGCTGCTGGGTCTGTTGCTGATCATCTCCATTGCCGCGCCGATTGTTATACGTGGGCAAAGCGGGAGGCGATGATGGAACGTTATGCGTTCAAAATGTTTCTGCATGCTGGTCATCGGGATGCGTATAAAAAGCGTCACGATGAAATTTGGCCTGAGCTCGCGCAATTGCTGCGTGAAGCGGGTATTCGCAATTATTCAATATTTTTAGATGAGGAAACGAATATTCTATTTGGCTATTTAGAACGATCGGTTTCGCATGGGATGGATCGCTTACCGGAACATCCCGTAATGCGTCGTTGGTGGGATTACATGAAAGACCTGATGCAAACAGATGCGACGGGTGCGCCTATTGCTATCCGCGTCGATGAAGTGTTTCATCTCGATTAGAACAATAAAAATAGATGGGAGTGCGTAAAATGGATATTAGAAAATTTACAACGCGCAATGGCGCGGTGTTACCTTTTTCGGTTGTTGGCCTTGGTGCAGCGCCGATTGGTGACCTGTATGAAAAGCTCGATGAGAAGACCGCGATTTCGACCGTTGAAGCCGCTCATCAGGCAGGTGTCACGATTTTCGATACGTCGCCCCATTATGGTAATGGATTGTCAGAGTCCCGTATTGGCGCGGGTTTGCGGAGTGCTAAACGTGACAGCTATTTGATTTCAACCAAGGTTGCGCGGGTGATGAACCCCTTCGCAAAGCCAGCGAGTGAGCGTGCTGATGTGTATTCACCGGGCTTTGCCGGTGGGTTTCCTCATGCGGCAAGTTTTGATTATTCGCGCGATGGTACGATGCGGGCGATTGAACAATCATTGTTGCGGATGGGACTTGATCGGCTTGATATCGTTTTAATTCACGATTGCGATATCTGGACGCATGGCAAAGATGATGTTGAACAACGCTTCAAAGAGGCGATGGATGGGGCCTATCGCGCGTTGGATGATTTACGCAGCCAGAAGGTGATTTCTGCCATTGGTGCAGGCTTGAATGAATCGCCCATGGCGGCACGTTTTGCACGCGCAGGTGATTTTGATGTGACGATGTTGGCCGGGCGATATTCGCTGCTGGTGCAAGATGCGTTGGATGAGTTTTTACCAATCGCCGTTGAAAAGAAAATGGGCATCATGTTGGCTGGTGTTTTCAACTCGGGCATTTTGGCGACGGGCGCTGTTCCCGGTGCGCGATATGATTATGCTCCGGCATCGCCCGAGATCATGGCCCGCGTGAAAAAGATCGAGGAAGTGTGCAAGGCCCATGGCACGACGATTCGTCGTGCGGCATTGCACTTCTCGCTCGCGCATCCGGCGGTTGTTTCGGTTGTGTTGGGCGGTGTTACACCTCAGGAAATTCAGTCGAATGTGGCCGATGCTTCGGCACCGATTCCATCGGCCCTGTGGGCGGATCTTAAATCCGCAGGCTTGCTCAACCCTTCAGCACCCGTGCCGAAATGAGTGGGTTTGATCCGAAACAGGCTTTTTCCCTGAGTGGCCGAACAGCTGTTGTGACAGGTGGTGGAAAAGGTATTGGGCAAGGCGTGGCGCTCGGCATGGCGCGCTCAGGCGCGCGCGTTCATGTGCTTGATCGCGATCTAAAGGCGGCTGAGGAAACCGTAGGCCTGATTGTCATGGAAGGGATGGCCGCTAAAGCGCATCGTGTTGATGTGGGTGATGAGGCCGAGATCAATGCCGCGATGGATGCCATCGCCTCCGAAGGCGCGATTGATATTTTGGTCAATAATGCGGGCCTTGCCATTCGTAAGCCATCGGTCGAACTTTCAGTGGCCGATTGGGATGCGGTTTTGAAAGTCAATTTAACCGGCGTTTTTTTGTGCGCACGGGCGGCGGCGCGGCATATGATCGCCAACAAGAAGGGCGCGATTGTGAATCTCGCCTCGATCATGGGGCTTTCAGGCGGCGGGCTTTATCCGAATATTTCGTACCAAGCGACGAAGGGTGCGGTGGTTAATCTCACCCGTGCTTTGGCAGTGGAATGGGCGCCCTTTGGCGTCCGCGTGAATGCCGTGGCGCCTACTTGGGTAAGGACGGATTTCATCAAGCCGCTGACCGATAACCCCGAATTGCTCGCCCGTATGAACGCGATGACGCCGCTTGGCCGCATTGCGGAGATTGACGAAGTCGTCGGTGGTATTGTCTATCTAGCGAGTCCTGCGGCCGCGATGGTCACCGGACACACATTGGCGATCGATGGCGGCTTTTTAGCCCAGTAGGGACTTCTTATGACACATATTCCGATGACGATTGGCGAGATCCAGGCGGCGATTCACGCCGGGCGCTTGACGGCGGAGCAATCGGTCGCAGCCGCCCTGCAACGGATCACGGCGTGGAATGGCAAGCTCAAAGCCTTTGTGACCATCGATGCGGAGCGCGCTATGGCGGACGCCCGCCATCTCGACCAATTGGCCGCGATGGGCGTGCCGAAGGGGCCGCTGTTCGGCGTGCCACTGGCAATCAAGGATATTATCGATGTTGCGGGGCTGCGCACGGGCGGGGGTTCGCTTACGCGGAAAGACGCAGCCATTGCCGCAGCCGATGCCGAGGTCGTGACGCGGCTCAGGAATGCCGGCGCCGTCATCATGGGTAAAGTGGCAACGGTGGAATATGCCTTCGGCGGTTGGGGCTCTAATGAGACGCTCGGCGCACCACATAACCCGTGGGACTTGGAACAGGCGCGGGTTCCGGGCGGCTCGTCGAACGGGTCAGGGGTTGCGGTGGCATCAGGGTTGGTGCCGGGGGCCCTAGGTTCCGACACAGGCGGCTCGATCCGTCTGCCTTCATCCTTTGCAGGCATGGTGGGGTTGAAGACGACGGCGGGCTTAATCCCTAAGACGGGGGTGTTGCCGCTCTCGGATATTCTGGACACGATCGGCCCGATGACGCGCTGCGTTGAGGATGCCGCGATTTTGTTTGATGTCTTAATGGGCCATAAGCCCGGTAGCAGCGTTCCTTCGCCGACTGAACCCAAGCATGCGTTCCGTAACAAGCGGATTGGAGTTCCGGTTGATCTGGGCGTTTCTCTGCATCCGGATACGGCCAAAGTCTACGCTGAAACGCAGGAAAGGCTGAAGGCTGCCGGAGCCACGCTTGTGCCGGTGCGTTTTCCGATGAGCCTTGCTGATTATGCGGCGCCATGCGGGATGTTTTTGGCGGTTGATTCCTATCGCCATTACGGACCGCTTGCTGAGGAAGAACCAAACCGGCTGGGTGATCCCGTCCGTAAACGGATGTTGAGCGGCAAGCCTGTGACGGCGGTCGATTACACCAAGAATTTAGAGCGCCGCGAGCGGGAAAAGGCCGTTATTGATGCGGTTTTCGAAACGGTAGATACAATCCTCATGCCTTCAGCGGCAATGCCAGCTCCAGTGCTGGGCGAGCATCCCGAACATGATAGTCCAGCCGTGTTTACACGCTTTGCCAATTACTTCGATTTGGCCGCTATTTCCCTTCCTGTCGGGCTTTCGGCAACGGGTCTCCCGATTGCGGTGCAATTTGTGGTGCCGGGCTTTGCAGAGGCGCGAGCCCTCGATCTGGGATATCGGATGGAGACAGCCCAAGGTGGACCGATCACATGCCCAATCTTAGCGCAGATGCCGTAAGCGCTAAAATTTTTTGATGGAGATCAAATATTTTTAACTCATCCATCTTCATAAAAGCTCGACATCTTCTATAATACAAATTTAAATGTGAAATATATAAAAATACATTGAAATTAGTTTATTATAGCGCTATAGATTAAACCATAGTCATTTGAGACAGCGGATCGCGGGCGATGAGCGCATTTGTAGAAGAAACGGTCACCAGCGTTCATCATTGGACGGAGACGCTGTTCAGCTTCACAACGACGCGCAGCCGTTCGTTCCGTTTTCGCAATGGTCAGTTCTCGATGATCGGCCTTCCGGTTGATGGCAAGCCGCTGTTGCGCGCCTATTCGATCGCCAGCCCCAATTACGCCGAAGAGCTTGAATTTTTCTCAATCAAAGTGCCCGACGGTCCCTTGACGTCGCGGCTCTTGAACATCGTTCCCGGTGACAAAGTGATTATCGGCCAGAAGGCGACTGGCACCTTGCTGCTCGATAATTTATTGCCCGGCAAACATCTCTATCTCTTGGGCACCGGAACGGGCCTTGCACCGTTTTTAAGCCTGATCCGCGATCCGGAAACCTACGAGCATTTCGAGAAGGTTGTGCTCGTGCACGGCACCCGTGAAGTGGCCGAATTGGCCTATGCCGATATGATTGAAAAGGAATTGCCGGAGGATGAATTCCTTGGCGATTTTGTGCGCGGAAAGCTTGTTTATTATCCAACCGTGACGCGCGAGCCTTTCCGCAACCGTGGCCGCATTACCCATCTGATCGAGCAGAATGCGCTCACCGATGACATAGGCCTGCCACCGCTCAATCCGGACGATGACCGGGTGATGGTGTGCGGCAATCATGGATTAAACACGGATATAGCTACGATCTTGAAAGCGCGTGGCTTTAACGAAGGCAATAGCGGCGAGCCCGGCACCTATGTTGTCGAGCGCGCCTTTGTCGAAAAATAAAATGGAGCCTGGGTTTACTTACCCAAGCCGCCCATCAGCATATATTTAATCTCGACATATTCATCGATGCCATGGAGTGAGCCTTCGCGGCCGATGCCGGATTCTTTCATGCCGCCGAAGGGTGCTTCTGCCGTTGAAATAATGCCTTCATTGATGCCGACCATACCATATTCCAATGCCTCACCCACGCGCCAGACGCGGCCTATGTCGCGCGTATAAAAATAGCAGGCCAAGCCGAATTCCGTATCATTGGCCATCGCGATCGCTTCTTCTTCCGTTTTGAAGCGGAAGATCGGGGCAACAGGTCCAAAGGTTTCTTCGCGGGCAACCTGCATGTCCGGCGTCACGTCGCGAATAATGGTTGGTTCATAAAAGCTGCCGCCGAGCGCGTGGCGTTTGCCGCCTACTAAAACCTTGCCACCTTTGGCGATGGCGTCCGCTACATGTTCTTCAACCTTTTTGATGGCCTTGGTATTGATCAGCGGTCCCGTTGTTACCCCTTCACCAAAGCCATCGCCTACGCTGAGCTTCTTTACCGCTTCGGCGAGCTTGTTGGCGAAAGCATCATAGACACCGTCTTGAACCAACAGGCGATTGGCGCAGACGCAGGTTTGTCCGGCATTGCGATATTTCGAAGCCATTGCGCCTTGTACCGCCGCATCAAGATCGGCGTCGTCAAACACGATGAAGGGTGCGTTACCGCCGAGTTCAAGCCCCACTTTTTTGACCGTTGAAGCGCATTGCGCCATTAGCAATTTACCAACCGCGGTGGAGCCGGTGAACGACAATGCACGAACCTTCGGGCTCGATGTCATTTCAGCACCAATCTCGCGGGCTTGACCTGTGACAACCGAAAACACGCCTGCGGGAATACCCGCACGCTCGGCCAATTCGGCCAGTGCCAAGGCCGAGAAGGGTGTTTCTTCCGATGGCTTTACAACAAAGGCGCAGCCCGCCGCCAAGGCAGGAGCCGCTTTACGCGTGATCATCGCATTCGGAAAATTCCATGGCGTGATGGCGGCTACCACGCCAACAGGTTGGCGGATCACCACGATACGGCCGTTCGGCCATGGGGAAGGAACTGTTTCGCCATAGATGCGACGCGCTTCTTCGGCAAAAAATTCGACGAAGCTTGCGCCATAGGCCACTTCGCCTTTGGCCTCCGCCAAGGGCTTGCCCTGTTCCGCGGTCATGATACGGCCAAGATCGTCTTGATGTTCCATCATCATTTCGAACCAACGGCGCAGGATTTGTCCGCGCTGCTTGGCGGGTGTTGCAGCCCATGCTTTTTGCGCCTTTTCGGCACCTGCAATCGCTGCGGCCGTTTCCTTCTGCCCGAGCGACGGGATGCTGCCGATGACAACGCCCGATGCCGGATTGGTAACCTCAATGCGCGTGTCTGATCCGACCCAGCTTCCATTGATGTAGCTCTCCTGCCGAAACAGGCTCTTTTCCTTCAAGAGATTGGATAAAAGAGAGGATGAGGCAGCCGACATGATGAACTCCAAAGTCACTTAAGGATCCGCGCGAGGAAATCGCTTGTGCGGTTTCCTATACCTTTGGCAGCCAATCTGCCAAGGGTGCCAGAGCCGATTTGCATTAAACCAGTTGCAGGGCCGTTGCCGCGCCCAAAATCTCAACCATATCGGAGTAAGAGGCATCGCGGTCGACGGTTTCTGAAACGCTATATCCGGCTTTAAAATGGCTACCGCCTGAAAAGTGCCAGGCGGTCATGCCTGCCGATTTGGCAGCCATTAGTCCATAGGCGCTGTCTTCAATGACGACACATTGCTGAGGCGCCGCGTTGAGCGAATGGGCGGCGTGCAAAAAAAGGTCCGGCGCAGGTTTGCCATTTTTGACCATCGTGGCGCTAAACACGTTGGGGCCGAAATAATCGGCGATTTTGGTAATCGCGAGCGAGCGCGCGGCACGAACAGGATCGCTGCTGGTGGCTACACAGATTTTTGTTTTGAGTCCGGCTAACAGCGTCGTGATGCCTTTGATCGGCTTTAGATCTTGTTCAAAGCGCGCTAACAACGCGGTTCGCATTTCTTCTTTAAATTCAGGCGGCGGTGTCTTGCCTACTTCCTCGCGTATTGTTTCTATCGCTTGGTCAAAACTACGGCCGATCATGCGTTCAAAAAAGACGCGCTCCGGCAAATGGATATCATACCGCTTTAATTCTTCGACAAAGACGGTTCCCGATAAAATTTCACTATCGATCAATACGCCATCGCAATCGAAAATAACGAGCTCAATTTTATTCATTTTATGCTTATTCAAGATTGGTATGACGGGCACGCATTGTATCAGCAGTTTCGCCAAGCCTGTCTCTTAGTTTCAAAATAACAAGTTCAAAGAAAATTGTTTGGGCAATTTCAAAAAGGGAGCCCATCGGTAATACGGAAACCTTTGTCGTTTGATCATTCGCCATCGTTTGTGCGGGAATGGTCGTCATAAGATCCGCTTTTAACGGCGTGCTACCCTTAGGCTGTGCGGTGATGACAGCCGTTTTTGCGCCATCATTCGCCGCTGCACGCATAAAGGCTTCGCCGGAATTTAAATGGCCGGTTCCTGCGGTGACAATAAACAGATCGCCCTGACCAAGATGAGGTGCCGTCATATCGCCTAATACATGAACATCAAGACCGAGATGAAACAGGCGCATGGCAAACCCTTTGATTGCCAAGCCTTCCCGCCCACAGCCATAAACGGCGATCTTTTTGGCTTTAACAATCGCATCAATCAGACCCTCTGCCGCATCATCTGGAATGACACGAAAAACCTGATGCAATTCATCCAACGCAGCAGCGCCAAGTGTAGCAATCGATGCGGGCATCTTATGTTCCTAATCCGGAAGCGGGCGATTAAACAAAGCCGCCTGCACGATGGCTTGGCTTTTTGGTGAGTCTTGACGTGCGATAGCAGCAGCTAAGCCTGCATGTCCTTTGAGCTTTGCGACAACAGCCTGCATCGCTTCAACCGCTGCAATATTCGTCGTGCATTCGGCAACAGGATCAAGGCCTGCAGTATCTGGGAACGTATCGAAATAGATCACGCCTTTATAGCTGCACTGTTCGAGCACGTGCAGAAGTTCAATGGTTTGGATCGGATGAACAGAACCAGCGATGAGACCGTCATCCCGTTTGCCGTAACCATCGTTTAAATGAATGCCTAAAAGTTTGGAGTGGCGCGCCACCAAGGCGGCCGCATGGGCTGGCATTTCATCGGCATAAAGCACATGGGCGAAATCGAGCGTAACGCCCGTATTGGGGCGGTTGATTTCTTTAAGCGACAATAGGGTTGTTGCGACATCCGGCATAAGGCTGAACGAGCGCGGCTCATTGGGCTTATATTCGATGGAGATATCAATCGCGGGATTATGGCGTGCTACTTCATCCATCGCGGCAATGGTGTCATCCCATGCGCGCGCATAATCGATTTGGAAGGAGTAGTCGAAACCGTCTTGCCCCATCCATAGTGTCATTAAATTCCCACCCGCCTTCGCAAGCGAATCCAAGCCGCGCTTTGTGATGTCAATCGCGTTGCGTCGTACTTGCTTATCAGGATGGGTAAACGCGCCGAGTTTAAAGCCCGGATCTGTGTAATAGCGCATCGCATAGCCATTTAAGCGAACACCGGATTGCGCCAATCCATCGATAAGCTCGGACTCCGTGAAACCTTCAAGATGGTCCGGAAAATTGAGATCAACAGCATTGAGGCCTTTGACGCTCGCGGCCCGGTTTACAAGATCAAGCGTATTGGGCTTGCGGTTGAGGCCGTGCCAATAGCGATTGGTGTCGATTTTAAAAGAATTGAGCCGTGCGGCATAGCCTTGGTGCGAAGTCACGTTAGATCACGCCTTTTCTGAAAATAAAGCAGCCGTAGGGGCCGGGATCAGAGGTTTGTACAATGGCAAAACTCTTGGCCGCCGCTTCATAAAAATCGAACCGTTCATAAGCGCCGATGGTGATAGGACGACCTTCGGCTTTATCCACGATGGCTTGCATGGTGTGATGGATGGTAACGAGCTTGTCCGGATCGCCCACCACTTTCATGCGCATGACGGGCTCGTCCACAAACGTATCCAGCGGAAAGACCGAGAGAACGGCTTCGGAGGCGCGAGCGAGATCGGCACCGAAGAGCGAAACCAGTTTACCATGCGTGGTTTTAGCCGCCAGCGTTGATGCGGGATGATTGCGATCGCATAAAACGATATCATCGCCATGGCCCATGGCTTTCAGAACAAAAAGCAATTCGGCGGTTAAGATCGGGTCGAGGCCTTTCAGCATCGGGTTGCTCCGTACAAAAGTTGATGGGAGCAAAATCACAGATATGCCGACAAGTTGCAATCATCCTTTGCCATCGAACGGGTTTGACGTTCGAGTTTTGAGCTTCTACGATCTGAAAAAGTAAAAGCGGGGGGAATATCGAATGTCCAAGAACGGTGGCGTGGCTATCCTTGGAATTTTTGTGGCTGATTTGGCTTTTCGATCCGGCAGGATGCCTGCGGTGGGTGAAACCATTATGGGTTCCGGCTTTGCCATGGGGCCGGGCGGCAAGGGATCCAATCAGGCGGTGGCGGCCGCAAGGGCTGGAGCCGCGGTGACCTTTATCTCGCGTTTGGGCCAAGATTCCTTTGGTGATATCGCGATGGCGACCTGGCAAAAAGAGGGCATTACGACCCGCGTTGCACGGTCTGGCGATGCGCCTACCGGAGCAGCGTTTATTTACGTCAACGACGTCAATGGCGAGAATGCAATTATCGTTGTGCCGGGCGCTGCGGGATTGATCTCGGTGGCAGATGTCGAGGCAGCGTCTGATTCGATCAGCACAGCGAGCGTCTTTGTTACGCAATTGGAGCAGCCTGCGGATGCCGCTTTGCGTGCATTGCAGATTGCCAAAGCAGCGGGTGTAACGACGATTTTCAATCCGGCACCTGCGGCTCCTTTTGATGCGGCGATCTATCCTTTGGTGGATTACATCACGCCGAATGAAAGTGAGGCTTCATCTATGGTCGGTTTTCCTGTCGTGACTGTCGATGATGCGCGTAAAGCGGGCGATGCGCTTTTGGCTAAAGGCGTTGGTACGGCGTTGATTACGTTGGGCGAAAAAGGCGCTTTGTTTCATGATAAAGCGCAATCCGTGCTGGTGCCCGCCTTTGACGCGGGCACGGTCATTGAAACCGCAGGCGCGGGAGATGCCTTTAATGGCGGCTTTGCGGCGGCGCTGGCAAAGGGCATGGAGCCCTTGGCTGCGGCGCGATTTGGCTGTGCGGTTGCAGGGATTTCCGTCACGCGTGCTGGAACTGCACCTGCAATGCCGACGCTAGACGAAGTGGAAGCTTTGCTCAACCGCATCTAACCGCTTGCAGTGGCACCTAAAACATCGCAAATTGACGTTCGGCCTTCAAAGGCAAACAACATATCGGGGGGAATGAATGGCCGGTCTTGCATTGCGCGGTGTCAGAAAATCGTTTGGCAGCGTAGAAGTCATTCGTGGCGTTGATCTCGATATTAAGGATGGTGAATTTTGCGTGTTTGTCGGCCCCTCCGGCTGCGGTAAATCCACGCTGTTGCGCATGATTGCCGGCCTTGAAGAGATGAGCGATGGCTTGATCGAGATCGGCGGCAAGGATGTTACGTTTTTACCTCCCGCCAAACGCGGCATCTCCATGGTGTTTCAATCTTACGCGCTCTATCCGCATATGACGGTGCGCCAGAACATCGCGTTTGGCCTCAAGATGGCCAAGACGTCGCGCGATGAAATTGCTGCGCGGACGGCGAAGGCTGCAAATCTTTTGCAATTGACCGATTATCTCGATCGCAAGCCCGCGCAATTATCGGGCGGACAGCGCCAGCGCGTGGCGATTGGTCGTGCGATTGTCCGCGAGCCGGAAGTGTTTTTGTTCGACGAGCCTTTATCGAATTTGGATGCCGCTTTGCGCGTTCAGATGCGCATCGAAATTGCTAAGCTGCATAATGATCTCAAAGCCACGATGGTTTATGTGACGCATGATCAGGTTGAAGCCATGACGATGGCTGATAAGATTGTGGTATTGAACGCAGGCCGCATCGAGCAAATCGGTAGTCCGCTGGATCTTTATCACCGCCCCAATAATCTGTTTGTCGCTACCTTTATTGGTAGCCCGAAAATGAATCTGATGCCCGGTGAAGTAACCGGCGTCGAGAATGGTTCGGCAAAGGTTGTTCTAAAGGGCGGCGCTCAGATTTCCGTCGATACGCATGGCAAGTCGATTAGCAATGGTCCAGTGACGGTTGGCATACGGCCTGAGCATATCGGCGTCGGCCAAGCGGGCGCGCCGAATAGTGTTCCGGGCAAAGTGGTTTTGTCCGAGCATTTGGGTGGTGAAACCATGCTCTATGTTGAAACCTCGGCTATCCCGCAATGCGTGGTGAAGACCGATGGTTTGGCCTCGCAAAAGATTGGCGAAACCGTTTCGCTTTCGCTGCCCGCTAATACCTGCCATCTGTTTGATGCCAATGGGCAGGCGATCGTCAACGGCTCCTTGATCTGAGCCGTTTACGGTTCGTACGGTTCGCGGTCGAGACTGAACTTTTCATCAATCCGCCCGATTGCGGCGATGAGTAAATCGGATAGTCCGACGAGATCGTTGAGATCACACATTTCAAGCGAGGAGTGCGTGTATCGGCACGGGAATCCCATATCGATCACGGCGACGCCCGAACCGACCAATTGCACATAGGATGATTCCGTTAGTGCACCGATATGCGCGCTGCGTTGCAACGGAATGCCCGTGGCCTTCGATGTTTCTTTGAAAAGCGAGACAATGGCAGGATGCGGAATAGCACCATTCAGCGTACCGCGTCCGTGGAAACTATACATGCCCATGGCAGGGCCACCCCCTAAGCGAACATCACCTCGGCTTGCCATATCAGGCGTGTCGGACGCCAAGATCAAATCAAGTTGTATGGCGATATCGGGTTGCAGGGCTTGGGCGGCTGTAACGGCACCGCGCAGATTGAATTCTTCCTGAACGGAGAAAACGAGATGCACCGTCGGATGATTTTTTGATGCAATTAAATGCTTGGCCACATCCAGAACAACGGCGCATCCGGCGCGATCATCGATCGATGTGCCTGCGATGCGACCATTCGCAAGCCTAATAACATTCGGACGATAGACGACAGGTGTTCCAATATCAATGCCAGCCTCGCTCGCTTCAGTGGCAGAGCTAAAGCCCGCATCGATATAGATCTCTTGATAGGGCACCACTTTGTATTTTTCTTCCGGCCCCGTCGCATGATGGCTTTTATTGGCGATAATGCCGGGCACATCTTTGTCCGCGCCAACGCAGAGTAGAACCTCTTGCGAGGCAAGCGCACGCTCCGGCACGCCGCCTAACCGTTCAACACGAATGAGGCCATTCGCTTCAATTTTTCGAACGATCAATCCAAGCTGATCGATATGCGCATAGAGCATCACGCTCGGTGCGCCCTTTGTACCTGGCGTTGTGGCAATGAGATTGCCGAGACGATCCGTTGTGTGAGGAAGGCCAAGTTGATCGAGCTCTTTTGCAATCGCTCGACGAACGCGACCTTCATGACCACTCAGGCCGGGGATCAGCATCAGATCATGCAATGATTGAGCTAGGCTTTCGAGCCGCGATTGTGTTGACGAAGCCATTCGCTTAGCCTTTTCGTGCCGCGCGGGCCAACTTCATAAATTCCATCGCACGATCCGGATCAACGGCATTCCATGTGTGACCATCGACTTTGAGCGATGAACCAACAATGCAGCCATCGGCTACATTGAGCACATCGGCAATGGTTGAATGTTTTACACCCGTATTGGCAAGCACAGGCGTCGTCGGTAGAGCCTTTTTGACGGCTTCGAGATCGGTCATCTTGGCCGCTTCACCGGTGATGGCACCCGATACCAGAATGGCATCTGGAATGCTTGAGAACACGGCACTGCGTGCGCGGTCTGCAAGACTACGCTTATCGAGCGAATCGGCAAATTCGGCGGAGATGTTGTAAAGCAGCGGCATGTCGCTTCGACCAAGGCGATCCCGATACCGCATCGCAGCGCCTGCATTTGGAGTCCAAGGCCCCATATCGGATGCATAGGTGCCGGTAAAAATTTCACGCACAAAAGATGCGCCCGTGGCAGCCGCTAGCGCGATACTGCTCATTGGGTCCCACAACACATTAACGCCGAAGGGCAGCGTAATTTCAGAGCGAACCTGCCCAATGATATAGGCCATAGTTGCCGTTGATGCCGTGTCGACATTGAATTCGTAAGGGCGATCATTTTCATTGCCGAACATGATGGCGTCGAAGCCAGCGGCTTGTAAGGCTTTGATGTCTTTTCTGACGCCGTCTAACAATCCTTTCAATCCGGCCTCAGCGTCATAAAGCGGTGAGCCAGGCAGGGCTCCAAAATGAACCATGGCAATGACTGGCTTTGTATGACCAAACACCCGCGTAAATTTAGTTGTCATTTATTCATCACTCCGTCATCAAGCCGATTGAGTTGGCTCGATTTTTATTTTACGGCACCCGCTGTTAGGCCCTTTACAATATAGCGTTCAAGGAAAACGCCAATTACGATTAGCGGCGCGATCGCGCCGGTCGATAACGCAGCCATCGTCCACCAGCTAATGCCTTGTGAGCCAGTTTGACTTGCAACCATAACCGGAACGGTTTTCGCATTGGTGCTGGTGAGGAGGGCTGCAAAGAAATATTCATTCCAGCACAGCACAACCGATAGAATGAAAGCAGCCACCAAACCCGGAAGAGCAAGCGGAAGAACAATCCGGATGAACGCCCCCCAAATGGTGCAGCCATCAACAAGGGCAGCCTGTTCCAGTTCAATCGGGATCGTTTCGAATTGATCGCGCGTGATCCAAATCACAATCGGTAACACCATCAAGGTGTAAACCAGGATCAGTCCGATGAGGTTATCCAGCAAAGCGAGTTCCTTGTACAAAACAAGAAACGGCATTGCGAGAACAACGGGCGGAAGCAGCAATTGCGAAAGAAAGAAAAAAGAAATGTCCTTATTGCGCCACGGGCCGAATTTATAATTGAAGCGGGCCAAGCCATAGGCAGCAGGCGCGCCAATGATAACGGCCAGTAACGACGCTCCAACTGACGCCATGACGCTATTGCCAAAGCGCAAGAGAAATTCATCGCGCACCGTTGAGACTTGGAAAATCGTATCCGGCGAAAGACCAAGCGAGCGCCAACCTTTCCAATCGCCCTGAAAGCGGCCGATAAAGGGAATAATGTCGCCTTGGGTGACGTTTACAGCGGTTTTAAACGATGTCGAAATCGTCCAATAAATCGGGAAGAGGCAAATAAAGGCCCATGTCAGAAGCGCGGCATAAATGAGAATTTTCGCTGTCGCTCTGCTCCAATTCCAAGGCTGCGATGCACGGCGACGAGCAGCATAGGCTTCGCTTGCAGTGGTCATTGTGCAGCCTCCCGGCGCATAAAGCGGCCAACCAGATTAAGCAGGATCGTGATGAAAATAATAATGATGATGAGGTACACTTCGGCGGCCATGGTGCCGTAGCCGACATTGGACCTGTCACGATATTCGCGGAAAATGAAACTCGACACCGTGTCGGTTGCACCACCCGGACCACCGGATGTTGTGTTGATGACGATATCAGCCAGTTTCAATTGAAAAATAATCCGCAACACAATGGTCGTTACGCTGACGGGTAACATCAACGGGAACGTGATGTGCCAAAAAGAAGTCCATCCCGCAGCGCCATCAACCTTAGCTGCTTCTTGAATATCTTTTGGCATCGCTTGGAGACCAGCCAAGATCAAAATGATCATGAAGGGAAGCCATACCCAGGCATCGAGTGCCAAAATGTTAAAACGAGCAATCCATGGCGTTGCAAAAAAGGCTGGATTTTCCCAGCCGAGGTGACGCGCTAGGCCAGCCAGTGGGCCAAACCGAAATTCCATCAACGATTTGCCGATCATCCAACTGACGGCAACGGGGCTCAGCATAAAGGGCAACAAAAAGGCGACGCGGAAAAATTTACGGGCGCGGATATCGGCATTGAGCAACAGGGCCAAGCCAAAGGCGAGCGCATATTGGAGCAAGACACTTGCGACATAGAAGGTCATGTTGCGCAGCGCGTTCCAAAAATAGGAATCGTTATAAAGCGTTCTTAGATTATCAAGCCCATTGAATTTTTGACCGTCGAATGAACTTAAATTCCATTCGCTGAACGCGATGTAAAAACCAAACACAGTTGGAAAAATAACCATCGCGATGGTGAAGAGCAGCGCAGGGAGTAGAAACAGCGCTTTGTGGCCCGCTTCACCGCGCATCATCACTTGGCTGATGCCCATTGAAACCGCCCACACGATATAGGCGTAGAGCGAAGGACGCCAATCGGGCAGGCCAAAAGCGAGCACACCGCTAGCATCTAGAATTTGAAATATCACAGTTGCTGCAAGCAACAGGCTGGTCAACACAATCAGTAAACGTCCGGCAGATTTGCGGCCCGCAGGGATTAAGGATGCATGGCCCATAGCAAATGATTGTGACATGAAAACCACTTTTAAGGGATGAAGTCGAAATGTAAGGCGCAGTCTTAAAATGAATCGACTGGCGGCGATGGATAGCGCCGCCAGTCGTTATTGGTTTTCAATCAAGCAGCATGGCCTGATTACATGCCAAGCGAGGCCCGATAGAGCTTCAATTGGTTTTCGCGACCGATTTGATCGGTCAACTTGTCCCAAGCTGCTGCAATCGAGTCTGCGCCCTGCTGAGCCGTCATCTTGCCTGCAAACACCTTTGCAAGTTCGTCTTCGGCGACGCTGTAGTATTGGAAGATACCAGGGATACGTGGCTCAATTGCACGGTTCGGGTGGTTGTAGGAGCCGAACTGCGACTTGAGATACGACGTGATATAGTCCTTGTTATAGCCTGCACCAACCCATTCAGCGATGTCCGAATGGCTGTTGCGGTGAACCTGCATGCCCGATGGATACATCACCATCCAGAGGGACAGATCCTTGCCGCCGAGGTGAGCAGCAGCAGACCATGCAGCCTTCTGCTTCTTTGGATCGGCATCAACACGCGCCATCACGTAAACGCCCCAACCGAGATAGGCGCAGTTTGGTGATACGTTTGGACCGCTTGCGAGCTTTTCCCACTTCGCCGTCTTATAGTTATAGACGTCGTCGGAGCCAGGCAGGATATCGAACGCAACATCATTGCCGATAACCGATGTGTCGCTCGTATTGGCCATCGAGCCAACGTCACCCCACCAAGAAAGCATCGAACCTGTACCAGCAAGGAACTGCTGGAAGGCGGTCGTGCCTGGATCGGCGTTGAGCTGATCGGCAGGCTCGGATGGCAAGCAATCGATCACGTCCTGAATGGCGCGAACCCAACCTGGATTGTTGACGAGTGGCTTCATGTTTTCTGGATCGAACAACCAAGCCTTGTTGTCTGGGTGCTTCACATAGGCCGTTGCACGGTCTTCGAGGAAGTAGAAGCCGAAGCCGCCCCAACCCTTGGCTGGATCAAGATAACCAATGGCGTCTTGGCCCTTGATCTTCTTGCCCTTCAAGAACTTCGTGACTTCGTTCACCTTCTGCCAGGTCTTTGGCACAGCCCATTCGCCCTGATGGCCTTCGGCCTTCCAAGCTTTGGCTAATTCGGCATCGGAGAAATAGTCGGTGCGGTAGTTGAAGTTATGGCAGTCGCCGTCGATCGTGACGCGGTAGGTCTTGCCGTCCCACGTGCCGACTGGAGGCTTGAGGTAATCCGAATAATCCTCAATATCGATCTGCTTCTTGACCCAATCTGGCATGACCGAGGCAAGGCCCTTGCCGCAAACATCGCCTTCGAATGGTGCGCCCATTTCAAGAATGTCGAAATCGACGGTCTTGGTGGCAATCGATTGCTGGAGGCGAGCGTTGTAATCGGCCTGTGCAAGATCGATCCAGTTGATCTTAGCGCCTGTATAGGCTTCCCAAGGCTTCAAGAAGCCACGGAACAGCATGTTGTGGAGGTTCTGGTTGTTGAGGCCCATGAAGTTGAGCTCGACGCCCTTGAATTCACCAGGCTTCACGTTGGCCTTGGTGGCTTCCAAGCACATTTCGCCAACCTTCTGCCATTCAGCATCGCCAGGCGAACCTTTGCCGACCCCTGGAATTTTGAGGATCGATGCGCGAAGGCTATCCGCAGCAAGTGCTGATCCTGATACTGCGGCTGAACCCAGACCGCCTGTTGCGCCAAGCGCTGCAACGCCTGCTGCGCCCTTCAAGAGGCTACGGCGGTCGGTTTGCATGCCTAAAAGCTGGTTGTATTCTTCAACCTTCATTGGACTCTCTCCCTTTTTTATCCGCGTCTGATTTTACGCTGGCACGGTAAGCTATCCTAGCAAGAGACAGTGTCAATGGGCGAAAGGCCGTCGATTTGAATTTGTTTCGGAAATCGAGGGGTATTCCTTAGCGCAATAATAAGTTTGCCGTTTCTTTTTCAGCCTCGCTAAGCGAAACAAAATAGCCGGCAAGCCGACTGGCGTGGCGGGTGGCGGCTTCTAAAGTCGCACCTGAAGCGAGCTTGGCGGCGAGCGCTCCGATAAAACTATCACCCGCTCCGTGGGTTGAAACGACGTCTACTTTCTCCGCTAAAACGGTGGTTTCGGACCCGTTCCGCTTAAGCAGGAGCAGGCCGTCTCCGCCTAAGGTAACGATGACATCGCGTGTTTCGCCTGTAAGTTTTGCCGCTGCTTTAGAGGCGTCGGCCAGGTTTTCGACGGGTATCTCCGCCAGCATCGCGGCTTCAACCCGGTTGACGACGAGGATATCGATCTGGTCCAAGAGCTCACTGGCCATAGGGCGGGCGGGGGCGGCGTTTAGAATGACAGTAGCCCCCTGCTTTCGCGCCAAACGGGCCAGCGCGATATTGATGGGTTCGGGCACTTCGTTTTGTAAAATCAACAATTTGCCGCCGCCGATTGTCTGCCATGACTGGCAGGCGTCGGATGGATCCAGTTTTAGATTGGAGCCTGAGACGATCACCGCGCCGTAATTGCCCGATGATTCCAAAATCGCCACGCTCATGCCTGACCCTGTCGTGGGATCGACGGATATCTGGCTCCGGTCGACGCGGGCTTGATCGAGCGATTCAATCAACCGCGTGCCAAAATCATCATTACCGATGCGGCCGATCATGGCGGTTCGGGCGCCCATTCTGGCTGCCATTTCGGCCTGATTGCGACCCTTTCCACCGCATTTATAGGCCCATTCGGAGCCGATGGCGGTTTCATCCGATCGCGGTAAATGCTGCGCTTTCACCATAATATCGAGGTGCAGGCTGCCGCAGACGATCACATCGTAGGATTGAGAGTTCATGCTTTACAATTTCCCAGCCGATATACGCCGTAATAGTGCGCGATAACGTTCGAGATTGAAAATATTTTGTTTCGACTGTCACACTTTGGCTATAGACGAATCCTATGAAGAACGATCTTTGCGTGAATTAAGTAATTCGTTTTGCCCCATAACTGCGTGTGTTTCGTTCTGGGAGCGTTTTTATAAAGGACCAGACAAATGAAGAAATTAATGGTGATGATCGCAGCCGTCGGATTGGTTGCTCTGCCTGCTTTGGCCAAAGAAGCGAAAAAGCCTGCTGATTTTGCGATTACCGTATCCAACAGCTCGGCTGCCGCGCTGACCGAGTTTAATCTGACGGAAGTCGTTCCGGCGGCTCCAGTAGCTTCCGCGCCTAAGAGCAATGATTGGTGGATGGCGCCTGTGAATATGGTCTCCTCCTGGACCGCTCCTGCACAGGTAGCGCCTACGACCCGGGTGGTCAATTTGCTCAAAAAGCCAATCCCAGCCAAGAAATCAGCCAGCGTGATGCTTGGCAAGGCGTGCAACGTGACCATTTCGGCCGTGTTCGCTGACGGCTCAACCGTTGATGCGACGCCTATGGATTTGTGCAAGGACAAGAAGTTGAATATTGGCGGTTAATTCGCCTTAAGATTCTGATATATAAAGAAAAAGGCACCGTTTCAGGTGCCTTTTTTTATTGGCTTAACTCGTACCATTTATGCGGTTAGGCCTATGGGCTCGGGCAGGCCTTTGGCGCGGCAATAGGCGGTCAGCGTATTAGCCAAGAGGCAGGCAATCGTCATCGGGCCAACGCCACCGGGCACCGGGGTAATGGCACCCGCCACTTTAGCCGCACTTTCATAATGGACGTCGCCCACGAGTTTCGTTTTGCCGTCGCGTTCGATCCGGTTAATGCCGACATCGATGACGGTTGCGCCCGGTCTGACCCAATCGCCCGGGATCATTTCAGGACGGCCTACGGCGGCCACCAAAATATCAGCGCTGCGGCAAACAGTGGCCAAATCCTTCGTTCGGCTGTGCGCAATGGTGACGGTGCAGCTATCACCGAGCAGCAGTTGCGCCATCGGCTTGCCGACAATGTTGGAACGGCCAACAACGACAGCATTCATGCCGGACAAGGAGCCGTGGTGGTCGCGCAGCATCATCAGGCAGCCTAAGGGCGTGCAGGGCACCATGCTTTTCTGGCCTGTACCGAGCAAGCCGACATTGGAAATATGGAAACCATCAACATCTTTGGACGGGTCGATCGTATTGATCACCAGATCCGAATTAAGATGCGGGGGCAAAGGAAGCTGAACCAAGATACCGTGAACCTTCGGGTCGGCATTCAGCTTTTCGATTAATGCGATGAGATCGTGCTGAGACGTATTGGCGTCGAGTTTGTACTCGAACGACTCCATGCCGACTTCAACGGTCTGTGAGCCTTTGTTTCGGACATAGACTTGGCTGGCCGGATCTTCCCCCACCAAAACAACGGCGAGACCTGGTGCCTCATGACGCTCGGCTTTAATTTTGCTGACATGTTCCGCAACTTGCTGGCGTACTTTGGCAGCAAAGGCTTTGCCGTCGATTACTGTGGCCGTCATGATCAATCCTTTGGATACCGCGAGTGGAATTCCTACGGTACCCTTAAGCGAGATGAATGACGATGGATTTCAGCTAATCGACATCCAGTTTCGGCTAACCGACGCTTTAATGGCCGTATCGACGATCTTTTGGATTTCCCATGCCTCGCGGAAATCGGGATTAGCGTTATCCCCACTCTCAATGGCCGCCAAAAACTCTGCTACTTCGATGGCTTTGAGATCGTTAAATCCAATCTGATGACCCGGCGCGACGCAGAAGCGACCATAAGGCGCGTGTGCTGGCCCTGCCTCAATCGTGGTGAAGCCCTGATGGCGTGGATCACCGCCGACTTTGTAGTAGCGCAACTCATTAAAGCGCTCTTGGGTGAAGGCGAGCGAACCCTTGGTACCCGCCACTTCAAAACCAAGCTGCATCTTACGGCCTGTAGCGCACCAATTGGCCTCAATTGACCCACGGCAGCCGCGTGCAAATTTAACCGTCAACCGGGCGATATCATCCACCTCAATCGCACGACGTTCGCTTGAACCGGGAGCCACGGGCCGCGTTGGCACAACCGTTTCCAGATCGGCGAACAGCTCGGTAATCGGTCCCAAAAGAAAGCGCGCCATACCGATGATGTGGCTACCAAGATCGGCTATGACGCCACCGCCACCCTTCGGGTCTAAGCGCCACGACCAGACGCCGTCGGGATCGGTCATATAGTCCTCGGCGTGAATACCACGAAAGCCGATAATATCGCCAAGCTCGCCAGATGCGATCATCTCGCGGGCAAGTTTGAGAACAGGGTTCTTAATATAGTTGAATCCGACTTGCGTTTTGACGCCCGCTTTTTCCGCTGCCTCTAACATTTCTTTGGCGTCCGCAGCATTAGGCGCAATCGGTTTTTCGCAATGCACATGTTTGCCTGCGGCAATCGCCGCAAGTGCCATTTCTTTGTGAAGCGTATTGGGTGTTGTGATGGAGACAATATGGACTGCAGGATCATTGACGAGTTCACGCCAATTGTTGGTTACCCTGCGAAATCCATATTGCCGAAAGGCGGCAGCACCTGCCGCCTCATTATTGTCGGCCACAATTTCCAGAATCGGCTTGCGTTGCAGTGGAAAAATTCCACCCGCGGCACGATAGGCGAGCGCGTGTGATTGGCCCATAAAGCCTGTTCCGATAATACCGATTCCGATGTTGCTCATTTTTATATTCTCACCACTTTCGATGGTTGGGATTAAATCTTCATCGCTGCTGATGGATGAGGTGATCCTTCATAAGCCCCCCAGACAGATTGGTCATATTGAATAACTGAACCTGTCATCAGACCTGACTCATCGGATGCCAAAAAGGCGACAGCACGCGCTACTTCATTCGGATCGATCAAGCGACCGAAAGGTTGCTGTGGTGCGGCCTTCTCAAGCCAGTCTGGTGGGTTACCATCGACTTGTTGAATGGCGTTTTCGCCGTCGCTCGCCATCCATCCAATATTGAGTGCATTGACGCGGATGCGGTTACGCAACACGGAGAAAGCGACGTTTTCGGTAATCGTCGACAGCGCGC
>JAPJMW010000016.1 GCA_026461505.1 Beijerinckiaceae bacterium
AATCAAAATTATATTTTAAAATTTAAACCATAAAACTAAATTTAGTTAAAAAAATAAACACTTAATATCGACGTAATATTTCGTATTTTTTTTGGCAAAACAAAACCTATACCCACTCTGATGCTTCTAAGGGTACCTATGAGGTCAACAGAATTGACAGTGTTTAGACGCCGCCTCAAGCTTGCAGCACTTGAACGAAGGCTTTTCAAGATCAGGCATGATTATCAACTCCTCATGCTCCTGATTTTGGGTTCAAAAACAGCACCGATGAACCGCTCAGCGCTCGCCAAGCAAATTGATTGCAGTGAAGTGTCGTTCAGGAAATATTACAATGAATTGGCAAGTGGTGGCCTGATCGAAATTATCGCATTGTCCACCGACAAGCGGAAGAAAATTGTACAATTAACGGCTTTAGGTAGAAAAGCGCTCGATGCTTATGAAAAAGAGTTCAACCTCATCGTTCACAAAGACTAAGGATCGTGAAGCGTAAGATAATTGATTAGTTTTGTAAGACCTGCCTGATATGGGAAAGGATCATATCACGGCCTTTATCGCCTAATTCCGTTGACGCATTCTCTGCGCTCTTTGAATACCATTCCTCAGGATCCAATCGCGTCAGATCCACGCCTTCAGGACATAGCGACATCATGAGTGACGTTTCGCCGATGCCCGCGTGATCGAACGGATAGTTGGCAATTATCTCTTTCGTCATCAGAGGGTGGATTTTAATCCAATTGAACGGGTCACTTCCCGTTGCGTGTTGCGCGTAATAATCGGCCATCGATTTATCACCCCACCAGCCTTCACCGCGCTCCTGTTCCAACAGTTCGAAAATAGCCTGCCTGCCCGCAAATTTAAACGCCAGATCGGTGGGCATGCCTGCCGTAAAATTTTCGGTTTGATGATGAATAAAGCCGTGAATATTACGAAAGCCGATACGAAGCAGTCCTTTAAACATCTCCTTGGCAAAAGGCATTATTTTTTCGGCATCGACATGCACTGAGCCTTTGCCTTCGGGCTTTTCAACGGCATAGCTCGCAGCGCCATAATAAAACGGAGGCAAGATAATCAGCCGGCGTTCTTTTTCAATCAGATCAAGGCAGCGGGTTACGGCCAGCGTATCCATACCGAGCGCTAAATGCTCGCCATGATATTCTAAGACACCAAGCGCGATAACAACAGGCCAGTTTTCTGCAATGGCCGTTCGAACCTCTTTGGGCATCATTAGTTCATAGCGCATTGTAAATAACCTATCGATTAGGGATGTTCAGCACCATACAGATTATCGGGCATACCGCGTGGTTGGTTTTTATAAACCACGCCTTTGGGTGACAGCATGGCGTTGGTCAGCGTTCGTTCCGCATGCAGCAAGCGATGCGATAAAAGCCGCTGCGCATAATGGGCCACTGTTTTGATGTAAGCCGGATCATCCGCAAGATTCACTAACTCGCCGGGATCTTTTTTAAGATCAAATAAAAGCGGAGGCAGTGCGGTGAAATGCACATATTTAAAGTCACGATCGCGGATGACATTCAACGTACATTCGTCAGGCGTCAGGTTTAACGCTTTCTCGTACCGCTCGGTTACAGGGTTACGGAAATCGAATTCCCAGAACACGGATTTACGCCAACGTTCCGGTGTTTCACCCGATAGCCATTCATGCAGTGAGTGCCCATTGTTTTCGTTTGGAACAGGCGAGCCCATCCATTCAAGAATCGTTGGCATCAGATCAACGGATTCGGTGAAGGCTGAAACTTTTCTTCCCCGCGCAGCACCAGGATTATCCGGGTCGCGAATGATGAGCGGAATATGGTTTGATCCTTCAAAGAATCCGCCTTTACCCCAGCACCAATGATCGCCCAGCATTTCACCATGATCGGAAGTGAAGATAATGAGGGTCTCGTTATATTCACCAGTCGATTTCAAATGGTCGATAATGCGCCCAATTTGGGCATCGACTTCTGCGACAAGTCCAAAATAAACCGCGCGCATTTCTTCGCGGTCACTTTCGGGTAACGCGTGAATATCAAAGGGCGCATCGAAATAGCCAGGGTTCGACATTTCTTTGAGCCAGACATCGAGATAGGGATGACGGCCCGCTTCGGCCTCGCGGCTTGCCATGCGAATGGGCTTGGCCGGAACTGAGACATCGATCATGGAATCATAGGGCGCAGGCGCGATCAAAGGCGGGTGGGGCCGCAAGAAAACAGCATGGATCAGCCAATCTTCTTTCCGGCGCAGCCTTAGATAATCAATGACTTTATCGGCGATATAGGCTGTGTCGCTATCCTCGGCTTTGTATTTCGCCGGGCCCCGCCAAAACCGTTTGGGATCGGCGTCGGGATCAGGCGGCGAATAGATATCAAACAGGACATCCGGCATCTCGTGGCCCTTGCGGGCCAATTCTGTCATCCAGCCGGCGAGCGCGCCTTCATTCAGCGTTGCCTCAAGCCGGAAACCGGGAAGGACGCCCTCAAAGCTCCTCAGGCGCGGATCGTCCGGCGCCATCTCACGCGGATCGGCGGAGGAGTCGGTATAGCCGAACAGAACCGGATCGCGTCCCGCCCGACGGGCCTCCAACGCCAGATTGGTATGCCGACGGTCCAAAGGCGTGCCGTTCCGCACGCTGCGGTGAATGAACGGGTAAAGCCCGGTGAGCAGCGTCGTGCGCGCAGGTCCGCAAGGCGCCGACGACGTGTAATGATCCCGAAAAAGTACGCCATCGGCCGCTAAAGCATCAAGATTTGGGGTATGCGCTGCTGGGTGGCCAAGGCAACCGAGAGCATCGCCACGCCATTGGTCGGCTGTGATGAAAAGAACTTTCCGTTTGCTCATCGGTAATGCCCCGCCTCATTGTACTGAAGATGAGCGAAGATACACCGCAAGCGGGGCTGAATCGCAAATGTTTTTGAGAAGGCTCTGCAAAGCCCTGCCTACCGAGGGGGAAGCCCTGGCTAGTCTTGCTGAACCCCGGCTTTAGGCTGGTAGCGTGGCAGCGTTAAACCCCAATGAAGCCCTGCAAAGCGTAGGGCCAAGGCTGAGATAAATCCAAGAGCCACGGCGATATCTTGCGATGCGCCGACCTCCATCAGACCCACAAAAACCGTGGCGCCGATCAGCGCTGCCGTGATGTAAATCTCTTGCCGGAGGATAATGGGGCTTTCGCCACCTAGAATATCACGGATAATGCCGCCAAAAGTTGCGGTTGCTACCCCCATAGCCACCGAAATGGTCGATCCAGCCCCATGCGCCAGCGCATTGCCGGCGCCGGTGACAGCAAACAAAGCCAGCCCGATGGCGTCGAGCCACAATAAATACCGATAGCGATACTGCAGGATGTGCGCGAACAAGAAGGTCGCGCAGGCAACGATTACGCAGGTCAAAAGATAGGCAGGCTGCTTGATCCAGAAGATCGGTTGAATTCCCAACAGGACATCGCGAATGGTGCCGCCACCAATACCCGTCACGCTCCCGAGCAAGGCAAAGCCCACAATGTCCATTTGTTTGCGCGAGGCGACTAAGGCGCCCGTTACCGAGAACACACAGAGACCGAACCAATCCAAGGCTGTAATGAAATTTTGCAGCATGTTGCTCTGGGAAACTGGTGCTGCCGGAGAGGATTGAACTCTCGACCTCTCCCTTACCAAGGGAGTGCTCTACCACTGAGCTACGGCAGCTAATCATTGTCGGTAGGGCAAGTTACACCCCCCGAAGCGGCGCGGACACTGCCATAGGCCCTGCTGTATAGCAAGAAGCGCGGGCTAAATTCTTTGTTTTTTCGTGCTTTGCCATAAATTAGCCGCTTGATTCGGGGATGGGTAGTTACCGGGCTTGCCTCACGGATCGCTTCATCTTAAGCGTGCGGCACGGTTTTTGGCGCCAGAATCAGTGGCGATATGGATTGAGACGGCGGAATGACGGCACCTCCACGGCATCCGCGCTTTGAGCGCGCGGCGGCGGCCCTTCGTGAAAACTTGAAGCGTCGGAAGGCGCAGTCGCGTGCCCGAATTCTAAGCGATGGGCCGAAAGACGATGTCGATCAGGGCCAAAAGAGTGGATCAAAGCAGGCCGATGGCCAGTCTTAAAGCGGTATAAGGGATAGACATGGATCGTATTCGTATCGGCGGCGGCAGAACACTGGACGGCATCATCCCGATTTCAGGCGCGAAAAACGCTGCTTTGCCCTTAATGATTGCCAGCATCCTGTCACGCGAAACCCTGACCCTCCATAATGTCCCGCGATTGTCCGATGTGCGTCTTTTGATGCGGATTTTGGGCAATCACGGGGTGGATGCTGCCATCAGCGGTAAACGTCTGGGCCAATCTGAGGAAAGCGGCGAGACGATTACGCTCTCGGCGCGCGATATTGTCGATACCACCGCCCCCTATGAACTTGTTTCCCGTATGCGGGCGAGTTTTTGGGTTGTTGCTCCTTTGCTCGCGCGGATGGGTGAGGCGCGGGTTTCATTGCCAGGTGGCTGTGCGATTGGCACGCGTCCCGTTGATTTATTGCTCATGGCGCTTGAAAAACTGGGCGCCGAGATTGAGATCGACGCTGGTTATGTCGTTGCCAAAGCGCCTAAAGGCTTGCGCGGCGGCTTGATTGATTTTCCGAAGGTGACGGTCGGCGGCACCCATATTGCGCTGATGGCCGCGAGCCTTGCCCATGGCACGACGGAGATCAAAAACGCGGCGCGGGAGCCAGAAGTAACCGATCTCGCCGAATGTCTGATCAAAATGGGCGCCAAGATTGAAGGCGTAGGAACCTCGCATATCGTGATTGAAGGCGTGCCACGGCTAGATGGCGCCCATCATCACGTTTTGCCGGACCGCATTGAAACGGGCACCTATGCCATGGCCGTCGCGATGACCGGCGGCAATGTGCTGCTGGAAGGCGCGCGGTATGATTTACTGGATGCCGCTTTCGATGTGTTGAAGAAAACAGGTGTTACCGTTTCCACCGAGGAAAATGGTATCCGGATCGTGCGAAATGGTTCGGGTCTGCTGCCCGTTGATGTGACGACCGAGCCTTTCCCCGGCTTTCCAACCGATTTGCAGGCCCAATTTATGGCCTTGATGACCAAAGCCGACGGCGATTCCATGATTCACGAGACGATTTTCGAAAATCGGTTCATGCATGTGCAGGAATTGGCGCGTTTGGGTGCGCGGATTAATTTGGATGGCGATAAGGCCTTTATCAAAGGCCGGAGCCGTTTGAAGGGCGCACCTGTGATGGCGACCGATCTGCGCGCCTCAGTATCGCTTGTGATCGCCGGATTGGTGGCGGAGGGCGATACGCTGGTCAACCGCGTCTATCATCTTGATCGCGGCTTTGAAGCGCTGGAGAAGAAGCTCGCGCGCTGCGGCGCCGATATTGAGCGGCTATCGGGCGAAAAGTAAGCCTTTCAATCAATTGCAGCTTGGCGCGCACTTCGGTAGAGGTGGCGGTAGAGTTTGTATTCAACCCTGTTTGTCGACGAGAATGGACCTGCCATGGTGAAGGTTGCGGCCTTTGATCCGGAAGATCTGCTTGTGATATCGGCCCATCTTGAGGGATCGCGTGTCCGCGCTTCCGATATGGTGTATTTACCGCAAGAGCGTCGATTTGTGTTGGCCCTGGATCGTCCGGTTGCTGGCGGAGCGAGCGAACGGCGTCAAACCGGACTGCATTTCGAACGTGTTACACGGGCGATGACGTCAAAAATGCCGAGTAATGCACCGGATGCCGTCCTTAGCCTCATCGGAATTGGGTTTGAGCCGGTTGACGCCCCATCGGGCCATGTGGTTTTGCTGTTTGAAGGCGGCAGTGCGGTAAGGCTTTCGGTTGAGTGTCTCGAAGCTGCCATGGCTGATTTGGCGCCGGATGGTTTGAAGGAATAAAATGATGGCGCTTCGCCTTTTATCGCGTGACCCGAATTTTGATCGTCAGATTACAGAATTGCTCGCTGCAAAACGCGAGATTTCTGAAGATGTGGATCAGACGGTTCGAGCGATTATTGCCGATGTGATTGCACGCGGTGATACCGCGCTGATTGAATACACCCAGCGCTTTGATCGCATGACGGTTGCCGCAAGCGGTTTGCGTATTTCAGACGCCGAAATCGATGCGGCGATCAAGCAATGCGATAAGCCTGCTTTGGATGCACTCACCGTCGCGCGTGATCGGATTGAGGCCTATCATGTTCGACAAAAGCCATCGGATGAACGGTTCACCGATGCTCTCGGGGTAAGCCTGGGCCACCGCTGGACGGCGATTGAAGCCGTTGGTCTTTATGTTCCAGGCGGAACAGCAAGCTATCCATCCTCCGTGTTGATGAATGCGGTCCCAGCAAAGGTTGCCGGTGTTCCGCGTATCGTGATGGTGGTGCCAACGCCCGATGGTGTTCTTAATCCGCTTGTTTTGGCGGCTGCTCGCATTGCAGGCATTACCGAGATTTATCGGGTGGGCGGTGCGCAAGCTGTGGCAGCTCTTGCCTATGGCACGCAGACGATCGCACCGGTCGCGAAAATTGTAGGTCCGGGCAATGCCTTTGTTGCCGCCGCTAAGCGCCGTGTCTTTGGCCAAGTTGGTATTGATATGATCGCCGGACCGTCTGAAGTTTTAATATTGGCGGATGGTCATGCCAATCCTGATTGGATTGCCGCTGACCTCTTGGCGCAAGCGGAACATGATACGGCGGCGCAATCGATCTTGGTGACAAATTCCGCCTCGCTGGGCGATAGCGTAGCCGACGCCGTCGAGCGGCAGCTTAAAACACTGTCGCGTGGCGAAATTGCGGGTGCAAGCTGGCGTGATCATGGCGCGATTATCATCGTCGATACGCTCGAAAGTGCTGTTCCGCTGGTTGATCGTTTGGCGCCTGAGCATTTGGAAATCGAAGCCGATAATGCTGAAACTCTTGCGGGCATGATCCGCAATGCGGGTGCGATCTTTTTAGGCTCGCATACGCCGGAAGCCATTGGCGACTATGTGGGTGGCACCAATCATGTGTTACCTACAGCACGTTCGGCGCGTTTCTCATCCGGTCTTGGCGTTTTGGATTTCATGAAACGAACGTCGATTTTGTCCTGCACACCTGAATCGCTTCGGGCGCTGGGACCATCGGCCATTGCGCTTGCCGAAAGCGAGGGACTGGGCGGGCATGCACGTTCGGTCGCCATCCGTCTCAATCTCGGCTAAGAGGGGCATATGGCCCCACATGCGGATCCTCGGAAGCGGCTTATCTCTATCACCCTCGATGAAGGGTCGATTGGTCGCGGCGGTCCTGAGCAAGAACATGAGCGCGCCATTGCGATTTTCGATCTGATTGAAGGTAATCAGTTCGCCGTCGCGGGCCATGAGGGCGGCCCCTACACGCTGACAATTGGTCTTCTGACCAATAAGCTCGCGCTCGATATTCGCGATGAACAGGGCCAACCGATTACCGCGCATATTTTATCGCTGACGCCGTTTCGACGCGTCGTGAAGGATTATTTCCTGATTTGCGAAAGCTATTACCAAGCCATTCGAACGGCGAGCCCATCACAAATTGAAGCCATCGATATGGGGCGGCGTGGCCTGCACAATGAAGCGGCCGAATTGCTGATCGAAAGGTTGGAAGGAAAGCTCGAGGTTGATTTCGATACCGCGCGGCGTTTGTTTACGCTGATTTCAGCCCTTCATTGGAAAGGCTGAACCATTGACCGGCGCGCGGAAAGTGCAAGCTGTACTCTTTGCCTGCGCGATGAATGCGGTACGCTCGCCGATGGCCGAAGCATTGGCGCGGCATTATTTTGGCCAGACGCTTTACATCCAATCAGCCGGTATTCGAAAAGGCAGTGTCGATGGCTTTGCGCTGTCGGTACTGGATGAACTCGGTATCGATGCAAAAAGTCATAAGCCGCATACGCTTGAAGAATTAGCCGAATGGGAAGGCCTCAATTTCGATTTGATCATTACGCTTTCACCCGAAGCCCATCACGCTGCCTTGGAATTAACCCGCACGGCTTTCGTGGACGTTGAATATTGGCCCACCCCTGATCCATCGGTGATTGAAGGGACGCGCGAGACCAAACTCGACGCCTACCGCTCCGTGCGCGATAAATTGTCGGCCCGTATTTTGGAGCGGCTTAGCGCTTAAGCTCTATTCTCGGCGTAAAATGTGCTCGACGAACCAATCGGCCCAAGGTTTTGTTTTGAAACTATGTTCGAGCGCTTCCGGATCATAGATGGTTTCGACCCAAGTTTGGAAATCGATGCCCTTCTCTAATCCCTCAACCCGGTAGCGTTCAAAAAACGCGTCCAAGATCCCTGTTTTAGCGAATTTGAAATGCCCGTAGCGCCATGAGAGCTGTTTAAGGGCTTCATCCAGCGGGCGCTTTTCGTGAACGAGTAAATACAGCGTCGCCATAAAGCCCGCACGATCCGCGCCCGATTTGCAATGCGCGAGGACGGGGTAGGTGAGACCTTCAAAAAAGGCCTTTGCTGAGGCGATTCTTTCCCGATCAGGCGCGCCGCGTGAGCGAATGACGAAATCCACGAGTTTCAAATTCGACTGTTCGCAGGCCTCCCGTTCGAGGGGCCAGGACCCAAATTCACGACCACCGCGCAGATTCACGACGGTTTTCACGCCATCACGGCCTGATTGATGCAATTGACCGGGTGTAGGCTGGGCCGCACGCCAGAACAGCGGTGAAACGCGGTGCTTATTGAGATAAATCAGCCGAAATATGCCATGATCGACGAAAACCATGTCCATCCACGCCCAAATCCGTTGGAAAAAGCCTGTTAATGGCCGATCCCATCGCGCAGTATTGGCGTCGCGACGGGCTTGTCGATAGGCGGCGGTGGTGAGTTTTTTGAGCACGGTCAACAAATTATCCTGTCTTGCCGCAAATAGGCCCGACTTCTGTAAGCTAACTCTATCATTCGCCCTGTCCCTACCAGTGCGCCTCAGGCAGGGCAAGCCGGACATGGCTTTTCGACGCAAGGCAAACATGGTAACGACGGGCCGTCTTATCCAACCTAAAAGGGTTTTCTTTCATGACCTATCTTGATTATTCAGCGCTTGAGCAAGCTCCCCTGCAGACGGAGCCCTATGAGTATCTGATCGTCGAGAAGTTTGTAAAACCTGAAAAATTCGCGGAAGCCATGGGCGATTTTCCTGCGGTGCCGGGTCCTGGTTCGCATCCGCCATCGCAGCTTTCAATCAGCGGCAAATTCAAAGCCTTGCTGGATGAGTTGCAGGATGAAGCCTTCCGCAAAGCGATTGAGAAAAAATTCAATATCGATCTTACTGGCCGCCCGACCATGTACACGGTACGTGGTTTCTTGCGCTCCACAGATGGCAGCATCCACACCGATAGCGAGACCAAGATCATCACGGTGCTGTTATATCTAAACGAAGATTGGGGTGCAGAAGGCGGCAAATTGCGTATTTTGCGCAATGGGACAGATCTTGAGGATTATGTCGCTGAAGTTCCACCATCGCTTGGCACGTTGCTGGTGTTTAAGCGCTCCGACAAGTCCTGGCACGGACACAAGCCGTTTGAAGGCCAGCGCCGCGTGGTGCAGATGAATTGGGTGCTTGATAATGACGTTGTTAACCGCGAACAGCGCCGCCATTCGCTTTCAACGCAGTTCAAGAAGCTAAAGAATTTCCTGACGGGTCGCGCTGCCTAAGCAGCCATTGCTTCCGGATCAAACCGCCTAAAATCACAAGGGTCGCGCCGAAGGCTCCGGCCCATTGTTCGCCGTTTTCGCCCAATGCGCTGATCACGGTTTTCGGCATCCACGCATCCGAATAAGCGAGTTGTCCTGCCGACCAGCCGATAAGCCCCGCGCCGATAACGACAAGCGCCGGATAGCGCTCAATCCATGCGCCGATCGCATCCGCTCCCCAGACGATTAAGGGTACGGACATCAAAAGGCCCAAGGCAAGAAAGATAGGCGTATCATGGGCAATGCCAACGATCACGAGCACATTATCAAGGCTTAACACAATATCGGCCATCGCAATGGCGCGGACGGCGTGCCACAACCGATCATGCGCGGATATGGTGTCAGAATTATCCTCGGGGTTACCTGAAATCAGGCTGGTGGCAATCCATACCAACAGGATAGCGCCAATCACCTTAAACCCGGCTAGCGATAAAATGGGGATGGCGATCGCCGAGAAAATCAGCCTTAATCCGATGGCTGTTGCCGCGCCGAGCAGCATGCCGAGCCGTCTTTGATGGCGGGGCAAATTCCGGCAAGCCAATGCAATGAGAATTGCATTGTCCCCCGATAAAAGAAGATTGACCCAAAAAACATCTAGGAGGGTCAGCAAAGCCGAGCTGTCCTGTATCATCGCAGTCTGCCTATCGCTTCTCACGGCCAAGGGCAACCGCTTGGCCCATCGACACGGATAGGCTGAACCGTTATGATATAAGCCAAGTCATGCGGGCGTAGTTCAATGGTAGAACGGCAGCTTCCCAAGCTGCATACGAGGGTTCGATTCCCTTCGCCCGCTCCAAACAAAGTATTGGCTCTATTGCCGATCATGAGGGCTTTAAGAATTGCGCCATTATTTAGTAGCTGGCCTTTGGGGGGCAACTGGATTGGTTGTGGTCTTTGCAGGACTCATATTGTGGTCCGCGCGCGGCGAGCGGGTATTTAGTGATCTCGTAAGTGCCACCATCTCGTGGTGCCTGTAAGGAAGTGTAATGGTGCGTCCCAAACTTGTCCTTCCACTCATCGCTTTCTTGTTGAGTCTTATCATTTTGGGTGTCGCTTGGTTTGCCTTTGATCCGATGAGTGAGACAGGATCCTCAGCAATTGGCGGGCCCTTTGTGCTGACCGCGCAAGATGGCCGCAAAGTAACCGAGAAGGATTTATTGGGCGGCCCAAGCCTTGTGTTTTTCGGTTTTACCCATTGCCCTGACGTATGCCCTACCGCGCTTTATGAAATAGGCTTGATCTATAAAGCGTTGGGCAAGGATGGTGATCGGCTCAAAACCTATTTCGTGACCGTTGATCCCGAGCGCGACACGCCATCCGTTATCAAGGATTATCTCTCAGGATTTGATGCGCGCATTACCGGCCTGTCCGGTGATATCGCAGCCATTGTTGCCACGGAAAAAGCCTATCGCGCCTATGCCAAAAAAGTACCGCTTGAAACGGGCGGCTATACGATGGACCACACCGCCATCATCTATCTCATGGATGGCAAAGGACACTTCCTCTCAAGCCTCAATATTGACCGCCCGCCCGAGGAAAATGCCAAGCTGATTGCCAAATATTTTTAAGAGATTTTTGTAGCCATACGTCTCGATGTTCGCGAATGGCCATGTTCTGTCTTTCGCCAAAGGGAGGGCGCTACAATAAACTCCCAAAGCGCTCGCCATGCGGCAACACATTTTAGCAATGAATAAAACACAAGGCTGATGCAATCGAAGGTATGAAATTTCAACCCGCGACACCGCATGCCTGCTCTCATCGTGATATAAGAAACAATACAGTGGCACACGAAAACAAACCCAATGAAGCTCCATTGGATTATTCCAAGCAATGATATCGACTCGTTCATTGAGTGTGTTGTAATGACCCAACCAAAAGCGATAACAGCCAAAGGATGGAACATCGCCGAAGTGATCGATGAAAGACTTATTACGGCGATTTGAAATTGCATCGCTAATGACGTCTTAGCTTGTTTTACGCCTAAGGGACGCGCAATCACCATCGCTGTTTGCATCCAGCCTTTAAGCCATCGGGTACGCTGATTGAGCCAAGCTTTTATCGTATTGGGGGCTTCCTCCCATGTGGTGGAATCAATCACCGCCGTTTCATAGCCAAGGCGGGCAAGGCGTAAGCCAAGATCGGCATCTTCGGTTACATTCCAAGGGTCCCAAGCAAAACACGCCTCTAATGTTGAGCGTCTAAAATGGTTTGATGTCCCTCCGAGGGGAATAGGTTGCCGGGTGTTGGACATTCCGGGGAGCAATGCATCAAAAAGGCTCGCATATTCCAAGGCGAACATACGACTGATCCACCCATCAGCCATATTATCGATTGCTAAGCGCCCCTGCACACATCCGAGCCTCTTTCCGCCATGATAGAAACATGTTGCCGCTTTTTTTAATTGATCAGGATCTGGTTCATCTTCTGCATCATAAATAACAATGTAATCGCCTTTAGCATAAGCAAGTCCCACATTAAGAGCCCGTGGCTTTGTTCTGGGGTTCATAAGAGGGCAAACAATAATGTCAAATATTGCTGGAAGCTCCTCCATGATTAAAGCTAGCCGTGTTTCAATGTCATCCATTTCAACAAGGATTTTGATTTCTAATTTCGCTTTAGGATAATCAATTTTTTTGAGCCGTTCGATCAGTTTAGAAATTATTTTTTTCTCGCGATAAAGCGGAACTAAAATAGTATAATTTGGCAGGTCCTGATCAACTAAGGTTAAATTTCTAGGACTTCTGTTTGACAAGCGCCTCACTGCAGCAGCTTTAAGGACGATGGATGGAATGCCTGGGAACAGCGTTAATAAGAATACAGATGAATGCCAAATCGATGGAGACAGGACGGATAGAAATAAAAAGAACGCGAAAAATAGTGAGAGACAGGCTGAAACATTCATTCCCTTTTGATGGGCTGAAAGATGAGGCGCATGCCGTTTCATTTTATTGACGGCTCTCTGTGCTATTGCATGTCCATTATGCCTTCGAACCGATTCAACGAAATTTTGTGGAGTCGTTATCAACACGTTGCCTTCATTTAATTGAAGCGTGCCAAGTGAAGCAGCAAAAAGCAGAGCCGTGAATTTTTGACCGGAGGGTGCTATGGCAAAAATCGGTTTTTCGCCTTTACATGATAATTGGCAGGTCTCCGCCCTAATCAAAATTTCACCGTCTAAATGATCGGCGATAGGCAATATCGCCGTTGTGAAGGGTACATTCAAAATTGAGGCAAGTGTCTGATAGAGGTCCTCAGCGGTAACGAGCTCATTTCGGATCAGAAACTGGTCGATTGTGGTCCCAATCTTGTCTGCGCAATGGTAGGCCCATTCAATGAAGTTGGGATGCTGTTCCAATGCCGCTGTGTGAGGCGGCGGAGGAATGGAGAAGATTTGGTTTGTACTACGAATGCGCTCGTTCATGGGCGAGTGTCCAACGGAGGAGCGCTATATTGGTTTATGACAGAATGTTTTTAGCCTGAAAGAAAGAGCAAAGATTGATCGAAGAAGGTTCACCAGCCCTACATTTTTTGTCAGCTTGTCCAAAAAGCATGGCCGGATGCGAAGATGCTTATTTTATTCGTCAAGACACCTTCCCTCTTTCGGGTAAATTGCTTTATGGTCCGCCACCTTCGCTCGCTAGGTGAAGGCTCGTTTTCTGTTGTACCGAAAGTATCCCATGTCGATTGCCGATCTTATCCAGACCCCTGATCTTGTTGCCACCGCTCAGCAATCGGCCGCTTGGCCGTTTGAAGAAGCTCGCAAATTGGTCGAGCGCGTCAAACGCACGGGGCAAAAGAGTGTGCTGTTTGAAACCGGATATGGCCCCTCGGGCCTGCCGCATATCGGCACGTTCGGCGAGGTCGCTCGCACCACCATGGTCCGCAATGCGTTCCGGATTTTGACAGAAGACAAGATCCCGACTCGGCTTTTGTGCTTTTCTGACGATATGGATGGCATGCGCAAAGTGCCCGACAATGTACCGAACCGCGATCTTTTGGCCGAGCATCTGCATCGGCCCTTGACGCGTGTTCCCGATCCATTTGGCGAGTTTGAAAGCTTCGGGCATCACAACAACGCCATGTTGCGCCGCTTTCTTGATACGTTCGGCTTTGAATATGAATTCGCCAGCGCCACGGATTATTACTCATCCGGCAAGTTCGACGAGATTTTGTGTCGGATGGCCGAGCGCTATCAGGCTGTGATGGACATTATGCTGCCCACTTTGGGCGAGGAGCGCCGTTCGACCTATAGCTGCTTTTTACCCATTTCACCGACCACGGGCCGCGTGCTCTATGTGCCGATGAAGCAGGTCGATGGTAAAAACCACACCGTTACCTTTGCGGATGAGGATGGTTCCGATGTCACCCTTCCGGTGACGGGCGGTCATGTAAAGCTGCAATGGAAGCCGGACTTCGGCGCCCGGTGGGCAGCCCTTGGCGTCGATTTTGAAATGTATGGCAAGGACCATCAGCCGAACACGGTCGTCTATGATTCAATTTGCAATGCGCTTGGCGGTGTTGCACCCGAGCACTTCGTCTACGAGCTTTTCTTGGACGATAAGGGCCAGAAGATTTCGAAATCAAAGGGCAATGGCATCACGATTGATGAATGGTTGAAATATGCGAGCCCCGAGAGCCTCGCGCTGTTTATGTATTCCAAACCGCGCGAAGCCAAGAAACTCTATTTCGATGTGATTCCGCGTCAGGTGGATGATTATCTCACCTTCCTCGAAAAATTCCCGGGGCAGATTGTTAAAGAGCAGCTTGGCAATCCTGTGTTTCACATTCACGGGGGCCAACCGCCAAAGGTCGAGTCGATTTCGGATGCCGAGAACCATTCGACAACGGTGACCTTTGCGATGCTGTTGAATTTGGTGGCGGTTGCCAATTCCGAGGACAGCCAAGTTTTATGGGGCTTTATCCGCCGCTATTCCTCAACCGTGTCAGCTGAGAACCATCCGGGTCTTGCGAAAATGGTTGGCTATGCCATCGCCTATTACCGCGATTTTGTGCGACCAACCAAAGTCTATCGTGCGCCTACCGAGCAAGAGCAGGCTGCCCTTGCTGATCTCGCCAAGGCGCTTGCCGAGCATGCGGGTTCAACCGATGGCAATGCGTTGCAGGCGGTCGTCTATGAAGTGGGTCGCGCGCATTTCCCCGATCTTTCGGGGAAGACGAAAAGCCCAGACGGACGCCCCGGCGTATCGCAAACCTGGTTCGCCACGATCTATCAGGTTCTGTTAGGGGCCGATCGAGGGCCGCGCTTTGGTTCGTTTGCCGCCCTTTATGGCGTCAACGAGACCTGCGCCCTGATCCGCAAAGGATTGGACGGAACGCTTTTGTCCGAGCACCAGCAGTTTCTCGACAGTAGGGCGTAACTCGCGCTTGGTTTATTGGGCAGCCCAAAGAATTCGGGCGATCCAAAGCGTTTCCGCAACCGCGAAGGTGGCATCTGGAAGCCCATGACGGAAGGGTGCCACGTCCACGCTATGCATGGTTTTGCGTTTCAGCGTTCCGCCCATCAGCTCGCCCGCTTTCGTTTTAACAAGCACGCGGTCGCCTCGACGAACCGGAACATTCTGCGCGCATACGATGATATCGCCCTCGCGATACATTGGCATCATACGCTCGGTGGCAATCTCAACCGCGAAGACGATCTCGGCAGGAAGGTCCGGAAACGACACTTCATCCCATTTGTTCCCAATCGGTTTGCCGTCTTCGTCAAACGCCGAGGCGGCATCCGCCAGATTGATGACGGGAATGGCGCGGCTTGGCACAGGTGGGCGGTCGACCATCAACAAGGCAATGAATGTATCAAGGTCGGTTGTTGTCGCCTCGAGGATTTTTGAAATTGATTCGGTTGAGGGCCAACGAAGCCTTCCATCGGTTGATGCCCGCTTCGATTTATTGAATGTCGGTGGGTCAAGACCCGCCCGACGAGCCAGACCTGACGCTGAGAGACCATTGCGTGCAGCAAGCAAATCAATAGCTTTCGAAATACGCGGATGAGATAACATGGCGAAACCTTTCAAAAAAGGATATTAATCAATAATAATTAGCATAATAGGTAATTAATCCGCAAATTTGCAAGCACATTTTGTAATAAAACTAAAAATTTCCGTTAGGGAATTTGCGAGCTTTTAAAGCTTAGCCTAAATTGGCCCAAACAGAGTGGTTTTCATGACAATTTATAAAATATTATCGGTTATTCAATGGAAAGAGGCCCAATCGGCCGGGGTCTTTCATGGCGCCCCGATTGATCTGGCTAATGGGTTTATTCATTTTTCTACCACCGAGCAGGTAGAAGAAACGGCCCGCAAGCACTTTAAGGGGCAGGATGAGCTCTTGCTGGCGACCATCGACGAGACACAACTCGGCGAAGCGTTGCGCTATGAACCTTCGCGTGGCGGACAGCTTTTTCCGCATCTTTATGGGCCAATGCCACTTTCAGCTGTAACACATATTGTTCCATTACCCATGGAGTCCGATGGGTACCATCGCTTTGAAGGATTATTGATTTGACCTCGCTGTATCGAGTTGCGTTCAAGGCCCTTAAAAATATGGATACGGAAGCGGCCCATGGTCTTGCCATCGGCGCGATGAAACTTTTGCCCGCAATACCGATAAAGCCTGATGATCCGAGATTAGCGGTCTCCGCTTTTGGCATTGGCTTTCCAAATCCAATCGGTCTCGCTGCCGGTTTTGACAAGAATGCCGAAGTGCCTGACGCCGCTTTGCGCTTAGGCTTCGGTTTTTCAGAAGTTGGCACGCTGACGCCTCGCCCGCAATCGGGTAATCCAAAGCCGCGTATTTTCCGCCTTCTGAAAGACGAGGGCGTTATCAATCGGCTCGGTTTTAACAATGGCGGTCACGCCCCCGCCTTTGAACGATTGCAAGCGCGAGCCTCGCGTCCCGGTATTGTTGGCGTCAATGTTGGCGCTAACAAAGATACCGTTGATCGAGCAGCAGATTATGTGTCCGGCATTCGCATGTTTGCGGGCTTGGCCTCTTATTTTACGATCAATATTTCATCGCCCAACACGCCCGGTCTCAGAGACCTCCAAAGCGAAGCGGCATTGGATGATTTGCTGGCGCGTTCGATTGATGAACGCAATAAATGCGCGCCGACCTTTGGGCGCAAACCAATCCTTTTGAAGATTGCGCCGGATCTCACCCTTGATGCTCTGGATGCTCTCGTCAAGGTTGCCCGCCATCGCGGTGTCGATGGACTCATTGTATCGAACACAACCATTAGGCGGCCTACGAGTTTACGGGAGACAACGCTTCGTTTCGAAAGCGGAGGCCTATCTGGAAAGCCGTTATTTCCACTTTCTACCCGCATGCTAGCCGAGACCTATTTAAGGGTTGAAGGACAGTTTCCTTTGATCGGCGTTGGAGGCATCGATTCAGCACGTGCAGCCTTCAGTAAGATTGAGGCGGGTGCAAGCCTCATCCAACTCTATTCAGGACTAATCTATAATGGCCCGGGCCTTATTGGTGAAATTAAGAGCGGGCTGATTGAGCGGATGGAAAAGGAAAATGTGACATCGCTTACATCTGTGGTCGGACGCGCCGCAAAAGAATGGCTTGAATGGCCAATTGAGGGAATGAGTTAAGGGCGAAAGGCGTGTCGTGCCAGAGCCGGAAACGCAATAGATTGAGCAATGCCGCGAATAGCCAAGAACGCTAGGATTGAAATCCAAAGTCCGGCGTTTCCCATGTCACCTACTATTGCAAAGGTTATGAAATAAAGGGCAAGCGAAAGCAGCATTAGGTTGCGCATCGCTTTTGTCCATGTGGAGCCGATAAAAATTCCATCAAAGGCGAAGGCCAAGGCGCCTGCCACAGGCGTCATTGCGGCATAGATCAGATAGTGCCCGGCATAATCGCGAATGTCAGCATTGGCCGCGATCGCGGCAATAATGACATTTCCAATTCCGATCAGCCCCAAAGTCAGCACCAAGCCTGTCCAAAAGCTAAAATGCAAGACCAGCGAAACACTCTTGCGAAATCCGGATTCATCCCGCGCGCCAATCGCTTGGCCACATAATTGCTCGCCAGCGGTGGCATAGCCGTCGAGAAAATAGACAGCCACCAGAAACAGCATATTGAGCACTTGATTAGCAGCCAGCGTTACATCGCTTTGACGCGCACTTTGAGAGGTAAAAAAGCCAAACGCTGTCAGCAATGCAAGCGTGCGGATCATTATATCGACATTCACGACCAATAAACGCTTCATCGCTTTGCCATTAAAAATATCTTTGATGAAAACCTTTCCGCGAAAGCCACCTAAGCGCGCGGTGATCAACAGACCGAGCGCGGTTCCAACGCCATCGGCGATCAGTGTACCGATGGCTGCGCCTGCAATGCCATAACCGGCAACCACAACGAGAAGAACGGCAAGGACGACCTTTACGACATTGATCGCAACTTGCAGCACCAATCCAAGATCCGTTCGTCCGCATCCAATGAGCGAACCCAGAATCGCATAATTGGCCAAAGCCAAGGGCGCAGCCCAAATGCGGATCATGATGTAAATCCGCGCTGCCCGATCAACCTCCGCGCTTGGCGCAAGCAGATAGAGCGCCAGATCGGTAATCGGCCCGCGCATAACGATAAGAATAAGTCCCAAAGCAACGGCTACCGTTAACGCCCGGTAGCGCGTTAGCTTAACTTCCGTATCTAATCCGGCACCAAAGGCCTGTGCGGTAAGGCCAGCCGTGCTGGGGCGTAAAGAACCTAAACCCCAAAAGATAAAATCGAAGAAAATCGCCCCAATCGCAACGGCGCCCAACATGGGGATATCGTTAAGCCGACCAATGGCAGTTGTATCCACAAGCCCCAAAAGCGGCTCGGTTATATGCGCCAGCATAATGGGAACCGCGAGGGTCAGAAATCGCCGCGCCGTTGCCTCTACGGGCTGAGCTTTATTCGCTTGTTGTTCAGACACTGAATTACTGGCTCATGTCCTGAACCGTATTCCATTGTCCGGATGCAATTTTGGAGGCAGCGATTACCGCTTGGGTTCGGCTATCCACATCAAGCTTTTGAAGAATGGCTGACACATGGGCTTTGACAGTCGCTTCAGAAACCGAAAGTTCATAAGCAATTTGCTTATTGAGCAGGCCCGTCGATAACATCATTAAAACGCGCACCTGCTGCGGGGTCAGGCTCGCAAGACGGCGCACCATATCGCTCGTCGTCGCATCAGGTGCCGATGTTAAATCAATATCATCAGGCGTCCAGCTTCCGCCATCGAGCACCTGCTGGATGGCCGAACCCATGGCTGCACCATCCAATGATTTTGGGATATAGCCCGAGGCGCCTAGTTCAATGCAGCGACGAATAACCGTTCGGTCTTCATTGCCGGAAACGATAATAACGGGTGTTGCGGGATGGGAAGCGCGCAAATAAAGCAGGCCGGAAAAGCCTTGTACGCCAGGCATTGTAAGATCGAGTAAAACGAGATCGATATCACCGCCGGAAAAGGCGGGGGCTAATTCTTCGAAACTCCCTGCTTCGATAATCTCAACAGGTCCCAACAAAGCGGTGATGGATGTGCGCAATGCACCCCGAACCAATGGGTGATCGTCCGCAATGACAATCCGCATCTCTGCCTCGGCCAAACCTATCCTCCCGCGTCATTCTTTTTAAAAACAACAAAGCCTTGTACCTATCATTCCGCCTCAGGAGGCTCGGCGCAAGCATCAATTATGAAACTTTCAAGAAATTATGCCTTTTTCCGTCCCTGGCGGGCCAAGGCTTCTAATGTTTCAAGCGTGTCCGCCTCGCGCGGGGGCTTATCCCACCTTAGCCGTGAAATGCGGGGGAAGCGCATAGCTAACCCGCTTCTATGGCGCGTTGATGCGCCGATACCCTCAAAGGCAACCTCGAAAACCAACCCTAATTCTGGTTCATGGGTCACTTCACGCACAGGTCCAAACCGATTGATCGTGTTCTTGCGAACAAATCGGTCAATCTCGGCGAGCTCTTGATCGGTAAATCCGAAATAGGACTTTCCGACGGGAACGAGTTCGCTGCCTTTCCAAACGCCAAACGTGAAATCGGAATAAAAAGAGGAGCGTTTACCATGCCCGCGTTGGGCATACATAAGGACGGCGTCGACGATAAAGGGATCTCGTTTCCATTTAAACCAGAGACCCTTCGGGCGTCCTGCGAGATAGAGACTATCGCGACGCTTGATCATACATCCTTCAATGGCCTCCGCGTCGCGCGGCGTTACCGTTTTCTCAGGGGCAGATCTTAGGTCATGCAGTTGATCCCAATCATCGAATGCGATCAGGGGAGAAAGGTCGATACGTGAGGAATGGAGATCTCCGATTAATTTTTCCAAAGCGCGTCGGCGTTCGTAAAACGGCCTTTCCCGCATATCTTGTCCATCCGTAACCAAGACGTCATAGGCTCGAATGGCCGCCGCATATTCGCTCAGGATGGAGGGGGAAAGTCTTTTCCGGTTCAGGCGTTGTTGGAGCGCATTGAAACTCTCAACCTTGCCGTCGCGAATAATCAGCAATTCACCATCAATGGTTCCGTTTAGTCCCTTCAATTCTTCAAACACATCGGGAAAGGCTGCTGAAATATCATCGCCCGTTCGCGAATAGAGCCGCGTTATGTTCGATCCGGTTTCATCGATTCCAGATGATGCTTGCACGCGGATACCATCCCATTTCCACTCGGCTACAAAATCGGCGGCGTTCAGCGTTACAAAATCATTTTCTTCAATCGCGTGGGCGAGCATGACAGGGCGAAACGGTGCAGGATGATGCGTCGATGGCCGTGGTCCTTTACCTTCCAGCCATTGAAAGAGCGACTCGAAAGGCGGCGCTAATCCGTGCCAGATCTGTTCGATGGCATCGACATCCATATCCGCCAATTGCGCCAAAGCCGTCTTGGCGAGCCGCGCGGAAACGCCAATGCGCAAGCCGCCCGTAATCAGTTTTAAAAGCGCCCAACGTCCTGTTTCATCCAGACGATCCAAAAGATTCGCCAATAGGTTAGGAACCTCGGCCTTTTTAGCATTGGATAAAAGCGTGACGACTTCACCCAAACCGAGCGGATGGTTTGTTAGAGCCGTTTCACGTTTTGGCCACATCAGGGCGACCGTCTCGGACAAATCGCCGACATAATCGTAAGATAGCGCGAACAAGGTAGGATCGGTTCGTTCGGCGATTAAGGTCCGGATCATAGCGGGCTTGGCATGAAGAAAATCGAGCGTGCCCGTAATGGAGGCCAAGCCATATCCACGATCTGGGTCAGGCGCCGATGCAAAATAATCCACTAAGAGCCTTATCTTGGCATTACGGCGGGGTTCATAGGCCAATCGGTCGAGCAAAGCGGCGAAGCGATTCATGAGGCTTGAGACTCCGGCTCTGTTTCGCCTTCATCGCCATATCCGACCATGTTCAAGGGCTGGGCGTTAAGCCCCACGCTTTGGCACCAATGCACGAGGGCATCTTCTTGGCCATGGGTTACCCAAACTTCAGAAGCTTGCGTTTCAAGGATTGTGCGCTGTAAGTCCGGCCAATCCGCGTGATCGGAAACCACCAAGGGCAATTCAACGCCGCGCTGGCGTGCCCGCGCTCTGATCCGCATCCAACCGGACGCAAAACACGTTACCGGATCGGGAAATTTTCTAGCCCATACATCCTGAATGGCGCTTGGTGGACATAGAATGATAGCCCCTTGCAGATCCTCTTTGGGGACACCTGCAACGGGTTTTAGCAGTCCAAGCCTCGCCCCACGATTGGCATAATAATTTGTCAGCTTTTCTAAAGCGCCATGAAGATAGAGTGGCGCTTCATATCCCGCTTCACGGATGAGCGCGATGACACGTTGGGCCTTTCCAAGCGAATAGGCACCGACCAAATGCGCGCGTTCGGGAAATAGCTTCACTGAACGCAAAAGTTTTTGAACTTCTTCGGCCAAGTCCGGATGGGTAAAGACAGGCAAACCAAAGGTCGCTTCGGTTATAAAGATATCGCAGCGCTGCGGTTCAAAGGGCAGGCAGGTGGGGTCGGCCGCCCGCTTATAATCGCCGGATACGATAATTTTTAGACCCTTGGTCTCAACGGCAATCTGTGCGGAACCTAAGACATGACCAGCTGGGTAAAAGGTAAACCGAACGTCGTTGATCTCGATGCTTTTACCCAATTGGGCAATCTGCGTTTGTTCGGCAAAATGCTCGCCATAGCGAATACCCATAATCCCGAGCGTCTCTTGGGTTGCTAAAACGGAGCCATGGCCCGTCCGTGCATGGTCGGAATGGCCATGGGTGATCAGGGCGCGGTCAACCGGAAGCACGGGATCGATGAAAACATCCGCAAGCGGGCAATAAAGCCCTGCTGGTTGGGGGATGAGAAGGTCGGATGGCCGCATGGGGTATAGTCTACCGCAAAAAAGTGCAACGCCGGAAGCTTCTCGTGCATAAAGTATGCAATCAGCAGTTGACCCGTGAAGCAAATTGGATTCGGATTGGGCGATGGAACCAATTCTACCAAAGCCCGATGATATTACGCCGACAACGCTGAAACAGATCGGCGCACTTCCTGTCGTTTGCGAGCCTAATGGACTATGGAAAGTCACATTAATTACCACGCGGGACTCTGGCCGCTGGTCGATTCCAAAAGGTAATCCGATTAAAGGGCTCTCAAGGGCCGAAGCAGCGGCGATGGAAGCCTATGAAGAAGGCGGCTTTATCGGCAAAATGGTCAAGCGTCCCATCGGGTCCTATTTATTTTGGAAACGCCGCTCCGGCCATTGGGAACTTGCGAATGTTTCTGTTTATCTTTTAAAAATTGAATCGCGTGCGGAGGAATTCAAAGAAAAAGGACTTCGCCAAATCCAGACTTTCAGTTTTGAAGATGCCGATGAGGCGATTGTCGAGCCGGGGCTGAAGACCATTTTGCAGCTCGCCGATGAAAAGTTAAACCGTGCGCGTCGTTAATCGGTCAACATGTGGATCTTAATCATTCGACGCTTGGTAGGTTTTCTGGCAACGCTTGCGGTGGCCAGTATTCTTGTTTTCTTCTTGCTTGAAATTTTGCCCGGTGATCCAGCTCAATTAATTCTTGGAACCGATGCGCGCCCTGATACGCTGCTCGCCCTTCGTCATGAGATGGGACTTGATCAGCCTATTTTAACGCGCTTGCTGCAATGGATCGGCGAACTGTTGACGGGCAATTTAGGCATGAGCCATACCTATCACGTCCCTGTTGCGACATTGATAGGCGAGCGCTTACCCGTCAGTCTGCCCTTGGCGCTTATCTCCCTCTTGTTGGCCATTGTGATTGGTATTCCGGGAGGTATTCTCGCGGCGATGAGGCGTGATAAATGGCTTGATCGCGCAGTGCGAGTTAAAACACAAATCTTGCTGGCTATTCCGAACTTTTGGCTGGCTATGTTGCTTGTATTTGTCTTTGCCATAACGCTGCATTGGCTTCCCGCTGGCGGCTTTTCGGGATGGAGAAATATTCCGAATGCTATTAGTGCATTGGTTTTACCTGCCGTGGCGCTGGCCGCACCGCAGGCCGCTATTTTAGCACGCGTTACGCGTGCGGCACTGATCGAAAATCTTGATGATGTTTTTATCCTTGCTGCTCGTGCCCGTGGCTTAACAGCGAGTGCTGCGCTTTTTCGTCATGCGCTACCAAATGCAATGATCTCTGTGCTTTCGATAATGGGGCTACAATTTTCCTTTCTTTTGGCTGGCACAATCATCATCGAGAATGTCTTTTATTTGCCTGGACTTGGAAGATTGATTTTTCAAGCCGTCAATCAGCGTGATTTAGCAGTGGTAAGTGGTGTTTCCATGCTCCTGATTGCGAGCACGATTGTCGTAACCTTTCTCGTTGATCTCACGGCCTTGATCATTGACCCGCGGCTGAGGCGTTGATCATGATCCAATCGCTTTTTCAAACCAGAGGCTTATGGATCGGTGCGATTATCATCTTCACTTTGCTTATGATCGCGTTATTTTCCTTGCTGCCAGGAATGCCGGATCCGACGCTTATTCGTGTTGTTGAAAAGCTTCGTTCACCGTCCATTGAACATTGGTTAGGAACGGATCAGTTAGGACGCGATCTTCTTGGCCTTACCATGCGCGGTGCAAGCGTTTCACTTCTTGTTGCGATTGGTGCAGTTACCCTTGGCGCAGGCATCGGTGTTCCCCTCGGATTAATGGCATCCGCGCATGAGAACTGGTTGAGCCAAGCCGTTATGCGCGCCAATGATTTTATCTTTGCGTTTCCCGCACTCGTTATCGCCATCTTGTTGCATGATACGGTTGGAGCCGGGATACAGAACGCCATACTCGCGATCGGCATTTTCAATATTCCGGTTTTTGCCCGCGTTGTTTACAACAAAGCACAATCGATTTGGACGCTCGATTTCATTCAAGCCGCGCGTTTGATCGGGCGAAGGGACATCAACATCGCTTTGCTGCATGTCCTGCCTCTGGCTCTAGGCACCATCATCGTTCAAATCACCATTCAATTGGGCTTGGGCATTTTGGCCGAAGCGGGTCTGTCTTATGTTGGCTTGGGCGTTACGCCACCGACGCCGAGCTGGGGCAGAATGCTCAATGAGGCGCAGACGCTGATTGGTATTGCCCCTCGCTTAGCACTTGTACCGGGCCTTGCGATTGCTTTGGCTGTTTTGGGATTCACTCTATTGGGCGATGCCTTGAGTGAATGGGTCGATCCGCGAAAGAGGAATAGCGGATGACGGCGCTCCTCGACATCAACGGGCTTTCTTTAACACTGAAGGGCAGGCGATTGCTTGATGATGTTCGGCTGCATCTTGAGCCCGGCAAAATAATCGGACTTGTCGGCGCATCGGGCTCGGGTAAATCCCTAACCGCACGTTCCATCATCGGACTACCGCCAAAGGGCGCGCATCTGACAGGTAACGTCCTGTTTGATGATAGATCGCTGCTCACTCTGAGCGACGATGAATTATGCCATTTAAGAGGCCGCGATATCGGCATCGTGTTTCAAGACTCAAGCGCGGCCTTCGATCCCCTCATGACAATCGGTGATCATATTGTAGAGCCTATTCGATGGCATCTCGGTCTCGATCGCGATGCGGCCGTTGTGATGGCAAAGCAAGCCTTAGACCGTGCGGAGTTTCCTGCAAATATTGATGCTTTCCATCGTTACCCGCATGAAATCTCTGGCGGTCAGAGACAGCGCGCCATGATTGCGGTTGCCATTGCTCTATCGCCTAAACTCTTGCTCGCCGATGAGCCGACGACAGCGCTTGACGTTACAACAGAAGCATCGATTTTTAATCTCTTCCGAAAGCTGGCCCGCGAAGAAGGCATAGCCATTATCGTCGTGAGTCATGACCTTCCAGCCATAGCAATGCTTTCTGATCATATTGCTCTTATTGAAGCAGGCCGAATTGTTGAAGAAACAACGACAAGTGATTTGATGGCCGATGCACCACCGCGCTTGGCAGCCATATTTGCATCCAGCCAGCCGCATGATGCTTCTCCTGCAAGAGTTGATAGTGATATTATCTTACGCGCAAGCCATTTATCTTTTGAGTATCGTCACAAGAAAGCGCTTGATGATGTGTCGTTCTCGCTACGTTACGGTGAGTGCCTTGGTATTGTCGGGCAATCAGGTTCCGGTAAATCGACCTTGGCGCGGATCATCACCGGCCTTGCAACGCCCCTCGGCGGAAATCTAGAAGCGGCAAAGACACCATGTCGCATACAAATGGTCTTTCAAGATCCGATGGGCTCGCTCAATCCACGGTGGACGCTTGGTCAATCAATTACCGAGCCGCTTCATACCGAAAGACTTGATCCATCAACTAAGATGCAGCGTGTGATCAACGCCTTGCAAGAGGTTGGCCTCGACGCCGATTTCGCGCACCGTTATCCGCATCAAGTTTCAGGTGGGCAGGCCCAACGCGCAGCCATTGCGCGCGCCATTATTAACAGGCCTGATATCCTGGTGCTCGATGAACCTGTCTCGGCGCTGGATATTGGCGTGCGTTCGCAAATTCTCGATCTGCTGGATGATTTGCGTCGTCGATATGGCCTGGCTATGATTTTCATCACGCATGATCTGGGCGTTGCTCGCGGTATCGCCAACCATTTGCTTGTTATGCAACAAGGCCGCGTGGTGGAGGAGGGGGCAACGGCAACTGTCTTGGCCGATCCGAAACATGCTTACACCCGAGCCTTAGTCGAGGCTTCACCTGCTTTGAACCATAAAGTCTTTGCGCCGCGCCCCTTGGAAGGTTAGAAGCCCCGTCATGCAGACGAGTTTCCCGCGCTTTACCGTTGCCCCGATGATGGATTGGACAGATCGGCATTGCCGCTTCTTCCATCGCCTCTTCACGCGCCATGCGGTACTTTATACGGAGATGGTAACCTCTGCCGCTATTAAGCACGGCGCGCGGGATCGGCTATTGGGTTTTGATGATGCCGAACATCCCGTTATCCTTCAGCTTGGTGGATCAAACCCAGCCGAATTAGCGGAAGCAGCTACGATCGCCGCTGATTATGGCTATCAAGAAATCAATCTGAATGTCGGCTGCCCGTCCGATCGCGTGCAGGAAGGCCGCTTCGGTGCCTGCTTGATGCAAGAGCCGCAGCTTGTGGCGGAATGCGTGGCCGCGATGAAAGCGGCTGTCTCGCTTCCCATATCGGTTAAATGCCGTATTGGCGTTGATGATCAAGATCCGGAAGTAGCCCTCAATACCTTAGCCGATAGGGTGATTGAGGCAGGCTGTACGTCGATAACCGTCCACGCCCGCAAAGCGTGGCTCAAGGGATTGTCGCCAAAAGAAAATCGTGAAGTGCCGCCGCTGGATTATCCGCTCGTCTATGCACTTAAAAAGCGGCTTGGGGATTATCCAATCGCGATCAATGGCGGCATTGCCAGCTTCGCCGATATCCATATCCACCTTGCGCATGTCGATGGCGTCATGATCGGGCGCGAGGCCTACCACAATCCGGAAATGCTCTTGAAGGTTGATCCTGAACTTTATGAGAGTGCCACGCCTTTTAGCGATGTGTTCGCCGCTATCGAAGCTTATTATCCCTATATTGAAGCGCGGCTCGCGGAGGGCATTGCTTTGCATTCGATGACCCGACATTTATTAGGTCTCTTCCAAGGCCGCCCCGGTGCGCGAGCGTTTCGCAGGCAACTCGCAACGGAAGGCGTCAAACGCGATGCAACCTTGTACGTGCTTCGCGATGCAATCGCCCATGTGGATCGTTCTATTGAACAGGCGGCCTGACGCCTCAACCGAAAGTTCTTTGTATGTTTGATGCCATTGCTATGAACGATCTTATTTTTTTAATTGCAGGTCTATTGGTCGCCGGTGCAGCAACCGGTATTTTAGCGGGCGTCTTTGGTGTTGGTGGCGGCATTCTCATCGTGCCGGTGCTTTACGAACTCTTTCGGGCAACAGGGGTTGTTGAAGAAGTCCGAATGCCATTGGCCATTGGCTCGTCGCTGGCAATTATTATTCCAACATCGATCAGATCGTTTCGTGCCCATTATGCCAAGGGAGCGGTCGATCTTGATCTATTAAAAGCATGGGCGGTTCCGGTTGTGTTGGGTGTTATCGCCGGTACGCTGGTGGCGCGAATTGCACCGCCAATGCTGTTCAAATCGCTTTTCATAGGAATTGCGACGTTCACCTGTCTTCGCCTGTTATTTGCCCGCGACAATTGGGTGCTTAAAGGCGATCTGCCAACGGGGTTGCCGCTTAAACTATACGGCGTGGTTATTGGTCTTTTATCCTCGCTGATGGGCATCGGCGGGGGGCAGCTGTGTAACGTCTATATGATGCTCTATCGCCGTCCTATCCATCAGGCGGTTGCAACGTCATCAGGCCTTGGAATTTTGATCTCGATCCCCGGAGCCTTGGGCTATATTTATGCCGGCTCGCCGAAAATGGATGTGTTGCCAGCCTTCTCGTTAGGCTTTGTATCATTAATCGGCGTAGCGCTTTTCGTGCCGATGAGCATGCTTACGGTTAAGCTCGGTGTTAATCTCGCGCATCGACTGCCAAAGCGGCAATTGGAAATGGGATTTGGCCTCTTTTTATTGGCCGTTATCCTCAGATTCCTGTGGAGCCTCGCTGCCTGACGCGCTCGCGCGTTCTGCCGCCTCGTGTTGCGCGGCTGGACATGCCTTTTAAGCGATCCCCGAGCGTTTCCATAACCGATACACGATCAGGCTCCGGCATAAAGGGCCATTGCGAAATCTCGGAACCCGTGCGTCCGCAACCGATGCAAAAGCCGGTGACTTGGTCGATTACGCAGGTTTTGATGCAGGGCGTAGAAACGTTCATAATCGACCTATGCCACAAAAAGCGTGATCAAGAAAACAATCTCGGCGACCTGTTGTGTGGCACCTGCGACATCGCCAGTCTGCCCGCCAATCATCCGCTGGGCCAAACCTATCATGGGTAGCGCCGCAAAAAGCGATAGGATCAAGGCTAAGGCAATACCACGCCCATGAAATCCGCCGACAAACAAAATAGCAGCTGCCAAAAGGATACAGAGGATAAGCGCGAAAGAAATTGTGACAGAGGTCGGGCGGCCAACGCTGGCTGATTTTCCACCCGGTCTGGCGGAGGGTAAAAACACCAGCGGCAATAGGCCCGACACGCGCGACACGCTGGCCGCAGCGAGGATGGCCGCAGCACCTGCGCCATAACCTATAAAGTCGATGAGATTACCAAGCGCAATCACGCGGATTAAAAGCGACATCACCATGGCAGCGGCGCCATAAGCCCCCAATCGACTATCGGCCATAATTTCAAGGCGGCGCTCAACCGTATGGCCGCCCCCAAACCCGTCTGCGACATCGGATAGGCCATCTTCCGCCATCGCTCCGGTTGCGAGAATGGCAATGGTGATGGCAAGCGATGCGGTCAATAATCCACCCATACCAAGGGCAGCAGCAGCTAAAACGATTAAGGCGGAAGGTAAGCCGATTACTAGACCAGCGAGCGGCAAGACACGGGGCACAATTCGAAAATCCGGCGCACCATGCGGGTCCGTCTCGAAGGACAGTTTTGGCACGGGAATGCGCGAATAAAATCGGACACATTGGGCTAAGGCAACCACTGAGTGCGCGATAATTCCGTGATCAGATTTCGGCATCGGCTCCCTCATAATCAACACCCATCAGATAAAGCCCATCAGGCGGTGCCATGGGTCCACAGCGCGAACGGTCGCAGGCCTCAAGCGCATCGCGTAAATCTTTCGGCGTCCATTTTCCGGTCGCCACCAAAATTAACGAACCAACCATCGAGCGAACCTGATGGTGCAGAAAGGAGCGGGCGGAAGCATAGACGCGGATATCTTCACCATTCGCGATCACATCCAACCGATCGAGCGTTTTGATAGGACTTGCTGCCTGACATTCCGCGGCACGAAACGTTGTAAAATCATGTTTGCCGATGAGCTGATCAGCGCCTTGTTGCATTAACGCTGAATCAATTTTCCACTTCACATGCCAGGAGCGATTCTTATCGATCACAACGGGCGCGCGTCTGTTTGTAATGCGGTAGACATAATGCCGTTTACGAGCGGACATTCGCGCATCAAAACTGTCGGCAACCCGCCTGGCATCAAGGATTGCAACGCCTTGCCCTTTGAGATGCGCATTCAAGGCATCGCGCACGGTATCTTTTGGCCAATCGGCTTCGAGATCAACATGGATGACTTGATGCGTCGCGTGAACCCCAGAATCCGTTCGCCCTGCGGCTTGCACGCGGCGGCTTTCGCCGCAGAAGGCCGTAATTGCCGTCTCAATTGATTCCTGCACAGAGTTGCCGTCGCGCTGGTGTTGCCAACCGTGGAAACCCGTTCCGTCATATTCAACGATCATTTTATAGCGGGGCATTAGCCGATAACCGTGCCGACAGCCAAAGGCGAGCCACGCAAAAATTCCTTCGCCGACATGGGTTTTGATCCGGCGCGTTGCAGTTCGCTGATCCGAAGGGATCCAGTGCCGCAGGCAATGGTTAAATGCTCGTCGAGTACGTGACCCGGTTGACCAGATTCGTGTAGGAGGTCCGTACGCAATATTTTCAAACGCTCAGGACCTTTGCCGAAATCGGCCATCGTGAAAGCACCTGGAAAAGGCGAAAGACCGCGCACCTGATTGTGAATGTGCGCGGCTGACTGTGACCAATCAATCCGGCACTCATCATTGGTCAGTTTCTTCGCATATTCGACGCCAACTTCGGATTGCTCGATAAAGGTCAAGCCGCCGCGCGACAGTGCCGCGATAGCTCTAATCATCAGATCCGCACCCAAGATGGATAAGCGATCATGGGCTTCGCCAGCGGTCAGGTTTGGCGTGATGATGAGGTTCTCGATCATGCCGACAGGACCTGTATCGAGACCTTCGGCCATTTTCATCACCGCTACGCCCGTTTCTGAATCGCCTGCCATAATAGCGCGTTGGATAGGTGCCGCACCACGCCAGCGCGGCAGCAGCGAGGCGTGTAAGTTCAAGCAGCCAAGCTGCGGCACATCCAGAATGGTTTTCGGCAAGATCATTCCGTAAGCGACCACGACAGCAACATCTGCCTCATAGCTTTTGAACTCTGCAACAGCCTCATCGGTTTTAAGCGTCGACGGCGTTAATACCGGAATGCCAAACCGATTGGCTGCTTCATGGACGGGGGAAAGCCTCAAGGCCATACCGCGACCGGCTGGTGCAGGGGCGCGGGTGTAACAGGCGGCAATCTCATGGCCGTGACCAACAAGAGCAGAAAGCGTAGGCACAGCAAAATCAGGTGTACCCATAAAGACGATGCGTAAGCCGCTCACTCGCCACCCTCACGGCGCGCTTGCTTTTGGAATTTTTTAATCACCCGCTCGCGTTTTAACCGCGATAAATGATCGATAAACAGCTTGCCGTTGAGATGATCGATTTCGTGTTGAATAACGGTGGCAGCAAGGCCATCCATTTCGCGTTCAAGCACTTTGCCATCGAGATCCAGAAAGCGAACGCCGACTTTGGTCGGCCGCGTCACAACCCCGTAAAATTCAGGGATCGACAAACAGCCCTCTTCATATTCGTTCAACGCATCTGACGACCAAATGATTTCGGGGTTGATGAGCGCTAAAGGCTGCTTTTCATCATCACCGCGGCTGGCATCCATCGTCACAATACGGGTGGTAACGCCGACTTGAACGGCAGCGAGGCCGACGCCCGGGGCGTCATACATGGTCTCAAACATGTCATCGATCAGCGCTTTGGTCGCGCCATCGGCATTCGCAACCACGTCAGAAACGATGCGTAAAAGCGGATCGGGAAGAATAACAAGCGGGCGTATGGTCATGATGAGTGTCACATAATGATTGTAGGGGATTTCGTCAAATTGTTCATCTTTTGTTCTTTATTTTCAATCTCAAGTCTGATAGCAGCTGAAGGTTCATGGTAAAGGAGCGGCGCGCATGCTTGGTTTCTTCGAATTATGGATGGCGCTTTTGGGGCTAGCCGTTCTCGGTGTCTTGGGTTGGCTTGGCCTCGTTATCTCCCGCGCCAGCCGCGAGCGCATGATGGAAGCGGCTGCACAATTTGAGCGCCAGCGTCACCTGGATCAGCAAATGTCGGATGTTCGCGCCCTTCAGGCCGAAGTGACGGGCCGCATAGCGACGCTGACCCAAAGTGTTGGCGAGCGGTTCGACAGTCTGCAAAACCGCGTCGGCGACGGGTTGAAGGAAAACGTCAAAGAGACGACGGAAAATCTTTCAAAGCTCAATGAGCGATTGGCGGTGATCGACGCCGCTCAAAAAAATCTGACCTCGCTGACCAGCGAAGTTCTAACGCTGAAAGACGTGCTATCGAACAAGCAAACCCGTGGTGCCTTCGGTCAAGGACGGATGGAAGCGATTATTCGCGACGCTCTGCCGCCCAACGCCTATGAATTTCAAGCCACGTTGAAAGGCGGCAAGCGGCCCGATTGTATTATTCGACTGCCCAATGATCCACGGCCTTTGGTTGTGGACGCTAAATTCCCGCTCGAAAGCGTCACGGCCTTCCGCGATGCGCGAACAGAGGACGATAAAAAGCTCGCAGCCGCGCGTATCCGCACCGATATCTCCACCCATATCAAGGATATTTCCGATAAATACATTATTGCAGGCGAGACGCAGGAAATTGCCGTGATGTTTGTGCCCTCGGAATCCATTTACGCCGATCTGCATGAATTTTTTGATGACCTGATTCAGAAGGCACAAAAGCAGCGCATTATGATTGCCTCGCCCTCTTTGTTGATGATGGCCATTCAAATGCTGCAGGTGATCGTGAAAGATTCAAAAATGCGCGAGCAAGCCAATCTTGTACAACAAGAAGTGGGCCGCATCCTTGAAGATGTCCGACGTCTTAATGAACGCGTGGGCAAGCTTGATACCCATTTCCGCCAAGCCAATGACGATGTGAGCCTCATCACAAAATCGACAGACGCGATCATTCGCCGTGGCACGCGCATTGCTGACATGGAGCTTGATAGCCCCACGACGGAACTCGCTAAAGACGGGGGTCGAATGGGTGAGTTACTGCCGTTTAAATCGGCCGAGTAATTATTCCGCGTGATCGGAAAGCAACCGATCACGGTCGCGCAACGATGGGAAAAATGTAGCCCACAGCGCGACAACGATTAGCGTGCCGATGCCGCCGATAACCACAGATGGAACTGTGCCGAAGGCAGCGGCCATCATACCGCTTTCAAATTCGCCGAGCTCGTTTGACGCGCCGATAAACACAGTACTGACCGCCGAGACGCGCCCGCGCATGGCATCGGGCGTTTCCGATTGCACCAAAGTCTGCCGAATATAGACGCTAATCATATCCGACGCGCCCATCACCAAAAGCGCCGCGAGCGAAAGCCAGAAATTGGTTGAGAGGCCGAAGACGATAATCGTCAACCCAAAAATGGCGACAGATATCAGCATCAGGCGGCCCGAATTGCGATTAACTGGAAAGCGCGCCAACACGATGGCCATGAGAATAGCGCCAACCGAAATGGCGCTGCGGAGCACGCCCAATCCCCACGGGCCCGTCATCAAAATATCATGCGCATAGACGGGCAATAGGGCGGAAGCTCCGCCAAGCAACACCGCAAATAGATCAAGCGAAATGGCGCCTAGAATGACCGGTTTTTCGCGCATGAAACGAATGCCTGCCAAAGCGGCTTCAAGCGTAGCAGGTTCGCGCTTTTGTGCCTCTGGCCGGGTATGAATCGCATAAAGGCAAAAGCACGCACCAATAAACATCAGCCCAGCAATGCCGAACACGGTCCCGGGCCCAAAAATATAGAGAATGCCTCCAAGCGCGGGCCCTACAATCGATGCCGATTGCCAGGCCGATGTGCTCCACGAAATCGCATTCGGCAAGGCCTCACGTGGTACCAAAGTCGGCATCAAAGCTTGCGTTGCAGGGTTCGAAAAAGACCGCGCAAAGCCCAGCAAAATCGTGATACCATAGACGGCATAAAGCGCCGGAGTTCCAATAAGGGCACAGACGATTAATCCCGCTGACCCGATAGCGATTAAGATATAGCAAATAATCGCAATCCAACGCCGATCAAACCGGTCGGCAACATGACCTGAGATCAAGGACATCGTGAGAACAGGTAGAAAAGAAGCGAGTCCGATGAGCCCCAACGCAAAGGCGCTGCCCGTCATTTCATAGACAAGCCAGCCGAGCGCTACCACTTCCATCTGATGGCCAAGTGCTGACAGCACCCGGGACGTAAAAAAGACACGATAATCGCGCGAAGCGAAGGCGGAGGATCGGGTGGTCACGCGCTCATTCCGCCTTCGTTGATGTTATACGTCCAGATTGGCAACACTCAGCGCATTGCTTTGGATAAATTCGCGGCGTGGTTCAACAACATCACCCATCAGTTTGGTGAAGATATCATCGGCATCTGCCGCTTCGCGCACGCGCACTTGCAGCAATGAGCGCACATTACGATCGAGCGTGGTTTCCCACAATTGCTCAGGATTCATTTCGCCCAAGCCTTTGTAACGCTGCATCGTAATGCCCTTGCGACCAATACCGGTCAGCGCTTCAAAGAGGCCCAGCGGGCCGTTCACCTGGCTATCATCGCCCTTGCGTGAGAGCATTGCGTGTGCCGAATAAATCTCACCAAGCGAGGCTGAATGCTCATCAAGCTTGCGGGCATCGGCGGAGGCGAGCAAAGCGGCATCCAAAATGGCCACTTGCTTCACGCCACGCAAGGTCCGCTCTAACAGATAGCCGCCGTCACGTACATGGCCAGACCAGCCACGTTCGGCGACATCTGCCATCGCATCAAGGCGCGCAGCCAGTTTTTGCGCCAAGGTTTCAGCACCAGCGATATCAGTGATGGGACGCAACAAGCCTTCGATCGCGCCTTGCTCGACAATGTCGCGGTTATAGCGCGAGTGCAGACCGCCCAGCACGGTACGAACCAAACGTGCTTCATCAATCAAGCGCTTAAGATCAAGCCCCGTGCGTTCTTCGCCGGAGGCGAGACGCAACACTGCACCTTCAATACCGTTATCGACGAGATAATCTTCTAACGCGCGCTCGTCTTTCAAATATTGCTGAGACTTGCCACGCGCCACCTTATAGAGCGGTGGCTGCGCGATATAGAGATGACCACGCTCGATCAATTCTGGCATTTGCCGGAAGAAGAAGGTAAGCAACAGCGTACGAATATGCGAACCGTCCACGTCAGCATCGGTCATGATGATGATCTTGTGATAGCGCAGCTTGTCGCAATTGAATTCATCTTTGCCAATGCCGGTACCAAGCGCCGTAATCAACGTGCCGATTTCTTGAGAACCGAGCATCTTGTCGAAGCGCGCACGCTCCACGTTTAAAATTTTACCACGCAGCGGAAGCACGGCCTGATATTCGCGGTTGCGTCCTTGCTTGGCTGAACCACCTGCCGAGTCACCCTCGACGATGAAGATTTCAGCATTGGCCGGATCGCGTTCCTGGCAATCGGCAAGTTTGCCGGGGAGGTTTGCGACATCCAGCGCGCCTTTACGCCGGGTGAGTTCGCGTGCCTTACGCGCAGCTTCACGCGCCGCGGCGGCTTCCACCACCTTGCCGACAACTGTACGTGCATCGGCCGGGTGTTCTTCAAACCAAATGGCCAAAGCCTCACCGAGTGCACTTTCCACAACAGGACGCACTTCGGAGGAAACGAGCTTGTCCTTGGTCTGCGAAGAGAATTTCGGATCCGGTACTTTAACCGAGAGAATAGCGGTCAAGCCTTCGCGGGTATCGTCTCCCGTCAGCGAGACTTTTTCCTTCTTCGCGATGCCGGAGCTTTCGGCATAGCTCGTTACCTGCCGCGTCAGTGCGCCACGGAAACCCGCCAAATGGGTGCCACCATCGCGCTGTGGGATGTTGTTGGTGAAACAAAGGACATTTTCATGGTAGCTATCATTCCACCACATCGCGACTTCAACGGTAATGCCGTCTTTCTCGGTGGTGACGTAGATTGGGTCCTTGATCAGCGGAGCCTTCGCACGGTCGAGATAGCGGGCAAATTCCTGTAAGCCGCCTTCATAGACCAAATCCAATTTCACGACTTCCGAATGCCGCGCATCGGTAAGCACGATATGGACGCCCGAATTGAGGAAGGCCAATTCACGCAAGCGATGTTCCAGCGTGCCGTAGTCGTATTCGACCATGGTGAAGGTCTCGGGCGACGCCTTAAACGTCACTTCCGTCCCGTTTCTCCGGTCTGCGGGCCCAACAACAACCAATGGGGCGTCAGCGACGCCATGGGTGAACCGCATCTTATATTCTTGGCCGCCGCGCCAAATGCGCAATTCGAGCCATTCGGAGAGAGCATTCACAACGGAAACGCCCACACCATGCAGGCCGCCCGACACTTTATAGGAGTTTTGATCGAATTTTCCGCCCGCATGGAGCTGGGTCATGATCACTTCGGCTGTGGAGACGCCTTCTGAGGGGTGGATATCGGTGGGGATACCGCGGCCATTGTCCGTTACGGTAACAGATCCGTCGGCATTAAGCGTCACCGTGACAAGGTCGGCGTGGCCCGCCAGCGCCTCGTCAATCGCGTTGTCGACGACTTCATACACCATGTGATGCAGGCCGGAGCCATCATCCGTATCGCCAATATACATGCCTGGACGTTTGCGGACAGCGTCTAACCCCTTCAAAACCTTAATGGATTCAGCGCCATAGGCGTCGGCGGCTTCGGTGCGGCGGTCTTCTTCGCTCATGATCGGGGCAGGCCTTTAAATTTCGGATCGGAACATATTGATTCGTCTTATGTTTCTTATCCTAAGCAGCAGAAAACTTCATCCTTTAATGCTGTCGGCAGGCGATGTGTTCCCCATAAGTCTTTTCTAGAGCCTGCAGAGCCGCTTTTGGGTCAATTTGAGATCAAAGTGAAACTTTTGTTCCATAAAATGATCAAAAATCAGGGCTTGTCGGCAGGCCATAACCGCGCTTAACGTTCCACCAGCGATATTGTAAACTTATATTGACGATTAATAATGTCAGGAAATATTGACACATGATCGAAAACGTATCCTCCATGGTTACCGCTCTTAAGGCCCGTGCCGCTTCGGGGAAACCCGTTACTATCGGTATTATTGGGGTCGGGCAGATGGGAACCGATCTGATCGTACAGTTAAAGCGGATGCCCGGGATACGCTTAGGCGCGATTGCCGTCAGAAACGTCCCCAACGCGATCGACGTAGCGGTCGCAAATGGCTATCGGCACGATCAAGTCGTGGAGGCCAAGAAACCCGCCGATATCGATTCGGCCATTGAGCGTGGCTTGTTGCCCATTACGGGAGATATAGCCACTTTAGCGGCTGCGGGCCGCATCGAAGTGTTGATCGATGCAACAGGTAACCCGAATACGGGAACGCTGATCGCGCTCGAGTCAATTCGAAACGGTAAACATATCGTCATGATGAATGTTGAGGCCGATATAACCATTGGCCGCTATCTACATGCCGAGGCTCGTTCGGCAGGCATCGTGTATACTGGCGCGGCGGGCGACGAGCCAGCGGCGGCGATTGAGCTTATCAGCTTTGCCCAATCCTTAGGCCTTGATATTGTTTGCGCCGGTAAAGGCAAAAACAATCCGCTAAAATTTGATGCTGTGCCTGCCGATTATGAAGTCGAAGCGAGAGCGCGCAATATGAATCCGCGCATGCTTGTGGAATTTGTCGATGGTTCAAAGACGATGGTGGAGATGGTCGCCATTGCCAATGCAACAGGCCTTATTCCTGATCGTCCGGGCATGCATGGTCCGGCAGCAGCACGCGAAAACCTGTCGGAGATTTTGATTCCATCGAAAGACGGCGGTGTATTAAGCGGCAAGCGTCGTGTCGATTATTCAACAGGCAAAGGCGTGGCACCCGGTGTGTTCTGTGTGGTTGAGTCTGACCATCCTCGGATCGTTGAACGAATGGCCGATTTAAAGGTTGGAAAAGGCCCTTATTTCACACTGTTCAGACCCTACCATTTAACAAGCCTTGAAGCGCCTCTTTCTGCTGCTCGCGCCGTGCTTTATGGCACTGCCGATATGGTTCCTTTGGACCGTCCCGTGGCAGAAGCGGTGGCCCTTGCAAAGCGCGATCTTCAAGTCGGTGAAACGCTTGGTAAAATTGGCGAAACGGAATATCGCGCTTGGGCTTTAACCTATGAGCAAGGCCAGTCGGAAAAGGCTATTCCGCTTGGTCTGGCAGAAGGTGCAAAAGTGATAAAGCCGATCAAAGCCGGACATTATTTGACCTATCAAAATTGTGCACCAGATCAAACGATGTTGGTCACCCAAATTCGCCATCGCCTTGATAAGGCTGATGGACATTTATTGGCAGCCGAATAACGTCATAAAGTCCAGTCTGATGGATATGTTAACTCCAATTCTCGATCGGATTGTTGAGCCCTCCGATATTCGCCAGTTGGACGAGCGCGATCTGGAGCGGCTATCTCGCGAAGTTCGAGAAGAAATTATATCGGCAGCGTCACAAACAGGCGGCCATTTCGGTGCAGGCCTCGGCGTAGTCGAGCTTACGGTTGCGCTTCACTATGTTTTTAATACGCCGATGGATCGTTTGATTTGGGATGTGAGCCATCAAGCCTATCCTCATAAGCTTCTTACTGGAAGGCGTCAGGCTTTGCGGTCCATCCGCAAACGGGGCGGTCTTTATGGTTTCACAAAACGTAGTGAGAGCGAATATGATCCTTTTGGCGCGGCTCACAGTTCCACCTCGATTTCAGCCGGTCTGGGTATGGCGGTCGCGCGCGATTTGAAAGGCGAACGGAACCATGTGATTGCGGTCATCGGTGACGGTGCGATCAGCGGCGGCATGGCCTATGAGGCGATGAATCATGCAGGTACGCAAGGCAGCCGGTTGATTGTCATCGTCAATGATAATGGCATGTCGATTGCGCCTGCCGTCGGAGCCTTATCGCGCCATCTGAACGATCTGAAATCGGAAGCTCGGCCAAGCAAGGGCAACCAAAACGCGAGTTTTTTTGAAACCCTAGGCTTTGAGCACATTGGTCCGATTGATGGCCACGACATTAGCCAACTCGTTAATACGCTCAGAGC
>JAPJMW010000017.1 GCA_026461505.1 Beijerinckiaceae bacterium
AAACAACCACCATTGGCAAACTTGCCGCTAAATTTTCAGCTGAGGGTCGCAAAGTGATGCTGGCTGCAGGCGATACATTTCGCGCTGCCGCCATTGAGCAGTTACAAGTTTGGGGGACACGCGTCGGCGCACCAGTAATTACGCGCCCGCAAGGCACGGACGCTTCGGGTCTTGTTTTCGATGCCATTGATAAAGCAAGCGAAGCTGGCACCGACGTCTTACTGATCGACACCGCAGGGCGTCTACAAAACCGTACGGAGCTGATGGCCGAACTTGAAAAGGTAATCCGCGTCATCAAGAAAAAAGACGAGACTGCGCCTCATGCCACTCTGTTGGTGCTCGACGCAACGGTGGGACAAAACGCGCTTTCGCAAGTCGAAATTTTCGGCAAAATGGCGGGCGTTACGGGCTTGGTGATGACCAAGCTTGATGGCACGGCACGAGGTGGCATTTTGGTGGCTTTAGCCGAGAGGTTCGGACTGCCTGTGCATTTTATCGGCGTCGGCGAAGCGGTGGATGATTTGGAGCCGTTTAACGCGGATGAGTTTGGGCGAGCGATTGCGGGGTTGGAGTGAGCGTTTCCCTCATGGTGAGCCGTAAAACGCAGCTAAAGCGGATAAACTTTACCGTCATTGCGAGCGAAGGCGAAGCAACCCAGCTAGATTAAATTATAAAGGCACAACGCTTAGATTTCGCCTTTTTATAGACTATCAACTGGGTTGCTTCGCCTTCGCTCGCAATGACGGATCAAACAACTCCGTACTTAGCGGCATTAATCCTCACCACTCCCCACCGCATAGACACCCTCAGCTCCGATACCCTCTTCGAGCATCAGCCTCGCCCGCGCTCTTAGCTTTTCTGTTTCGCTCTTCAACTGCCCGCAGGCGGCTAAAATATCTCGCCCGCGTGGGGTGCGAACGGGCGAAGCGTAGCCGGCGCGAAACACGACATCGGAAAATTCTTCGATCCGGCCCCAATCCGAGCATTTATATTTTGTGCCGGGCCATGGGTTGAAAGGGATCAGATTGATCTTGGCCGGAATGCCATTCAAGAGGCGGACTAATTCGCGCGCATCTTTCAGGCTGTCGTTAACGCCATCGAGCATCACATATTCGAACGTGATCCGCCGGGCATTAGAGACGCCGGGATAGTTCCGACAAGCGTCTAACAATTCGGCGATTGGATATTTTTTATTGAGCGGGACCAATTCGTTGCGCAACTCATCCCGCACGGCGTGGAGCGATATCGCCAGCATTGAGGCAATCTCATCGCCCGCACGCTGGATCATGGGTACGACGCCGGAGGTCGAGAGCGTAATGCGGCGGCGGGAAAGCGAGAGGCCTTCGCCATCGGTGACCACCGCCATGGCATCCCGCACATGCTCGAAATTATAAAGTGGCTCGCCCATTCCCATGAGCACAACGTTTGAGACGGCGCGCTCTGCATCTGGCACCAGACCATCGGTCGGACGCGCCGCACCTGGCCAATCGCCCAAACGGTCGCGGGCGATCATCACCTGAGCGACGATTTCAGCTGAGGTGAGATTGCGAACCAGCCGCTGTGTGCCCGTATGGCAGAAGGAGCACGTAAGCGTGCAGCCGACTTGCGAGGAAATGCACAGCGTCCCGCGATCTGATTCGGGGATATAGACCGTCTCGATTTCCGCGCCTTTATCGTGTGCACTGACGGGCGGCATCCGGATCAGCCATTTCCGCGTGCCGTCTACCGAGATTTGCTCCGATACGATTTCCGGCCGATCCAGCGTGAAATGCTGCGCCAATAGGCTGCGCAAGTCTTTCGAAACATTGAGCATCACGTCAAAGGACGTGGCACCGCGGTGGTAGATCCAATGCCAGAGCTGGCCCGTGCGCATCCTTAATTCGCGTTGGGCCACGCCAATGTCAGAAAGTTTTTGCGAAATCTCGGTACGTCCAAGACCCGCTAGCGATGGTTTTCCATCGGCAAAGACAGGCTGAGGAGACAGGATTTCGGCTGTCTTCTCAATCGAATCAATCGCACCTGCCACGGACCCTGACGTCACGGACAGGCCTTTTTCACCTGATCAAGCGCCTGGGCGAACCCTGCTAAAGCGTAATTTTCCTGCAGCGCATTGCCCCGCTTTGACGTGACTTTCAACGCAAGAAGCGGATTTTTCTTCATTTGCTCGATCACAGAGGCATTATCTTGGGCATTTTTGAGCCAAGCCACATTGCCTTGCGACTTAGGTGAAACGGCAAAAGTGGTTTTACCCAAAACGAGCTGGGCGTCCGCTCCATCCTTAGGCGGGAAGCCTAACACGAAGCTGATTTCGTCCCGGACATTTTCCTTAGGCCGGGTGGAGACGAATAAATACCCCGGATCGCGGGTCAAATTAGCTGGAAGGCGCTCTTTTGGAACCGCTAGCGCGTAGCAAATGCGGCCATTTGCGGTATCGGAGGCGTAGACATTCCAGCTTCCGAAGGTTCCCAACTGAGTCGGCTGGGATTCGGTGGCGGCTGGTTTTGCTGGCGCCGCCTTAGCAGCTTCCGGCTTCTTAACCTGTGCAAAAGCTTCAGGCGAAAGACCAAAAAGGCCTGCAGCCATAAGAGCGGCTGAGGCAAGGATCCGGACGTTAAGACGATAAACCATGGGCGTATCTGGCTCCGACAAATCAATTCGTAGGACAGCGCCTACCCTAAACCGAGTTCAGTTGAAACCAAAATTCTTCGTGAAACATGAAAACTCCGTTTCAAACGGCGAATTTTCGTGCCAATAATAGGGCAACTGAGTGATTAATTCCGGGTATTCGCGGCGAGGTATAAGCGTTGTCGACACATCAAGAGCTCGGCGAGCTTGTGCGAGCTGTAGCCAATACCCGCGACCGGGCGGCTTTTGCACAACTTTTCGACCATTTTGGGCCGCGCTTGCACGCGTATTTGACCCGTTTGGGGTCGGATGCGGGCACGGCTGATGAAATCCTGCAAGATGTGATGACCACGCTTTGGACGAAAGCGCATCTTTTTGATCCGTCCAAGTCCTCTATAGCAACATGGCTCTATCGTATTGCCCGAAATCGCCGAATCGATACGCTAAGACGTGATCGTTTGGACTTTTTCGATCCGATGGAGGCACCCGAGATTGCCGCCGAAGATGAGGGAATCGATCGACGAATCGATATGCAGTTCCGTGAGGAGCGCATCAAGGAATCACTTGGCGCCCTGCCCGATGAACAGCTGACTTTGATTCGGATGGCCTTCTTCGATGATCTTTCCCATAGCGAGATCGCGGACAAAACGGGTCTACCGCTCGGCACGGTCAAATCGAGAATTCGCCTCGCTTTCGGCAAGCTGCGGCGTCAGCTCGAAACAAACGGCGTTATCGACGCCGGTTCTCACACATAGAGCACTAATGCGATCCATCAACGATGGCGTTAATCGATTTAGCGAGCGCCAAATCGCGCCGCGATAGTCCTTTAACATCATGGCTCGTCAAAACAATGGTGACGGTGCGATACACGTTAGACCATTCGGGATGGTGGTCTTGTTTTTCAGCTTCCAAGGCAACGCGCGCCATAAAGCCAAAGGCCTGATTAAAGTCACGAAATACAAATTGACGCGATATCGCGTCTCGACCATCCACCATGGACCAATCTTTAAAGTCCGATGAGAGCGACTGGCGTTCGCTATCGGTTAGTCCATCGTGATTGGCCATTTTAGAATTCCTGTTATGCCGATATTCGTGCACGCTCAGCAGGTACCGAATGTTGAAACGGATAGATCGCCTCCGTCAGATATTGCCCACCACCGGTCGATGATCGGGATGAGTATACATTAAAAGCATCAACAACAAAACGCATGGAAGGAACATGGCCGATGACGCTTAAAAAATTGGCCAATTCAAACGGCGAGGTATCACGCAATCGGGCAAGCGTAATATGTGGCGTATATTTGCGCGGCTCAGGCGGCAAACCAATGCGCCGCATCAAACGTTCATGCTCGCTTTGCAATTCCATCAATGCGGAACTGGGTGCAATTTTAGCAACGAGTGCGCGCGGTCGATCGCCACCGAATACGCTTATGCCTTCAATGGTCAGAGGGATCGGTGCGCGCGTGACCCGACCGAGAATCGCGTAAATATCGTGAGCTGTGCCATCATCAATATCGCCAATAAATCGCAGCGTGATGTGGTAATTATCAGGCGTTATCCACCGTGCGCCAGAAAGGCCTCCACGTATGGCGATCAGCCGCTCGGCCACTGAGTCAGGAATATCGAGACCGGTAAAGAGGCGGGGCATGGGCTCCTCCTTCAACGGCCTTAAGCCGCATCCTAGGCACGAATCATATATTGCAGTGCATCACAGAGTAGACCTTCCGACAAGGTCATCATGGTGCATCCGCATTCACTCGGCTAGGAATGTACCTCATCACGCCCGTTGCAGGGCGCGTGATTTCCACCCTTCGACAACAATCAAGGTTAAGCCACTCGCAAGTATAAGCGCAGCACCTTCAAAGACAGCAACAGGTGGCCAATCTCCCCAAATCAAAAAGCCCCAACCGAACGACCAGATCAATGTAATATATTCGAAAGGCGCAACAGCCGAAGCCGGAGCCAACCGATATCCTTCAAACAGCATAAATTGCCCTGAAGCGCCAACAGCGCCCAAGAGCAAAATCAAGATTAGACTATTAAAATCAGGTGTTACCCAAACAAAGGGAAGTGTTACGCCGCAAACCAAGATCACGACCCCATTGCTTGCAAGCATGAGACTGAGCGATGATTCTTTACGGCTAATCAAACGCACAAGAATATTAGTCCACGCCCAGCAAAACGCAGCGATGAGAACCAAGACAATCGGAATGATGTCAACAGAGCCCGCTGGTGCAGCCGCAATTACGACGCCTACAAAGCCAATGATTGTGGCAGCCCAACGCACCAATCCGACGGTTTCTTTCAATACCAAAACAGAAAGAACAACAGCAAAGATGGGCGTCGAAAAATAGATCGTTACAAGTTCGGCAAGATGCAAGGAGCGCGAGGCGGTAAAATAAGCTAACCATGCGATGAGGATTAGTGCCGAGCGAATAAGCAATGCATTGCGATTAGAGCTTTGCGTTAATTCGACGACCCGTCTTGGACCCGTAATCGAAAGGCATAAAATAACAATCAATATGCTGCGTGAAAACAACACTTCCCAAACCGGAAGCGTGGTGACGAGCCATTTGACGACCGCATCTTGAATGGAAAAAATTGAAAACCCAGCAAGCGCGTTACCAATGCCCGCCATGGTACGGGTGTGAAGTTCTTTTGCTTCTGTGGACATTGTGCGCCTGAGGGAAGTTGTGCCTTCAGATTAGGCAATGCTGGATTGATCCGGCAAGGGAATTTTCAGGACCAATAGGCTGAGCTAGCCCCCGGGCCGTAAATCTCATATAAAGCCACAAATAATCACATTAGCCGCAGGGCCACCATGACCCGTCCGCTCGCCATTGATCGCCTCAACCATATTTTGCAAACGCTGAACGATACAGGCTCGGTCAGCGTCGGAGCTTTGGCTGAGCATTTTGACGTCTCCAAAGAAACGATTCGACGAGATCTTAAACTCTTGTCCGACCAAGGCCGCGTGAGCCTTGTCCATGGCGGGGCGACATCGGGAGTTCCGGCAGAGCCGTCCCTTTCGCGGCGCGAAGCGGAGAACTCCGCCGGCAAAGCCGCAATAGGTCGAAAGGCCGCCAGTTTGGTCAAAGATGGGATGGTTATCTTGATCGATTCCGGCTCAACAACGCTGTTTCTGGCTGAAGCACTGGCAACGCGTGAGCATTTGACGGTGATTACCAATAGTTTGCCGATCGCATTGACCCTTTGCCGCACCCAAGGCGTAAAAACCATCATGCTCGGCGGAGAAATTCACGCCAATGACGAGGCGAGTTTCGGCGTCGATACGCTTGAAAGCCTGAAACATTTCAATGTCGATCTCGCCTTTGTCGGTGCAGGCGGCATTTCCGACGAAGGTGATTTTACGGATTACACCAGGATTGCCGCAGAACAACGGCATTTGATGCTCAGAGCCGGACGGAAGGCCTATGTTTTGGCGGATCAGACCAAATTTGAGCGTAAAACGCCCATCAAAATCATGCCAAGCGAGCAAATTGCCGGGTTAATTGTTGACCACGTACCCGCAGGCTCAACCTCAAGCCTCGCCGCCGAAAAGCGCTGGCCAATTCTCATCGCCTAGGTTTGGAGCCGATTTGACAGCGACACGCTAACCGTCGAGCCCATCATCCCATGTGTTAAAATGTGGTATTTTGTGATATATTGACTGTTTTTGTGGAATACGCTAAGAGCGACCATCTCAATTTTTCAACCACCATGGCAAGCATGGCGGTTACAGGAGACGTTCTTATGACGCGCGTTTTTCGTGGGCCTGAGGGCCAAGAATCGACCCCTTATCTTCTCACCCCCGGTCCACTGACAACGACCCCGGCAGTGAAAGAGGCCATGCTGCGCGATTGGGGCTCCTGGGATGCCGATCTTCGTAAAGTCGTCGCGGGCATTAGGGAACAATTGCTCGATATTGCCGACGCCTCGAACGGCTTCGAATGCGTCTTGCTTCAAGGATCTGGATCGTATGGTGTTGAAGCTGCACTCGGCAATTTTGCACCCAAAGACAAAAAAACGCTGATGCTAACCAATGGTGCCTATGGCGAACGCGCCATCAAGGCGCTCGCTTATATGAACCGCGATTTCATCAGCTATGAAACGGACGAGTTGGAAGCCCCCTCGGCAGAAGAAGTAGCGGCATTGTTAAACGCCAATCCGGATATCGACGCGGTGTTTATGGTTCAATGCGAGACGACGAGCGGAATCGTTAATCCGATCGAGGATATCGCCGCCGTCGCACAGAAGGCCGGATGCGTGGTTATCCTTGATGCGATGTCGAGTTTCGGCGCGATGGATATATCGATGAAACGGATGGGCATTGATGTCGTCATCTCATCCGCCAATAAATGTATCGAAGGCGTACCCGGCTTTACCTATGTAATTGCGCGGCGTGACTTGCTTGAAGCCTCGCAGGGCATGTCGCATTCGCTCGCGCTCGATCTCTATGAGCAATGGTTTTATATGCAGAAGAGTGGACAATTCCGATTTACGCCACCCACCCATACGCTGGTCGCCTTCGCGGTTGCGCTCGAACAACACGCGGCTGAAGGCGGTGCGCCAGGACGTCTCGCGCGCTATAAAAAAACAGCGAAGACGTTGCGGGATGGCATGCGTAAAATTGGGCTTTCACCGTTGCTCGGAGACAATGAAAC
>JAPJMW010000018.1 GCA_026461505.1 Beijerinckiaceae bacterium
CGACTCGATCAAGTAAAAATCGAGCCATTCGGCTGATATAAAGAAGCCCGCGGCCATTCTGGTCGCGGGTTTTTTAATGTTCTGATTTTGAGAAACTCACCCAAGTCTTCCAAGGGCGGGAAAATTTTCAATTAGCCAAAAAGAAAGCACACTCATCGAGCCGGTGAGAAAAGCAATTCCGGTCAAGACGAGTAGTACACCCATGACTTTTTCGATGATGCCGATATGTTTGCGGAACCGTTTTAGAAAGCCCGTAAAGCGCTCCATCGCAAATGCAGCAATGATAAATGGGATGCCGAGCCCGAGCGAATAAACCAACAACAAAGAAGCCCCGCGGCCCACGCTCTCTTCTGATCCCGCAACAGCCAAAATAGCCGCGAGAACAGGGCCGATACAGGGTGTCCACCCGAAGGCAAAAGCAAGCCCCATAATGTAGGCGCCGAGAGCGCCAGCGGGCTTTTCGACCAGCAATCTCTTTTCGCGAAACAGCAATCCGATACGATAGACACCAATAAAATGGAGGCCCATCGCGATGATCGCGACGCCTGCCAAAAGGGAGAGCCAATCCAAATAAGATCGAACTGCTTGGCCTAAAAACGAGGCGGTCGCGCCAAGCAATACGAACACCGTCGAAAAGCCTAAAACAAACAGGAAGGCCGCTAATGGCAAATCGCGTTTAACCCGCCTTTCGCCCCCTTCAGCAAAATCCTCAATCGCGGTGCCTGCAATATAGCTGAGATAGGGCGGCACAAGCGGAAGCACGCAGGGGCTTAAAAAGGAAACAAGGCCAGCAAAGGCGGCAACGGTATATGAAATGTCTGTCATTCCGTTGGGATAGGACTAATTCTCATTTTCGGCAATGGGCACTTGCTCTGCACGTTCAAATCCACCACTCTCAGAGCCATGAAAAACCTGCTTACCGATGTTCCCGGCCTCAAAGTCGGCAATAGTGACGATAAACGCGTGGCAACGGGCGTGACCGCAATCGTGTTCGACGAGCCTGCGGTGGCGTCAATCGCGATCCTCGGCGGTGCCCCGGGCGTGCGTGACACGGCGATGCTAGAGCCGGAAATGACAGTTGGCGCGGTTGATGCCATTCTCCTATCCGGCGGCTCGGCTTTCGGTCTTGATGCCGCAGGTGGCGCGATGGCCGCCTTACGCGAACAGGGACGCGGATTTCAGGTCCGATCCGTTCGCGTACCTATCGTGCCGCAAGCAATCTTGTTTGATCTCCTCAATGGAGGCGACAAAGAGTGGGGCCGCAACTCCCCCTATCCCGAACTCGGCTATCAGGCGGTTATGAACGCAACGCTGGATTTCAAACTCGGTACTGCTGGCGCAGGCTACGGCGCGACAACCGCGACGCTCAAAGGCGGCTTAGGTTCGGCCAGCATGATGACAGCCGCCGGCTATACGGTTGGCGCGATCGTTGCGGTTAATGCCGTTGGCACGGCAACCATCGGTGACGGTACGCATTTTTGGGCGGCACCTTTTGAACAGAAAGGAGAGTTTGGCGGTTTCGGCTGGCCAACCCCCTTCCCTGCCGATGCTTTGAAGGCCCGCCTTAAAGGCGGACCAAGCGAGAATACGGTAATTGCCTTAATTGCGACCGATGCAGTTTTAACAAAAGCCGAATGCAAACGCTTGGCACTTTCCGCCCATGACGGAATGGCACGCGCCATTCGACCCGCCCATACGCCAATGGACGGCGACGTGGTGTTCGCCGCATCGACCGGCCGCAAGCCTCTGGCAAAGGGCGTGGTCGATTTAACAGAACTCTGCATGGCAGCAACGGACACGCTAGCGAGGGCGATTGCGCGCGGCGTATATGAGGCCGAGGCGCTGCCTTTTACGGGCGCTTTACCTGCGCATAAAGCGGTATTTTAATTAAAACCGATCTACCCGATAAGGCGACGGATCGGTAAACGGTGTCTCTCCCGTCACCAGTTCCGCAATTAATCGCCCTGTAACGGCCGACATCGTCAACCCATGATGGGCGTGACCAAACGCGAACCACATCCCTTTATGGCGGGGTGCTTCGCCAATAAACGGCAACATATCCCCCGTGCATGGCCTGGAGCCCACCCAAGGCTTTGGATCAACCCTGTCCGCGAGCGGGAAGAACTTCCTTGCCTTTGGCTCAAGCCGCTCAAGTTGCACGGGCGTTGGCGGTGCATCGCGATGAGCGAATTCTGCGCCCGTCGTCAGCCGCACGCCATTGGCCATAGGCGCCAAGACATAAGAATGGTCAGCGTCGTAGACCGTGTGATTGAGCGTCGCATTTCCGGTGGTCTGATAATGCACGTGGTAGCCGCGCTTGACCCCCATCGGCAAATCATAGCCGAAGGATCGAACAAACTCCTGCGCCCAAGGCCCAAGCGCTAGCACCACATCCTTCGCGCGCACGGAGCCCGCAGCGGTGGTCACGCGCCAACCCGACCCATCGGCAGACAAAGAACGGGCATCGCCATGGACATAAACGCCACCGCGTTTTTCAAATAAAGCGCGATACGCCAAGGACAGCCCCTGCGGATCTGATACATTCGCCGGATCTTTATAGTGAACCGCACCAACCACACCGTCGGCAAGATGAGGTTCACGCTCAGCCAATTGGGCCTTGTCGAGAATATCAGCGGTTACACCAAACGAGCGAAGCTTTTCGGCATCGCTGATCGCTTCGCGGGCTTTGGCTTCACTGCGATAGGCCTTCAACCAACCCGTACGACGAATTAAATGCTCGGCACCGGCGGCGGCAATCAAGGGCTCATGTTCTGACAAACAATTTTCGATCAGCGGACGCGCACCTGCCACGGCCTTTTGATAGCGAGATGGTGCCGAGTTCCACCAATAGCGCGCAAGCCACGGCGCAACCGTCAGCAACGCATTCCAATGATAATGAGCATCGGTTCGCGAATTGAGGGCATATTGAAGCAAAACGCTTAATTCGCGCGGAAACGCATAGGGCAAAAACGATGCACGCTCGATAATACCAGCATTACCAAAGCTCGTTTGTGAGCCCGCTTCCTCGCGATCAACCAATGTGACACCGCGGTTTTTTTCCTGCAATTTGAGTGCAATACCGAGACCAACAATCCCAGCACCCAGCACAATCACATCGGTTTCACGTTCTGACATCGTATGCACCCCCGGATAATGCGCGGTTCTGACATTCTCCCCCACCCTGACGCAAGCCCCGCTTGTGCATGAATTACCTTCGATTTTCGAGGGGATCATA
>JAPJMW010000002.1 GCA_026461505.1 Beijerinckiaceae bacterium
GATAATCTGTTCTTCAGTGAACCGTGAGCGCTTCATCATCCGTCTCCTTTGCGACGGACTCTACCAAAATCTGGAGGAAGTTCAGGGGCTCAGGTCACCTTCAACCTAACGTAGAGGTCGAGGGCGTCCGATAGTGTGACAGCCGCCTCGGGACGCTTCTCTGCCTTTATTGGACTGGCGGGTTGGCTTTGTGTCCGACGGAAATTCGACAGGGTCTTTTCAAGCCGCGCTTGGCCCCAAATTCCCTCGAGTTGTGCTGACAATTGATCGGCGGCACGATTAGCTTTCGCTTCCACCTTGGTGTGAAGACAGGTGGTAACTCTGACCTTGCCATAGATTGTTTGAAGTTCGGACGGCACACGCCGCGAGTAGTAAAAGACACCGCGTTTGATGAAGGTGTAGCGTTTAAATTGGTCTACCATGTGGTCTACCCTTTCTGATGCATTTGGTAAAAACCATTGCAAATCAGTGGGTTAACCTCGGTCCTTGGTCAGAAATGGCGCGCCCGGAACGATTCGAACGTCCGACCCTCAGATTCGTAGTCTGATGCTCTATCCAGCTGAGCTACGGGCGCCAGGACCCTTGCTTTAGCTGCGCGGATCACCGATGAAAGTTCCAATATCCTCTCAGGGCGCGGAGAGCAACCCTTCTGTCGATTTTTCTCTCTAAAACCTTTTCTTGCGGTTTTATGACAGTATTTTCAGCGAGAAGGCCAGACTCGAATTGACTTTCCCGGCCCCTTCCTTCATTAACCCCGCTGACTTTGATCATCGCTCAGCTTTGACCGGGTGCTCGTGAGGCTAAAAGCCTTGGAGATCACGGCGGGGCGTTCGCCTTAGGCCGCGTTCACGGCGGCTGGTGGAGAGCGTAAAACGACTGGAGAAGACCCGTGAAGCGGACCTATCAACCGAGCAAGCTCGTTCGCAAGCGCCGTCATGGCTATCGCGCCCGTATGGCGACCAAGGGTGGCCGTAAGGTTATCGCTGCCCGCCGCGCCCGTGGCCGGAAGCGCCTGTCGGCGTGATCCTGACGGCTCCCCGTAGGCAGCGCCATGAACGCTGAAGGCCAACTGGGGGCTGAAATGACACGGATGGGATCGATGAAAGAGCCCAAATCCGCCGTCTGGCTAACGCAACGCGCAGAATTTCTTGCAGCTGCCAAAGGGCGCCGTCACCATGCGGCGCTTTTCACGATTCAGGCCATTGCACGCCGAAATTCGGAAGGTGGGCCCCGTTTTGGGCTTACTGTGACCACAAAAACGGGTAATTCGGTGGAACGCAGCCGGATTAAGCGTCGTTTGCGGGAAGCCATCCGGTTGCAAGCCCGCCTTGTAGCTTTCCCCGGTACCGACTATGTGCTTATCGGCCGTCGGGCCTTGCTTGAAGCCTCCTTTGAAACCATTACCGCCGAACTCATCGACGGGATTTCACGCTTGAAACCCCGTCAACCCTCGTCATTGAAGCCCTTACCGAGCAGTCCATAAGACCATGCAAGATACCAAGAACCTTATTCTCGCTATCGCCCTTTCCGTGGCCGTGCTGGTTGGCTGGCAGTATTATTTCGGCATGCCGCTGCTCGAGACGAAGAAACAGTCGGATATCGTGGCAAAATTGCCCGATCAGGCCCAACAACAGGCGCAAGGTACCAATGCAACGGCGGCTTTGCCTGCCACATCGGCGGCCGGGACCTTTGCCAGCCGCGAGGAAGCGCTGGCCGCTAGCCCGCGTGTGATCATCGATACGCCGAAGCTTAAGGGTTCGCTGTCGCTGAAGGGCGGCGATATTGATGACGTGGCGTTCAAGGCCTATCGCGAGACAGTTGATCCGACCTCGCCGAATATCGTTCTCTTTTCGCCCGACCGTACGCCGGACGCTTATTTCGCCCGCTTTTTCTGGCTAGCGGCACCGGGTACGAAGATTGAGCTTCCCTCGTCCTCAACCATTTGGACGGCTAACGGGACTGCGCTGACCGAAAAACAGCCTTTGGCGCTCACATGGGACAATGGCCAAGGCTTTCTGTTCAAGCGCGAGATTGCGGTTGATGATGGCTATATGTTTACCGTGACCGATACGGTGACCGTGACGGGCTCGACGGAAGCCACGCTTATTCCCTATGGCGGCATTGAGCGGTTCAACAAGCCCAAGGTGGTTGGTACCTATGTGCTGCATGAAGGCTTTGTGGGCTTTATCGGCGAGCAAGGCTTGGCTGAGCTGACCTATGACAAGGCGGATAAAGCCGATCCGGTCCCAGGCGCTTCCGGCAAGGGTACGCAGTATAAAACGGCAACCGGCGGCTTTGCCGGTATCACGGACAAATATTGGGCGGCGGCGCTCGTGCCGGATCAGGCAACGCCTTATGATGCGGTATTCCGCAGCATTGATGGCCCGACCAAAATCTATCAGGTGGATATGACGCAGCCTGCTTTAACGGTTGCAGCGGGTGCATCGGTTACCTCCACCAAGCGCCTCTTTGTGGGTGCGAAGGAAGTGAAGACCGTTGACGGCTATACCGATACGCTTGGTATTAAGCGGTTCGACCTCTTGATCGATTGGGGCTGGTTCTATTTCTTCACCAAGCCGCTGTTTAAAATGATGGAATTCTTCTTCCATTGGACCGGCAATTTTGGTTTTGCGATTTTGATTGTCACCGTTTTGGTAAAGGCAGCCTTCTTCCCATTGGCCTCGAAGAGCTATGCATCGATGGCGAAGATGAAAGCGGTGCAGCCGCAAATGGCGGCCATTAAAGAGCGCTTCCCCGAAGACAAGGTGAAGCAGCAGCAAGAATTGATGGAGCTGTACAAGAAGGAAAAGATCAACCCAATCGCCGGTTGCTGGCCGATGCTGATTCAAATTCCGGTCTTTTTCTCGCTCTATAAAGTGCTCTATGTAACGATTGAAATGCGGCACGCGCCGTTTATCGGCTGGATTCACGATCTTGCATCGCCCGATCCAACCTCCGTCTTCACGCTGTTTGGACTTATTCCGTGGACGCCACCAACGATGTTGATGATCGGCATTTGGCCTTTGATCATGGGTGTCACCATGTTTGTTCAAATGAAGATGAATCCTGCTCCGCCAGACCCTGTGCAACAAGCCATGTTCTCTTGGATGCCGGTGATGTTCACCTTCATGCTGGGTTCGTTCCCGGCAGGGCTTGTGATCTATTGGTCATGGAACAACACGCTGTCGGTTTCCCAACAATATCTCATCATGCGCCGCCATGGCGTAAAGGTGGAGCTATGGGATAATTTGGGCAAAACCTTTGGCGGTCTGCTGCGCAAGAAATCGTGATGGCGGAGATTGAGCCAGACGATCTTTTTGAGCGCGGCCGCAAGCTCTTTTCGGGCAATTGCGAGTTCATTTGGGCGGCTTCCAAAATCGACGGTTTGCCGCCGATAGGGCCTGCCGAAATCGCGTTTGCCGGTCGTTCCAATGTAGGCAAATCGTCGCTGCTCAATGCGCTCACGGGACGCAACTCGCTGGCGCGCACATCAAATACGC
>JAPJMW010000019.1 GCA_026461505.1 Beijerinckiaceae bacterium
ATCTTTTTACCGCCCTTGTTCAAGACAATTCGCTTGTCATGCCCAATGATAGCCGCTGTCGCTTCCCTGAATTACCGGTAGCCATCGCCTACCACGAAGATAATGCAGACAATGCGGATCTACATCATTTTATCAGCAGCCTTCGCGAAATTGAATTGCAACGGATGCAATTTTTCAACGATGCTTCCGCCCCCCCCCCTCCCCCGGATAATCCATTTTCAGTCCCATTATCTTAAGCTCTAGCATTGTTTTAAGAGTGTGCTTAAGCTCGGTACCGGTCATGTCGATGTTGGATGTAAGATGGTAAAATCGGCGCTCACCTTTCGGAAATTGGAGATGGTGGAAGCCATTGCCAAACTCGGCTCAGTCAGCGCCGCTGCGGAGGCGATGGGTGTTTCGCAACCGGCCCTCACCCAAGGCATTCAATCGATTGAAGCCGAGCTTGGCATTACCTTGTTTAGCCGCGGACCACGCGGCTTGCAGCCAACAAGCTTTGCCAGGCCATTTTTAAACCATATCGATACGATCCGCGTCGAGCTTGCAGAAACCCGTCTTGAACTCGAGCAGCCTAAAGCGGACAACAACTCCCACACATTGCGCGTGACGGCCGGCATTAGAAGCTGCAAAATTTGGGTCAATCAGGCCCTCAAACAGATGAAGCAATCGGATCCCGCCTTAGAGGTAACACTCGATCACGACCTTCTACCGCTCTATTCGCGGTTAATGGCCGATGAGATCGATATCGGCGTATCGATGACCGACCTCGTGCCAGAAAGCTCAAACCAGATTGTTATCGAACCGCTTGGGCAATGGCGTGTCCTCTTTATTTGTCGTGCCGATCATCCGCTCGCAAACCAAAAAGACCTTACCCTTGATCAGCTCCGGGCCTATCCGCTGGCTGGGCATTTCAATTATCCGGTCATCCTCCGGTTGTTTAACGAGAGCAATGGTGAATTCGGTCGTCTGGATATTTCCGACGGGTGGCCAACGCTTAGCGCGCCGATTGAATCCTTGGAGTTTTTAACGACAATGCTTCAAACCAATGATTGTCTCGGCATTATGCCCCGTTCAGGCGTTGCGCGTGAACTGGAAGAAGGCAGTCTCACGGCGCTGCATATCACCGGAAATACAGAATTTTATGTCAAGCTCGTACTGGTCTATTTGCAGAGCAAGGCTTTTCAACCTGAAATTGTAAACTTCATTAAAACCGTCAAACAGATTGAAACTGCCCGCATCAGTGAAGATTAAATCAGCAGCGCAGTCATTCCGCCATTTGCGCCAAAAGTCCGATCAGATCGGCCTTTAAGGCAGCAAAACTTACAAGATGTTTGCGGTCTACAGGGGCGGCCAAATCCATGTCGGTGGCCAGTTCATTTTCCAATATATTGAGCTTCATGAGAACCTGACGCGGCTCACCCGCCGGTAGGATCAAAAGCCGATGCGCCAGCTCGTTTGATCCCACGGCATTCATTTCTACCGCTTCGAGCGAAGACAAATCATGTTCTTTGGCCTTCTGGAGATAATACTGGGATACCGCTTGGTCAAATAAAGTCATTGAACCATCGTCATCCTCCCCACCGACCTGCTTGACATGGTCTGAAATAGTCTCAAAACTATCTCCAAGGCGGGTCGAGCTCTCTAAATAGGTAATATTTTCGACCTTTTTTGACATTCTCATAGATCTATCCAACTTCACATTCTGTTTGGTGAATATCAGAGAAATACCGTAAGTAATAATTCAATTTATGCATGCTAATATAAGTGTGTTGTATAGTGATCGGTTAGTCCATGAATATAACTCTTCGTCATTTTGAAATCGTGGATGCGGTCATTAAGTGTCAAAGCATTACGCGTGCCGCCGCCCTGTTGGAAATGACACAGCCGGGGCTGACGCGCGCGATTAAGGCGCTCGAAGATCAGATCGGCAAAGATCTTTTTATCCGCACGCCGCGCGGTCTGGATCCAACGGACACAGCGAGGATTATTCTAAAACGATATACAAAAATTGCGTCCGGCCTGGCGGGCATCGTCAACGAAATCGAGCAAATCAAAAGCCTGAACGGGAGCAAGTTGAACCTTGCCACGGGAATAATGGCTAGCCACACCTCCGTTTATGAGGCTGTTGGGAAGATGAGTAAGAGATACAAGCAGCTGGAATTTAATATTTCTCAAAAAGACTGGCAGCTGATCACCAAAGATATTCTTGCGGGAGAAATTGACTTAGGCATTATGGAATTAGGCACAGCCGAATTTGATCCTGTTTTTAAGACAGAGCTTCTAAGTACTTCACCCGTCTATTTCTACGCCCGCGCAAACCATCCCTTGGCCAAACAAAACAAGCTAACGCTCGATCATCTCAAGCAATATCAGCTTTGCTGCTGGTCGTTACCACCTCGCTTGAAGGAGCATTTAGGAGATAATCTCGGAGCTTTTGGACACTATGACCCTTTAACTGGCGCGCTTCATTGTGCCATCAATACGTATGATTTTTACGGCATTCGACAAATTGTTGCCAATAGCGACGCCCTGAGTCTCGCGCCCCGCGCTATGCTAAACTCTCCCTTCATCGGGGGCGATGTGGTCATCCTCGATCAATTTGACGCCCCTTGGTTGCATGCCCGGTATGGCTTCGTGCATTTGCGTCAAACAAAACTGTCCCCGGCCACCGTCGAGTTCATGGCCCTTGTGCGCGACATTGAATTGGAAAAGCAAAAACAGGCCGACCCTCCGGCTTTGCCCACGCGAAAATCCGCCAAGCGTTGACAATCGGTAGCCACCCCTCTTAAGACAGCGTGCATGCCCAGGTGGCGGAATTGGTAGACGCGCTGGTTTCAGGTACCAGTCTTGCAAGAGGTGGAGGTTCGAGTCCTCTCCTGGGCACCATTCGCTTTCGCTAATTTTTGGCAAAGCCAAAAATTTAGCTACAGCGCGAGAGCGCTGGAGCGTGCGAAACGGATGCCGCGCCGAAACGAAGTGAAGGCGGGCTGGTCCCGATCATCAAACACTTCATAAAATCTAAGGATCACTCTACCCCATGACCATCCGGCTTCATCGCGGCGATTTGCCGGACGATCACAATCTTGGCCCTGTTGTCGCCATTGATACCGAGACTTTGGGCCTCAATCCGCACCGGGATCGCCTTTGCCTTGTGCAGCTCTCGCGCGGCGATGGTACCGCCGATCTCGTCCAAATCGCCGCCGATCAGAAGCGCGCGCCCAATCTCGAGCGCCTATTGGCCGACCCTAAAGTGCTCAAGCTCTTCCATTTCGGCCGGTTTGACATCGCCGTCATGATGCATCGCTTCGGTGTCCTCACCACGCCCGTCTATTGCACGAAAATCGCCTCCAAACTCACCCGCACCTACACGGATCGGCACGGGTTGAAGGATTTGACCCGCGAGCTTATCGGTGTCGAACTCTCCAAGCAGCAGCAATCCTCCGATTGGGGCGCCAAGGATCTCACCGAGGCACAATGCACCTATGCCGCCTCCGATGTGCTCTATCTGCACCAGCTCAAAGCCAAGCTTGACGTCAATTTGGCCCGCGAGAACCGCACCGCCATAGCCCAAGCCTGTTTCGACTTCCTGCCGCATCGCGCCGTATTGGATCTTGCCGGCTGGCCCGACGTCGATATTTTCTCGCATAGCTGACCGCTTCTGTATTATATCGGTTCCGTTGAGCAACGAGCCCACCGGAGCCTTTTTATTGATGACCATCGCCGGTTTGTTCCAAACCCGATCAGACACGGCACGGCACATCGCCTATCGCCGCGCGCTCCGGCATTCCAGATTTGTCCGCTTTTTGCGCATCGCATTGCCGCTGGTATCGTTTGTGGCCCTCGGCGGCACGTTGATTTTTGTCTATATCGATCCGTTCAAACCGCTGCCGATCACTATCGATATTGGTTCGTTAAACCTCGACGGTTCCAAAATTACGATGGACCACGCCAATCTGCGCGGCTTTAAAAATGGCGATCTGCCCTTCACCATCTTGGCCAATAAGGCCATTCAAGACGTCAGCACGCCCTATATCGTCAATTTGGAAGGCTTAACCTCCGATATTGTCATGCCGGATCGCTCGGCGGCCAAAATCAAAGCCGATACGGGGGTCTATGACAGCCAAAAAGACGTATTAAACGTCAAAGGCCATGTCGATATCCGTACGCCGCGCTACGCCGTGCTGATGCAATCCGGCACCATCGATTTTAAAACCAACCGCGTCGTTTCGCGCGAGGCGGTTACCGTGGAGATGGCGGGCGGCACAATTGACGCCAACGCCATGAACGTCTTTGATAATGGCGACCGCGTTCAGTTCAACGGCAATGTCCGGTCAAAATTCCGTCGTTCCGGCGACGGCACGGCAAATGGCAATACGGTGGGAGTTTCCAAATGAAAATCAAGGTACTGGCAACCACCTTTGCCTATTGTGCGCTAACGCTCGTGGCCCTGGCGGATAATGCGCCGCAAAAAGCTGGCGGCCTCTCCAAAAACTCGAAAGATCCCATCGCGATCGAAGCGGATGCGCTCGAAGTCTTCGATAAGGAACAACGCGCCATTTACTCGGGCAATGTCGTGGTCACGCAGGGCGAGACTGTGATGAAAGCCCAGAAAATGGTGATTTTTTACGATAAGCCTGCCGATGGCGCTGCTCAACCCGCAAATGGAACGCCCGATGGCGACACGTCCGTTCGCCGCGTTGAGGCCGAGGGCAATGTCGTCATCCTCGACAAAGAGCAAGTCGCAACCGGCGAACATGGCGTCTATGAGAGTGCCACGGATATTATGACGCTCACGGGCAATGTCGCGCTCAGCAAAGGGCAAAATGTGACCAAGGGCCAAAAACTCGTCTATAATCTCGGCACCGGGGTCGCTAATGTGGATGCGGGCGCAACCGGGCGTGTATCGAGTACCTTTGTGCCGTCCGAAAAACCGAAAAACGAGACAGCGGCTCCCGTTCCGCCCAAAAAAACAACCAAATAAACAGCGAGACCCTGAACCCGTGAATGCCTCGCACCTCTCCTCGACGCCTGCCGATCAAGCCGGCTGGCTTGTCGCCCATGGTCTGGAAAAAGCCTATCGCGGCCGCAGGGTTGTACGCGAGGCTTCCCTGGCCGTGCGCAGCGGCGAGGCCGTTGGCCTTTTAGGGCCCAATGGCGCAGGCAAAACAACCATGTTTTACATGATCACAGGCCTTGTTCCGGTCGATAAAGGCCGGATCACGCTGGATGGTCATGATATAACCCCCTTCCCGATGTATCGCCGCGCGCGGCTCGGCATCGGCTATTTGCCGCAAGAAGCCTCGATCTTTCGGGGCCTGTCGGTGGAAGACAATATCCGCGCCGTGCTGGAGCTCGTCGAACCCAACCGCGACCGCCGCGAAGCCGAGCTTGACCACCTTTTAGAAGAGTTCGACATCACGCGCGTCCGGAAAAGCCCGTCGATCTCGCTCTCGGGCGGCGAAAGACGGCGCTGTGAAATCGCCCGCGCGCTCGCGAGCCGTCCGTCTTTCATGCTGCTCGACGAGCCTTTTGCAGGCATCGATCCGATCGCGGTGGGCGATATTCGCGCGCTTGTGCGTCAATTAACGGCCCGCAATATCGGCGTTTTGATCACCGATCACAATGTCCGCGAGACGCTGGGATTGATCGATCGCGCCTATATTATCCATTCCGGCCAAGTGCTTATGGAAGGCACACCGGACGCCATCATCGCCAATGATGATGTCCGCCGCGTCTATCTTGGTGACGAATTTAGGATGTAATCACCCCGATGCACACGCATTAGATGATTGATTTCTCACTATAATAAGCTTATTAATCTGATGTTAAGCAAAATCTGTGCCGTTAGAGTGCACAGTAATGCGTAGGGATTAAAAGCCAAACCGTGTCGATGAAATTCTCGCAACGGATGGAATTGCGGCAAAGCCAGTCTCTGGTGATGACGCCACAATTGCTGCAAGCCATCAAGCTTTTGCAGCTGTCTGGTCTTGAGCTCAACGAATATGTCGATGCCGAGCTCGAAAAGAACCCGCTTCTCGAACGCGTCGCCGATGAACATACAGGTCCGGTTGCCGCCTCCGAGGCGCCCGCACCGGATGCCGCCTTAGGTTCCGACAGCGATTGGGAAGGCCGCGCGCTCACGCCTGAGCGCGGAGAAATTGACCCGCGCATAGAAGTCTCGCTCGACAATGTCTATCAAGATGATGCCCCGCCCCCCACGCCCGCCGCGCGCCAAGAAATGGAGCCGATGGGTCTTTCAGCCACAAGCTGGAGCGGCGTTGGCGGACAAAGCTTTGATGGCGACGAAAACAGCCTCGAAGCCTATGTCGCTGCCGAAATCTCTTTGCATGATCACCTCACCGAACAATTACACGTAGCCACCACTGATCCGGTTGATCGCCTCATCGGCGCGTCATTGATCGACCTCATCGACGAAGCGGGCTATCTGCGCGATCCGCTTGATGAAGTAGCCGAGCGCATGGGCGTCAGCCTTGAGCGCGTTCAATCGGTGCTCTTGATCATTCAACGCTTTGATCCATCGGGCGTTGGTGCGGCCGATCTTGCCGATTGCCTGCGCATCCAACTCGTTGAGCGCAACCGCTATGATCCGGCGATTGCGGCTTTGCTCGATAATCTCGATTTATTAGCACGGCGCGATTTTCCTTCGCTGCGAAAACTCACGGGGCTGGACGACGAAGACATCCTGGAAATGGTGTCCGACATCAAATCGCTCGACCCAAAGCCCGGTTTGCGCTTTGGCGGCGGCACGATCCAACCCGTTATCCCCGATGTGTATGTGCGCAAAGCACCCGATGGCACTTGGCTTGTCGAACTTAATTCCGACACGCTGCCCCGCGTGCTCGTCAACCAAACCTATGCCGCTAAAATCTCGGGCAATCTCAAAACCGAAGATGAAAAAAGCTTTGTGAGCGAGGCGTTGCAAACCGCCAATTGGCTGACCAAAAGCTTGGAGCAGCGCGCCAAAACCATTCTCAAAGTGGCCAGCGAAATCGTTCGCCATCAAGATCTGTTTTTCGACCAAGGCGTCGAGTTTTTACGACCCTTGAATCTACGCACCGTAGCCGACGCCATCTCCATGCATGAGTCGACGGTTTCGCGTGTGACATCGAACAAATATATCGCGTCCGAGCGCGGGCTTTTCGAGATGAAATATTTCTTTACCGCCTCGATCAATGCATCCGGCGGTGGCGAATCCCATTCGGCCGAAGCGGTCCGTTTCCGCATCAAACAAATGATCGATCAAGAAGCGCCCGACGATATCCTCTCGGACGATACAATCGTTACAAAACTCAAATCCTCCGGCATCGATATCGCGCGCCGAACGGTCGCCAAATACCGCGACAGTTTAAAGATCCCCTCCTCCGTCGAACGCCGCCGCGAGAAGCAGGGCATGCTACAGGCCAAGGCTGGGTAATCACCCGTCACGATTGCTTAAAATTCTATATTTACCAGTCTTTTAAGCACGTTCGGTCGTCGTTTTACGTATCCCGTTCGCACGCCATTGACACAAACCCCAACGCTCCCTAACTCTAGTGTAGGAGCCAGCATCATCAGGCTCCATCATGGACGGCAAGCGGGGGGTCACATGCCACTACGCGTTTCCGGTAAAAACCTCGATCTAGGCGAAGCACTTCGCCTGCAAATTACCCATCGGATCGAGGAGTCAGTCGCTAAATTTTATGCAGGTCTTGTTACAGGTCACGTCACGCTCCGGCCGGAAGGTTCGGGCTATGAGACAGATTGCGTGTTGCATCTTTCCTCAGGCGTTACCTTGCATGCGGTAGGCTCCGCACAAGAGCCCTATTTCAGCGCCGAGCGGGCCGCTGAAAAGGTCGAGAGTCGATTGCGACGCTATAAGCAAAGGCTCAAAGACCATGCCGCGAAAAATGGCGTGTCGCATCCGATGGAAGCCTCATCCTATGTGATCGAAACTCCCGGCGAAGAATGGGCCGAGGACGAAGAGCTCGAGTTCAGCCCTGTCGTCGTCGCCGAGACCAAGAAGAACATCAAAGCCATGTCGGTGAGTGATGCCGTTCTTGATCTCGATATGACAGGGGCGCCGGTTATCCTGTTTCGCCATGCGTCGACGGATCGGATCAACGTGGTCTATCGGCGGACAGATGGAAATATCGGATGGGTTGACCCGCCATCACTTGAGAACTAAGTCAGCATCCACCGTTAAGACGGCAAGCCGGACGGGCCGCTCGTTTGAAGGGGTTGGCCCGGTTCGTGCTTTGCCGATCGATACGGTATTTTACTTAGAGAAGACTTAAATGCCCTTGACCGACATTCTGACGCCTCAATCCGTTCTAGCCTCTGTTAAAGCGGTCTCGAAAAAGCAGCTCCTTCAAGAGCTTTCCGCCTTCGCAGCCGCGCAGTCCGGCCTGTTGGAAAGTGATATTTACGAGGCACTTTTGCAGCGCGAACGCCTTGGATCGACCGGAATCGGCCACGGAATCGCCATTCCGCACGGCAAATTGCCGAAACTGGACCGTTTGATCGGCATCTTTGCTCGGCTGGAAAAGCCCGTCGATTTTGATGCGTTGGACGGCCAGCAGGTCGATCTGGTCTTCTTGCTTCTGGCGCCCGAAGGTGCAGGTGCGGATCATCTTAAAGCGCTGTCGCGCGTCGCCCGTGCGCTGCGGGATCCGGCAATTGCCCAAAAATTACGCAAGTCGCACGATGCATCGGCACTTTTCGCCCTGTTGACGCAAGCGCCAACGGCCACCGCCGCCTAAACCCCTGCTTTTATTTCCAAGCGCGGGCTTTGTAATCAATCGCATAGCGATCCGGCTCTCCGGCAATCGCCGCCATGCCGTAAAGTACCGCGTCCGGCTCCATCAAAAGCCGCGTCGAGATGCGGCGGGTCAGGCCATCGACTGGCTCTTTGGCCTCAAAGGCCTGCCGGAACGCGCCTTTATCGATCATCGACGCAATGCGCGGCAAAATCCCGCCCGCCAAAGTGACGCCGCCCGAGGCCATGAAGGTAATCGCGATATCGCCCGCAAAACGCGCAATGATGCGCACATAGGCGTTCACCGTGGCGCGTTCTTCCGATTTCGGGTTCGAAAGCGCCGCATTGACGATTTCAACACCGGTTTCCGGCGGCATGGATTGGCCTTTGGCCAAAAGCCGCGCGCGGTGGACACGAACGAGGCCCGGACCCGACATCACCGATTCGGTCGTCACACGCCCCAAAACCCGCTCGAGATGCGGCCAAAACGCCTCTTCCTCTTTGCCCACAGGGCCGAAATCAATATGGCAGCTTTCACTCGCAACGGGGATATAGCGGCCACCAACCGTCAAAAGCGCGCCAATGCCTAATCCCGTACCGGGGCCTAAAATCACCTGAGGCCCTGCGTCCAAGGCAGGGGCGGCCTCACCGATCTGCTTCAACCATTCAGACCGTAACGCGGGCAAAGAGAGCGCTTGCGCCTCAAAATCATTCAGCAAAAGGCCGCTTTCAAAGCCGAATGTCTTGGCCAATTTCGGGCCGTCAATGGTCCAGGACGCGTTCGTCAAATGCGCGCGCTTATCAACGACAGGCCCCGCAACACACATAATTGCCGAACGCGGCTTGTCTTTCATATCCGCTAAAACGGTACGAACGGCGGACTCGGGATCCGGAAAATCCTTGGTTTGCAAGCGGTTGACGATGACAGGATCTTTGCCCGGCGTGGCGGCCAAAGCAAACCGTGAATTGGTACCGCCAATATCAGCAATGAGAACCGGATGCGCGAACATGAAGAGGTCACCTTATCGAAACAAGCCCATAGTAGAATGCCGAGTGGTGTAGCGTGGAACGCTGAGTTGATCTATCTCTTTCGCCAGAAATTATCCCTGTATCGTCGGAGGCCGTCATGTCCCAATCCCCATCCAACCTGTTCCAGCTCGGCCCTGATACGACGCCCTACCGCAAACTCTCCAGTGAAGGCGTGAGCGTTGAGACCGTCGGTGGCCGCACTTTCTTGAACGTGAAGCCCGAAGCCATCCGCGCTTTGGCCAAGCAAGCCTTCATCGACATCAACCATTTGTTGCGCCCTGGCCACCTCGCCCAGCTCCGTAAAATTCTCGACGATCCGGAAGCCACCCCCAATGATCGTTTCGTCGCCTTTGACCTGTTGAAAAATGCCAATATCGCGGCAGGCGGCGTTTTGCCGATGTGTCAGGACACAGGCACCGCGATTGTCTCGGCCAAGCGCGGCCGTTATGTCCTCACCGAAGGCTATGACGAGGACGCGATCGCAGGCGGCATCCAAGACGCCTATTTCGAGAAAAACCTGCGCTATTCGCAAGTCGCTCCCGTCTCGATGTTTGAAGAAAAAAACACCAAGACGAACCTTCCCGCCGAGATTAATCTTTATGCCGAAGGCGAGGACGACTATAAATTCCTTTTCGTCGCCAAAGGCGGTGGCTCGGCGAATAAAAGCTTTCTCTATCAAGCCACCCCTTCGGTGCTGACCCATGATCGCCTGATTGCGTTCTTGAAAGAAAAAATCCTCACCCTCGGCACCTCCGCCTGCCCGCCTTACCATTTGGCCATCGTCATCGGCGGGACGTCTGCCGAACTCGTGATGAAAACCGTGAAACTCGCCTCAACGCGGTATTATGATTCCCTGCCCACGCACGGCTCGGAAGCGGGCCACGCTTTCCGTGATCTCGCGATGGAAGAAGAGGTGCACAAGCTCACACAATCCTTAGGCGTCGGCGCACAATTCGGCGGCAAATATTTCTGCCACGATATCCGCGTCATTCGCCTGCCCCGCCACGGCGCGTCGCTTCCCATCGGCTTGGGGGTCTCCTGCTCGGCCGACCGTCAAGCCATCGGCAAGATCACCAAAGACGGTGTGTTCTTGGAACAGCTCGAAGCCGATCCCTCGCATTACCTCCCCGATTTAGACGAGAGCGAATTCACCGCGCATTGCGTGAACATCGACCTCAACCAACCGATGTCGGAAATCCTTGCAACCCTCTCCTCACACCCGATCAGAACGCGCCTCTCGCTCACCGGAACACTGATCGTTGCGCGTGACTCAGCCCACGCCAAAATCCGCGAGCGTTTGGATCGTGGTGAACCGATGCCGGATTATTTTAAAAATCATCCGGTTTATTACGCAGGCCCCGCCAAGACTCCGGCAGGCTATGCCTCAGGCTCGTTCGGCCCAACAACAGCAGGCCGCATGGACAGTTTCGTTGCCCAATTCCAAACCGCCGGCGGCTCCATGGTGATGCTCGCCAAAGGCAACCGCTCCTCAGAGGTGCGCGAAGCCTGCAAAAAATATGGCGGCTTCTATTTAGGCTCCATCGGTGGCCCTGCGGCACGGCTCGCGCAAGACTGCATCAAGCATGTTGAAGTGCTGGAATATCCAGAGCTCGGCATGGAAGCGATCTGGAAAATCGAGGTCGAAAATTTCCCCGCATTTATTGTCATTGATGACAAGGGGAATGACTTTTTTAAGGAGCTGAACCTCGGATAATTTTTTTATCGTCCCTCTCCCCTTGCGGGAGAGGGTGGCCCCCGAATGGGGGTCGGGTGAGGAGTGTGCTCGCCACGAGCACCCCTCATCCGTCATGCTTCGCATGACACCTTCTCCCGCAAGGGGAGAAGGAGAAAAACCTACCCTCTCACACCCGCCAACCGCTCCAGCGCCCCATCGAGCACTTCATCGCGTTTCGCAAAGCAAAACCGCACCACGGTCTTCACCGGAATTTCCGCATAAAACGCCGATACCGGAATCGCCGCCACGCCGTGCTCTTTCACCAATCGCATACAGAAATCGACATCGTCGTTTTCACCCAAAGGTGCGATGTTCACATTCACAAAATAGCTGCCTTGGCTCGGCAACACGTCAAAGCCCAAATCGATGAGGCCTTTCGTAAATCGATCGCGGCTGCGGGTAAAATCCGCGCGCATCGTATCGAAATAAGCGCGTTCTTTTTGAAGCCCATACGCCACAGCCGTTTGCAAGTTCGGCGGCGTGGTAAAGGTAATATATTGATGCGCTTTGGTCAGCACACGAAAGAGTTCCGGTGCCGCGCAGCTGAAGCCAACTTTCCAGCCCGTGAGCGAAAAGATTTTACCCGCCGATCCGATCTTCACCGTACGCTCGCGCAACGCAGGAATGGATAGGGCCGAGACATGCTCGCGTCCGTCAAAAATCACATGCTCCCACACTTCATCCGAGAGCAAAATCGCATCATGCTTCACGCAAAATCGTGCGAGCAAATCGAGGTCTTCGCGCGGCAAAACCACGGCTGACGGATTGAGCGGATTATTCAAAAACACCACACGCGTTTTATCGGTAAACGCAGCCTCGAGCATCGCCTCGTCAAAGCGCCAATGGGGTGGCTGTAGCGCCACAAATTTCGGCACGCCACCGGCGCGAAGCACCAAAGGCAGATAGGCGTCATACATGGGTTGAAACAAAATCACCTCATCACCGGGCGTGATGAGTGCCATCAACGCACCCGCAATCGCCTCGGTCGCCCCCGAGGTGATCATCACCTCGCGCTCCCAATCGAGCGACACGTTTTGATGCTCGGCATAATGGCGTGCGACGGCTTGTCGCAATTCGGGCAGGCCCGGCATTGGCGGGTATTGGTTCCAGCCGTTCACAACGGCGTCGGCCGCTTTTTCCAACACGTCGCGCGGACCGGGACCGTCCGGAAACCCTTGGCCAAGATTGATCGCGCCCGTTTCACGCGCAAGCTTCGACATGGTTTCAAAGACAGAGGTTTGGATATTTGAAAAAATCGGGTTCATGCCAAAGATCGTATCGCGTCAGGCCGATACCTTCAATCCTTCGCCCACAATCTGGACAGCGTAACACCGCCATGCCATCACTGCCAGCAATCGATAATCCACACTTCCAACCGAGGAAACCACAATGACCGACATCAAAGGCGCAATCTATCCCGATCTAGAAGGCAAAGGCGTGCTCGTCACGGGCGGCGGCTCGGGCATTGGCGAATCAATCGTCCATCACTTCGCTCGCCAAAAGGCGAAAGTCGCCTTTATCGACATCAATGTCGAAGCAGGCAAAAAAGTGGCTGCCGATTGCGCGGCCAAAGGCTGGAACGTGCATTTCGAAGCGTGTGACCTCACCAATATTCCGGCACTGCAAGCAGCCGTTAAACATTGCCGTACAGCCATTGGCCCGATCACGGTGCTCATCAACAATGCCGCGCATGATCAGCGCCACAAGATGGAAGATGTGACATCGGAATATTGGGATGAGCGTTTCGCCACCAATCTGAAACATCAATTCTTCTGCGCCCAAGCGGTGATGGAGGATATGAAGGCAGCCAATGATGGCGTCATCATCAATTTCGGCTCGACCTCGTGGATGGTTGGCCAAGGCGGCATGGCGGCCTACACGGCTGCTAAATCGGGTGTTCTTGGACTCACCCGTTCGCTGGCCCGTGATTTCGGCCAATGGAACATCCGCTGCAACGCGATTGCACCAGGCTGGATCATGACCGAGCGCCAAAAGTCACTCTGGCTCACGCCGGAAGGTGAGAAGGAATTGATGATCCGCCAATGCCTCAAGCGCAAATTGGTGCCTGCGGATATCGCCAAGGTAACCGTGTTTATGGCGTCATCTGAAGCCGAAGCGATGACCAACCAGCAATATGTGGTGGATGGCGGTTGGGTCTAATCGTCCCCATGACAACGCCTGCGCTCATCGCCATTGATTGGGGAACAACCCGCTTCCGCGCCTATCTGTTGGATAGCGCGGGCGCGGTGTTGGAGCGCGTCTCCTCAGAAGATGGCATTATGGCGGTAAAGCCCGGCGGTTTTCCCGCCGTGCTCGTCATCCGCTGCGGCATGTGGCTGGCACGTCACCCCGATCTGCCCGTGATCATGGCGGGCATGGTCGGAAGCCGCAATGGTTGGGTCGAGGCGCCTTATCGCGTCTGTCCGGCCACCGCATCCGACATCGCAGAAGCCATGGCGGAAGTCGATATCGGCAATGGCCGCAAAGCCCGCATCGTACCGGGCCTTTCAACACGCGATGCAGCAGGCGCACCCGATGTCATGCGCGGCGAGGAAACCTTGGCGCTCGGCACGGGGATCCAAAACGGCACCGTCATTTTGCCGGGCACGCATTCCAAATGGGTGCAAATCGAAAACGGCCAAATCAAAAGCTTCGCCACCTTCATGACGGGCGAATTCTACGCCACGCTGCTCAGCCAAACCATTTTGGGCAAGCTCCGCGAAGAGCCTGATGACGCGACTGGCTTTACCAAGGGCGTCGAAGCGGCCAAACGCAAAGGCGGCCTCACCCATTTAGCCTTCGCTGCCCGCACTTCTGTGCTTTTAGGCGATATTAGCGGGCATGAAGTCGCCCCCTTCCTCTCGGGGCTCCTGATCGGCGCGGAAGTCGATGCCGGCTTAGAGATGGGTCCATCGGGCGGCGATATCGTGCTGATTGCCGATGGCATCATCGTCGACTCCTACACTCAAGCGCTCGCCGCGCGCGGTCGCACTTGCCATACCATCGCGACCGAATCATGCTTCACTGCGGGCCTTGCTCGGTTGCTCATGGCGTAAGGAACGCTTCTACAATGTCCTCGATCTCCGTCTTCGATAAAGCCTTCGCCACCTGCCCCCTGATTGCGATTCTGCGCGGGCTTCATCCGGATGAGGCAGTGGCCGTTGGCGAAGCGCTCGTTGCTGCAGGCATCACGATTTTGGAAGTCCCTCTCAATTCGCCCGAGCCCTATGACAGCATCGGCAAACTCGCCTCCGCCTTGAAAGGCCGCGCCGTGGTAGGTGCCGGAACGGTTTATCGCCGCACCGAAGTGGATCGCGTCGCACAAGCGGGAGGCACGCTGATTGTGTCGCCAAACGCGAACCCCGAAGTCATATCGCATGCGAAAAACCTAGGCCTCGTCTCCGCCCCCGGTTTCTTCACGCCGACAGAAGCTATTGCGGCGCTCGATGCAGGCGCGGATGTGCTTAAAATTTTCCCCGGTGAACTCATGTCGCCCCAGGGCGTCAAAGCGCTCAACGCCATATTGCCCAAAGGCTCGCGCATGGTGCTGGTGGGTGGTGTGGGTGAAGCAAGCTTTGCCACATATGCCTCAACGCCGCTTGCAGGGTATGGCATCGGCTCCTCGCTTTATGCGCCCGGTGTTACGCCTGAAGAAGTTGGCCTTCGTGCCACCCGTTTCATCAAAGCCTATCAAGCGAGCCGCCCATGATCATTGTCTTCGGATCCGTCAATGTCGATTTCGTCACCCGCGTGACGTCTATCCCGAAGCCCGGCGAAACCGTGTTGGGGCCGGCCTATGATGTCATCCCCGGCGGCAAGGGAGCCAATCAAGCACTCGCCGCCCAACGCGCAGGATCACCGACCATCATGGCGGGCGCGGTGGGCGATGACCCCTTCGCCGCCATCGGCCTTGGGCTTTTGATCGACGCAGGCGTTGATTGCAGCGCTGTCGTCAAAGTCGCAGCGCCCACAGGTGCGGCCTTTATTACAGTCGATCACAATGGCGAAAACGCCATCACCGTTGCCTCAGGTGCCAATGCTTACGCGAGCGCGAAGGCGCTTGAAGCCATCGCCATCGGGCACAAAGATACGCTGTTAATGCAACGCGAAGTACCGGAAGCCGAGCAAATCGCCGCCGCCCGTTTTGCCAAATCCAAAGGCGCACGCGTCTTGCTCAATGTCGCGCCCGCAGGCATCGTCACCGAAGAGCTCGCCAATCTCCTCGACATTATCCTCGTCAACGAGCACGAAGCGATGGTGGTCGCCAAAGGCTTTGGCCTATCGGCAGACAGCCCGACCGATGCTGCCAAGGCCATCGCCTCGGCGCGGAACATCGCCTGCATCGTCACCTTGGGCAGCGAGGGCGCTGTCGGATGGACGGATGGCGTACGCCGTCAGATCCCCGCACCCTCTGTCACCGTAGTCGACACAACCGCAGCGGGCGACGCGTTTTGCGGGGCCTTTGCCGCAGCACTCGATCAAGGCTTCGGCTTCACAGGCGCTTTGGCCCGAGGTGTAACCGCAGGCAGCCTCGCCTGCACCATAAACGGTGCCCAACCGAGCCTGCCTTCCAAAGATGCGATTGAGGCCGCACTTAAGGGCTGAATGAAATAACGTAACATTACGCCCTTGACGCATCCCCTTCCTAAAGCGACACAGTAACTCCAACAGCCTAGCTCACGATCACCGGAATCCCCTTCATGTTCCCAAAGCCCGTATCCTCGCTTACCCCCAACACGCTCGGCTACGAGACCCTGCCTCTCGTCAAGCCAACGGGCTTTCGCGAATATGATGCGCGCTGGTTGTTTGAAAAAGAAATTAACCTCATGGGCGTGCAGGCTTTAGGCTTGGGCCTTGGTACGCTGATCCGCGAAATGGGCGTGAAGCCGGAAATCGTTACAGGGCATGATTATCGCGGCTATTCATCCTCCATCAAAATGGCCTTGATCAACGGACTCATGGCCGCCGGATGCAAAGTACATGATATCGGCTTGGCGATGTCGCCTATGGCTTATTTCGCGCAGTTCGAATTGGATGTGCCATGCGTGGCGATGGTCACCGCCTCGCATAATGATAATGGCTGGACGGGTGTGAAAATGGGCGCGCAACGCCCTGTCACCTTTGGTCCCATTGAAATGAATCGCTTAAAAGAAATCGTCCTCGAAGGACGTGGATCTTATGCCGATGGCGGCGCCTATCGCTTCGTCGAAAATTTCGCTGATCGTTACATCGCGGATTTAACAACGCGCAAACCCTATACCCGCAAAATGAAAGTCATCGCTGCTTGCGGCAATGGCACAGCAGGCGCTTTCGCACCGGGCATTTTAGAAAAGCTCGGCGTTGAAGTTGTGCCGATGGATGCGGAATTAGATTACACTTTCCCGCGCTACAATCCGAACCCTGAAGACATGGAAATGCTGCACGCGATGGCGCATGCCGTACATGAGCATAAAGCCGATGTTGCCTTAGGTTTCGATGGTGATGGGGATCGTTGCGGTGTCGTCGAAGATGAAGGCAACGAGATTTTCGCCGATAAGATTGGTGTGATGTTGGCGCGTGATTTATCCAGCCTGCATCATGGCGCAACCTTTGTTGTTGATGTGAAATCAACAGGCCTTTTTGCAACCGATCCAGTGCTCATTCAAAACGGTGTCAAAGCCGATTATTGGAAGACAGGCCACTCTTACATCAAGCGCCGCGTTGCTGATTTAAAAGCCCTCGCAGGCTTTGAAAAATCCGGACACTTTTTCTTCAACGCACCCGTCGGTCGCGGCTATGATGACGGGCTCGTAACTGCCATCGCCGTGCTGGATATGCTGGAGCGCAATCCGGATAAATCCATGGCGGATCTTTACCGTGCGCTGCCCAAAACATGGGGCACGCCCACAATGTCGCCCCATTGCGGCGATGAAGTAAAATATGGCGTCGTCGAACGGGTGAAAGCCGACATTGAAGCGATGCAAAAAAATGGCCTCGCCTTCGCCGGCCAAAAGATCCGTGACATCGTTACCGTGAACGGTATCCGTGTAACAGCCGAGGATGGCACCTGGGGCTTGGTACGCGCGTCATCGAATAAGCCGGAGCTCGTGGTTGTCTGCGAGAGTCCCGTCTCGGAAGCGCGGATGCGGGAGATGTTTAAGGCGGTCGATGACCTTATTCGGCTCAGCCCCGAGGTTGGAGCCTATAATCAATCGATCTGATTATCGAAACCTGCCTTTTATGTATCGAACCCACTGGGCTTATTCACTCGAAGCACTGGACTTATCTATCGCAAATCATCGCTTTTGAGACGGAAGGCCTTGCCGAACCCGCCATTCAGACTGGCCTCCATCATAGTAAGTCGAATGTATAGGAAGTCAGGAAAGTCAATATAAAGCGCCGCCTTGGGGTGGCGTGCAATGAATAGTGTCCGCAAAATAATGTTTTCGTCGCTCGCCCGGTCAATAATACTGGCCGAACACTGTATGGTTATTCTTGCATGCGCCAACGGGTCTCCCTTGCCCGGCTCCCCCACCAAAAGCGAGCATCGTGGGTCCGCTAAAAGGTGTTTGGTATGGCCGGAAAGCCTTGAGACCAGCAAAAACGGGGTTTGAGCCCGATCAAGCGCAAATGTCACAAGGCTTGCAAAGGGATAGCCGTTCTCATTCATGGTCGCGAGCGTGCCAAACCGCGCTTCACGCAGCAATTGCCGCGTGGTTTCGCGCGCACTCTCATTGGCAGATTGGACAGGGTCAAACGGCTCAGCCATGTCTTGAAAGAAGCAAAGTTGCCCCTTCCGTCAAGACTTTTCAGCATTTTTTAGGTCAAAGCAGGAGCTCTGCCACAATTTGGCCTCGCTATGTTCTAGAATTTGCGATTAGATTGAACCCCGACTATCGGAGCCCGCGCCTATGCCCACAATCGCCCTTGTTGATGATGACCGGAACATCCTCACCTCCGTTTCCATCGCCTTAGAAGCGGAAGGTTTCGCGTCGAAACCTATACGGATGGCGCAACGGCGCTCGAAGGATTGAAGCAAAATCCACCCGATTTGGCCATTTTTGATATCAAAATGCCCAGAATGGACGGTATGGAGTTGCTGCGCCGCCTGCGCCAAAAATCCGATCTTCCGGTGATTTTTCTAACCTCCAAGGACGAGGAAATCGACGAATTGTTCGGGCTGAAAATGGGTGCCGACGATTTTATCCGCAAACCCTTCTCCCAACGCCTCCTTGTCGAGCGCGTTAAAGCCATTCTAAGGCGGATCGGCGCCAAAGACGCGCCACCGGCCAAGGAAGGCGATACGAAGGTCTTGGACCGCGGCGAACTCCGCATGGACACAGAACGCCACGCCTGCACCTGGAAGGGCCTTCCTGTGACGCTGACGGTGACTGAATTCCTAATCCTTCAAGCGCTTGCCCAGCGTCCCGGCGTGGTTAAGAGCCGCAACGCCCTCATGGACGCCGCCTATGACGATCAGGTCTATGTCGATGATCGAACCATCGACAGTCACATCAAACGCTTGCGCAAAAAATTCAAAGCTGTTGACGATGATTTCGACAAGATCGACACGCTTTACGGCGTCGGCTACCGATTTTCGGAATGAGACGGCCCTATAATCCATGAAACGGCCTCAAAATGACGAAGCTCGATCAAATCGAAATCTGCAAAGCTACACATTGATCCAACGCGCTCGTCGTTTTTTTCGCTTCATCGTTTTAAGAGCGTCCTCCAGCCTTGTGCGACGCATTGTCGTTCTCAACCTTGCGGGACTCTTCGCGCTCTTATTGGGTTTTCTTTACTTAAACCAATTCCGGCAGGGATTAATCGATTCCCGCGTCGAAAGCCTCCTCACCCAAGGCGAAATCATCGCCTCAGCTGTATCGGCCTCGGCGACGCTGGATGTTGAATCGATTTCCATCGATCCCGAAAAATTACTGATGTTACAGGCGGGCGAAAGCACCATCGCCGGAGACGATGACACCGAATTTTCCATTAATCCAGTGCGAGTAGCCCCTCTTTTGCGCCGTTTGGTGACGCCAACCCGGACCAGAGCGCGCATTTTCGATCAGGACGGCGAATTATTGATCGATACTGCGGCCATGTATTCGCCCGGCGATATTTTGCGGGCCGAATTACCCCCGCCAAACGAGGGCGAGGAAACGCTCATTTCACGCACATGGGATATTGTAAAGCACGGGTTTGGACCAAGGGTTAGCATCAAAAATGATGATCCTTCTGCGGTACATGGGCGAAATATTTCTGAAGTGAAACAAGCGTTTAGTGGCTCGCCCGCAAGCGTTGTGCGGGTCAATAGCGCTGGCGAGACGATCGTTTCCGTTGCCGTTCCCATCCAGAAATCACGCATGGTCCGTGGGGCACTCCTGCTTTCAACGCTTGGTGGCGATATTGACTCCATTATCCGCACCGAGCGGCTTTCCATTCTCCGGATTTTTGCCATCGCTGCGTCCGTTATGATCATAGTTTCGGCCTTATTTGCAGGAACCATTGCTGGTCCCATCCGCAGGCTGTCCGGGGCTGCCGACCGCGTTCGTCGCGGAATCCGGACCCGTACCGAAATCCCCGATTTTACCAATCGAAGCGACGAAATCGGACATTTATCCGGATCACTTCGGGATATGACCGATGCGCTCTATGACCGGATTGAAGCAATTGAAAGCTTCGCTGCGGATGTAGCGCACGAGCTCAAAAACCCTCTGACATCGTTAAGAAGCGCTGTCGAAACATGGCCACTAGCAAAAAGCGATGAAAGCCGTTCCCGCTTGCTCGAGGTTATCAAGCACGATGTGAACCGCCTTGATCGGTTGATTAGCGATATTTCTGACGCCTCACGGTTGGATGCGGAGCTGGCCCGAAATGACGAGAAGCGTTTCGATGTGGCGAAACTGATTTCTGCCATTGTCACGATTGCCAATGGCATCCGGTCAGGAGAAACCATCAAGACCGAATTTAAGGTGTCCGATCATAGTTTAGGCTTGCAAGCCTATGAAATGATTGGGCACGATTCGCGGATCAGTCAGGTGATCAATAATCTTATCGATAACGCGAAATCCTTTTCAAACCCAAACGCAACCGTGCGTCTCTCGCTGTCTCGCATTGACGATAAAATCCAAATTATTGTCGATGACGACGGCCCGGGCATTCCCGTCCACGCCCTTGAGCGAATATTTGAACGCTTCTACACGGACAGGCCTGATCAGGGATTTGGCCAAAATTCCGGGCTGGGCCTTTCCATTTCACGCCAGATCATTGCCGCGCATAATGGCGCTATATGGGCTGAAAATCGCTATGCCGATGCAGAATCCGGCATTGAATCCGAGCCGATTGGCGCACGTTTCATCATCCAACTGCCTGCCGCTCATCGATGACACAGCCGTCGGACGATAAGGCCATTCATGCCAATTGTCTTGTAATCGGGGATTCCGGCATCCTTATTCGAGGACCATCAGGCAGCGGAAAATCCACGCTTTCACACCGACTAATCCATTTGGCGAGCCAAAATGGCTATTTTGCTCGCATGGTTGGAGATGATCGTATTGTACTGGAAGCCATTAGCGGTCGGCTCATTGCCACAGGTCATCCCCTCATCGCTGGTCAAATTGAAATCCGAGGCATCGGAATTAGAGATGTAGACTACGAAAATCGGGCTGTAATTCGACTTCTCGTCGATTGTGAACCTGTGCTAAGCATACGATATCCGGATCCTTTGGATATGTCCGATACAGTGTTGGGCATTTCAATTCGCCGAATTAGGGTAACACACCAGAGCGCCGAATTGGTTTTGGCAGCGCTGGGATTGGGCAACTTGTCGATTTAAGTTCTTATGATACAACAACAAAAGATGAATTGGGTCCGCATTATCCAGTCGTCGCTGGCGTTCATGATTACGATGACGCGTATGAAGGGGATGTCGCAATGATTGGAATGGTACTCGTCACGCACGGTAGGCTTGCGATCGAGTTCCTTTCGGCGTTGGAACACGTTGTTGGCCAGCAAAAGCAAATTAAAACCGTCACGATCGGCCCAGAAGACGATATGGAAGTACGACGTACCGAAATTATCGACGCGGTGAGCCACGTTGATTCCGGCGATGGCGTCGTCGTTTTGACCGATATGTTTGGTGGAACGCCTTCAAATCTAGCGATTTCGGTGATGGGAGCAGGCCGAACCGAGGTTGTAGCTGGGATCAATCTCCCGATGCTGATTAAGCTGGCCAGTGTCAGAAGCGACTGCGATCTCCAGCAAGCGGTCATTCAGGCGCAGGATGCCGGACGCAAATATATCAATGTCGCAAGCCAGGTC
>JAPJMW010000020.1 GCA_026461505.1 Beijerinckiaceae bacterium
AATGCTTCAAAGATCGGCGCCATTGCGACAGGCGGCCACATCAAAGTCGATGGCGCTTATATGTCGCAGTTCCCTAACCTCAAGATCGTCGCAAATTTTGGTGTTGGCTACGACACGGTAGACGCCGCTTGGGCGGGTCAGCACGGAATCATCGTTTCAAATACACCCGATGTCTTGACCGAAGAAGTCGCCGACACGGCATTGGGACTTCTTATTATGACCATGCGTGAATTGTCACAATCTGAACGCTATTTGAGAGCCGGCCAATGGGCTTCAAAGGGGCCCTATCCGCTGACCCATAATACGCTACGTGGCAAGACAGTCGGCATATTAGCGCTCGGTCGCATCGGCAAAGCCATTGCCGCGCGGTGCGAGGCTTTCGGACTTAAAATTGTCTATCACGGTCGTAACCAGCAAAAGGACGTCTCCTATCCCTATTATCCAACACTTGTTGGCATGGCCAAAGATGTTGATATTCTTTTGAGTGTGGCTCCTGGTGGTTCTGCAACATTCCATACCATTAACGCGGAAGTGCTCGCCGCGCTGGGGCCAAAAGGCGTGCTGATCAATATAGGTCGCGGCAGTGTTGTTGATGAAAAAGCGCTGATCAAAGCCTTACAAGATAAGGTGATCTTCTCCGCCGGTCTTGATGTGTTCGAAGATGAACCTCACGTTCCAGCCGAACTCATCGCGATGGATAATATTGTTCTGCTGCCGCATGTCGGCTCTGCTTCTCATCATACCCGTAATTTGATGGGCCAATTGGTCGTTGATAATATTCTCGCGTTCCAGTCTGGCAAAGCACCAGTTACGCCTGTAGCGGAAACGCCTTTTAAGAGCTGGTAAGATTATTATATTCTAGACCATGAAAAGGGGCGGCTAACCTAGCCGCCCCTTTTTATTATAAATGAAAACCAAAAAGCCAATCAGGCTATTTTGCCCCCTAATTCATCTTCAATGTGAACGCGGATAATTTCTTCAAACGTCGCTTCTGCTTTAAACCCGAGAGAAGTTGCACGCTTGGCATCAAGCCGCGTTGCCCAGCCATCGACAATCTTGATGATGGCCGGGTCAGGCTCGCGCCTAATACGCGCCACAACCTTTTCTCCCGCAACCTTTCTCAAAGCTTCGATCTGTTCACCAACTGTCACAGACAGACCCGGCATCGCCAAATTCCGCCGTGGGCCAACAAGGTTCAAATCAAGCGTTGCCGCATGCATTAAAAAACCAACCGCAGAACGCGGGCTAGCATGCCAATGACGAACGCTTTCTGAAACCGGAAGTACGGCTTCATGACCTGCTAAAGGCTCGCGAATAATATTGGAAAAGAAGCCCGATGCCGCCTTATTAGGCTTGCCCGGACGCACGCAAATAGTCGGCAGGCGAATACCAATACCATCAAAGAAACCTTTACGGGAATAATCGGCCAATAATAATTCGCCGATCGCCTTTTGCGTCCCATAAGAAGTCAGAGGCGTCGTAAAGAATTCATCGCCAATGGCATCCGGAAATGGAGCGCCATAAACAGCGATGGACGATGTGAACACAACACGCGGCCGATAGCCATCACCCACCGCGCGAATAGCTGCGAAGAGCTCCATCGTGCCATGAAGATTGATGCGATAGCCGAGGTCAAAATTTTGTTCCGCCTCGCCAGATACGATCGCCGCTAAATGAAAAATGACATCCGGTCTACCGGCAACCAGCTTTGCAGCCTCGCCCGGAAGCGAGAAGTCAGATGCGATGAGGGTCGACGAGAACTTCGCACCGCTAGGCGCTGTCGGCTCGACAACATCATGTAAGGTTGCTTTTGTAATTTCTTTGCCACCAAGATGACCGTCTTTTGCGAGCTGATTTGCCAGCTTGCGGCCGACCATGCCCGCAGCACCGATGATGAGAATATGCATAAAATTGACCTCAATTAGGGGTTAAAGCGCAAAACCGCCATCGGCAAGATGGATCTGTCCAGTGGTATAACTTGACTCGTCAGATGCCAAATAAACCGCCAACATGGCAATTTCCTCAGCTGTTCCGAGGCGACCCATCGGCTGGCGATCAATAAAGGCCTGACGTGCAGCAGCTTCCGTAATGCCTTGGGTTTTTGCCAAGGTCACGATGCGCTCATCAAGCGACGGAGATTGAATCGTACCTGGGCAAATCGCGTTCGCACGAATACCCTTTTTGATAAAATCAGCTGCAACAGCTTTCGTTAAGCCGATGACGGCCGCTTTGGATGCACCGTAAACATAACGGTTTGGAATACCTCTGACGGATCCTGCGCCTGATGCAATATTGACGATGGAGCCATGCCCTTTGGCTAGCATACCAGGCATGAAGGCCTTAATCGTACGGTGCATTGATTTGACATTGAGATTCATCGAAAAATCCCAATCTTTATCGTCGCACTCAAGCACGGTGCCATGATGCACAAAGCCTGCGGCGTTGACGAGAATATCAATCGTTCCAACCTTTTCAGCAAAGCTATTGACGGCTTTATCCGACAGCACATCAAGCTTCCGGCGCTTGGCGCGGGAAAGGCCCTCTAATTTATCCGTGTCACGATCGGTCGCCCAAACGATTGCACCTTCGCGAACAAAAGCCTCGGCAATCGCCCGGCCGATCCCTTGGCCAGCGGCCGTTACAACCGCAATCTTTCCTTTTAAACGTCCCGCCATTGTCGTCTCTCCCTTATTTTATTTGAATTCGCTTAATCGTCTTTTTTGCTGCCCCGACGTGTCAAAATTGCTGGGCGATAACCATGCTTCAAACGCAGCCTTTTGTTTTGACCACTCTGAATCGAGAATGGAGTACCATGCTGTATCGCGGTTTCTGCCACGCACCATCATATGCTGGCGGAATATTCCCTCAAAAGAAAACCCAAACCGGACAGCTGCGCGTCTTGATGGTTCGTTTAAAGCGTTACATTTCCATTCATAACGGCGATATCCGAGGGTATCAAAAATATATCGCATCAAAAGATATTGTGCCTCAATAGCACCGGGCGTTTTTTGAAGCGGTGAGCCGTACATGATGTTACCAACTTCAATAACACGATGGACGGTGTCGATCCGCATCAAGGTCTCATAGCCAACAGCTTTACCTGAAGCCTTATCAATGATCGCATAAAACAATGGATCTTCAGAAGCTGACTTGCGCTCAATATGGGCTCGAAATGCGGCTAGATCTTCAAATGGCGGTTCAAATAAATATTGCCAAATGACATCTTTATCGGGACCATGGGAAGCGGCAAAAAGATTGTCCGTATGCTTAGCGGAATCAAGCGGCTCCAACCGAACATACTGCCCTTCTATTACGACCCGCTCAGGGCGCGGTGCAGGATGCGCATCAAGTTCTTTCCCGATAAGGAGACCGCTGATCGGATCGGGAACTGAAACACTATTATTTGCAGACATGGCGTTCGGCGAGCTTTTCGATGAAGGAATTCTGGTTCAAGGTAAGAGGTTAAGAACGCAAACACTTTTGCCTCTTATTAATGATGGTCGGGATTAGCCCGACCATCACAAGCACAATCGAAGGATAGGATTAATAAGCCTAGTGGTTATCGCGCGCGACGCCAAATTTTTGAGCAACGCGTTGATATTTAACTGCCGGCTTCAGGACCATGCCGTCCGACAGCTGATCCACCATGCTGCGCTGAATTTCCTGCCATGGGGTCTGGCTTGCAGGATATTGGAAGCCGCCATGTTTCATGAGATCCGCACGGCGCTGCGCCAACTCCTCTTTCGAGATCAAAATGTCAGCGGTGCCTTTTTTAAGATCAATCCGCACGCGATCATTCGTGCGCAAGATCGCCAATCCACCATTGGCAGCAGCTTCAGGCGAAGCATTCAGAATCGAAGGCGATCCGGAAGTGCCCGATTGGCGACCATCGCCAATACATGGCAAGGCCATAATACCCTTCTTGATCAGCGCCGCAGGGGGCTGCATGTTTACGACTTCAGCCGCACCCGGATAACCGATAGGGCCCGTACCACGAATAAACAGCATGCAATTGGCATCAATCTTCAATTTTGGATCATCGATACGATGGTGATAATCTTCAGGGCCTTCGAAGACGATAGCGCGCCCCTCAAACGCTTCCGGGTCGTTTGGATTGGAGAGATAGCGCGCGCGGAATTCATCTGAAATAACGCTCGTCTTCATCACAGCGCTATCAAACAAATTACCTTTCAGAACAAGGAAGCCAGCGTCCTTTTTCAAAGGCTTGTTGATCGGGAAAATAACATCCTTATCGATCACGGTCGTGGTGGCACAATTCTCGCCCATTGGCTTGCCATTGGCCGTAAGCGCTCCCTCACGGATAAGCTTCTTTTTCATCAATTCATTAATGACAGCAGGAACACCACCCGCGCGGTGGAATTCTTCACCGAGATATTTTCCGGCTGGCTGCAAATTAACGAGCAAAGGAACCTTATGACCGATCTTCTGCCAATCTTCGACCTTCAAATCGACGCCGATATGACGCGCAATCGCATTGATATGAATAGGTGCATTGGTTGATCCGCCAATAGCCGAATTCACGATAATCGCATTTTCAAAGGCTTCACGCGTCATGATATCGGATGGCTTCAGATCTTCCCAAACCATTTGAACCGCACGAACACCCGTCTCATAGGCAATTTGTCCGCGCTCACGATAAGGAGCTGGAATAGCGGCGCATCCTGGCAATGTCATGCCGAGCGCTTCGGCCAATGAGTTCATGGTTGACGCTGTACCCATCGTGTTGCAATGGCCAACGGATGGCGCAGACGAAGCCACGATTTCCATGAATTCATCATAATTAATTTCGCCAGCAGCAAGCCGCTCGCGTTGACGCCAAACGACGGTGCCCGAACCGGTGCGCTCACCATGGTACCAGCCGTTCAGCATGGGCCCGCCACAGAGCACAATCGAAGGAATATTGACGGTGGCCGCCGCCATAATGCAGGCCGGGGTCGTTTTGTCGCAGCCTGTCGTTAGCACAACACCATCGAGCGGATAGCCGTAAAGGACTTCCACAAGCCCCAGATAGGCAAGATTACGATCAAGTGAGGCCGTTGGGCGCTTGCCCGTTTCCTGAATCGGATGAACCGGAAACTCGAAAGCGACGCCACCAGCAGCCGTAATACCCTCACGAACACGCTTCGCCAGATCAAGGTGGTGCCGATTGCACGGCGACAAATCAGATCCCGTCTGAGCAATACCGATGATTGGCTTACCCGACTGGAGCTCTTCGCGCGTGAGACCAAAATTCAGATACCGCTCCAAATAGAGCGCCGTCATGCCCGGATTTTCAGGATTATCGAACCACAGCTTAGAGCGGAGCTGGTGCTTCTTGATACCCTTGGGCTTGGAGACCGCTTTAACAGTCGAATTCTTCGGTTGTGTCTTTTTTACCGAGGCTTTTTTTGGCGCGGCCATTTTGATCTCCCATTGTGTCTCATTAGGCATGCAAACAAGAATTCTCACATGCGCATTGATTTCCTACCTACCATCGCCCTAAATGCAACCAGAAATCAATAAGGTTAGGTCCAACATCTTGGACGGAGGAGCCCTGCTCATGCTGCATATCATCGACGCCTTTTCACGGATTGGAAAAGAAAATGCCTTCGCCGTTCTTGCCCGAGCGACTGAATTGCAACGCCAAGGCCGGGATATTATCAACCTAGGGATCGGACAACCGGACTTCCGAACCCCGGAAAATATTGTCGAAGCGGCGATTAAGGCCCTGCGTGACGGCCACCATGGTTATACGCCCGCAACGGGCATCCTACCTCTGCGCGAGGCCGTTTCGGCCGATCTCAAAAAGCGCTTTAATGTCGAAGTCTCGCCCGAGCTTGTGATGATCGTTCCAGGCGGGAAGGTGACAATGTTTATGGCCATCCTGATGTTTGGAGAACCCGGCGCCGAAATCCTATATCCCGATCCAGGCTTTCCAATTTATCGCTCGATGATCGAATTTACCGGCGCAAAAGCCGTACCCGTACCGATCAGCGAGGAAAACGGCTTTGCATTTTCAGCCGACGAAACACTTTCCCTGATTACACCGAAAACACGGCTGCTCATCATCAATTCCCCTGCAAACCCAACAGGCGGCGTGACGCCAAAATCGGAAATCGATAAACTGGTAAAAGGTCTTGAGCGCTTCCCCGATGTTGCAATCATGTCCGACGAAATTTACGCGCAAATGACCTATGATGGTGAGCAACATCAGACCCTGCTTGCTTATCCAGAGATCCGTGATCGTCTCATTCTGCTCGATGGCTGGTCAAAAACTTATGCGATGACTGGCTGGCGGATGGGTTATTCTGTCTGGCCGAAGCCACTCTATGACGCGGCGCGTAAGCTCGCAGTCAATTCATTTTCGTGTGTCAATGCGTCCGCACAATATGGAGGTCTTGAAGCACTAACAGGGCCACAAGATGCGGTTCATGCGATGGTGGCTGAATTTGATCGTCGCCGCAAAGTCGTCGTTGAAGGCTTGAATAAATTGCCCGGCGTGTCGGCGGCGACGCCGAAAGGTGCCTTCTACGCTTTCCCGAATATCTCTAAAACAGGATGGCGTGCAAAACCTCTGGCCTCGGCACTTTTGGAAGAGGCTGGTGTTGCCACGATCGGTGGGCCAGATTTTGGCGTGCATGGCGAAGGGTTTATTCGCCTCTCTTATGCCAATTCGACCGAAAATATTTTAAGGGCGCTAGAGCGGATCGAAAAATTTTTGAACGAACACTCGCAGAAGTAATCTGGCCGCTTATCCTACCGCAGTGACGCGCACTCTCTTGCAAGCTGCGTGATGCGCGCCCAATCGCCGGACTTTAACGCTTCCGCCGGCGTGACCCATGAGCCACCAACGCAAATGACATTAGAGAGTGCAAGATAGGATTTCGCTTTGACGACATCAATGCCACCTGTCGGACAAAAGGTAAGGTGAGGTAAAGGAGCACTGAGGGATTTAAGATAATTGATACCGCCTGCAGGCTCTGCTGGGAAAAATTTTAAAACATGATGGCCCATTTCAGCCATGCCCATGGCCTCACTAGCAGTGGCCACGCCGGGCAAAAAAGGCGCCTTAGCGAGGGCAGCCGCTTGGGATAGCTTTGGCGTCGAGCCGGGGCTCACAAGAAAAGTCGCACCGGCCGACATTGCCTCCGAAATTTGGCTCTCGGTCAGAACCGTCCCGGCACCTATTACCGCATCCGGCACTTCATGCGCGATGGCCTCAATCGCCTTTAACGCACCATCGGTTCTAAGGGTAACTTCTAGAACCGTAAGACCGCCATCAACAAGCGTACGCGCAAGAGGCACGGCATCTTCCGCTCCATTGACGGTCAAAACGGGAATGACCGGTACGCTTTTTAAGATGGAAAGGAGCGCATCATTGTTTGGCATTTATATGAATCCTAACATTTTAAGCAGGTAGGGATATTCAAAACGTCGCGGAACGGTACGTCAACGCACCGTCCCCTATTGTTTCAATATAAGATCATCATCGATGCTTATTCAGCGGCCTTTGGTGAGAACGAAGATGTTTCTTTCATTAACCGACGTGCCTCACGCTTCGCCAATCGACGCGCCTTTCTTTGTGCGCTCCATTCACCCACATTCGCAACCATCATGAGAGCAGCCGGTGTCACAACGAGCGTCAAGATCGTTGCAAATCCAAGCCCGAAGACGATCGCCGATGAGAGATGAACCCACCATTGAGTTGAAGGCGCACCGAAGGCGATATCGCGATTAACGAAATCGAGATTGATACCGAATGCGATGGCCAACACACCCAGAATGGCCGTTACCGCCGTAAGCACCACCGGACGCGCTCTTTCTCGACAGGTTTCAATAATCGCATCATAGGCCGACATGCCTTCTTCTCGGCATCGATCATAGGTATCGATCAATACGATATTATTGTTCACGATCACGCCCGCATTCGCGATGATGCCAATGCCTGTCATAACAACCCCGAAGGCTTGCCCCATGATCATTAGGCCTAACAAGACGCCAATCGTGGACAAAATAACGGCCGTCAAAACAAGAAAGACACTTGAGAATTTATTAAACTGAGCGAGCAAGATCGCAAAGATCAAGAACATCGCCGTGCCAAAGGCCTTACCTAAAAACGCGCCCGCTTTGGCCCGCTCTTCATCTTCGCCTTTCATTTTAAAAGTAATGCCTGGGCCAAGATCCATCGCGGATAAATCGGACATGATCTTCTGCTGAACGACAGCGGACTGAACACCTTCATTCACATTGGCCGAAACCGTTATCACGCGGCTAGCCGCCACACGATTAAGTTGGCCAACGCGATGTGATGGTGTCCGTGTCACGAAATTACCGATCGGCACCGAGCCAACGGGGGCGTTGATCCGTAACTCCTCGATGTCATCAAGCGTCCTTTTATCCTCCGGAAAGCGCAGTATAAGATCAACAGACTTATCGGTATCGATTGGCCGATATTCGGTAATCTTCAGTCCATTTGTTACGAGTTGAAGCGCGGAGCCAACGCCTGTCGCGCTAACGCCATATTTCGAGGCTTCAGCTTTATCGACGTTAATTTTCCAATCGATGCCAGGCAGAGCAAGCCCATTATCGATGTCCCTCACATCGGGCGTCTTCTCCAAAACAGCCGCCACTTTTTTAGCAGCAGGGATGAGATAGTCTGGGTCAACCGCCGCAATCTGGACTTGGACCGCCTTACCAGTTGGCGGACCACCCTTCGGCGCTGTCACTTCGATCGACACACCTGCTATATCGGCCGTTTTAGCTCGAATATCATCCATAATAAGATGAGCCTTACGACGATGCTGCCATTCAATAAATTCAAACTGAATCGAACCGATTGTATCTTCGGAAACTTCGTTTGACCCTTTTTGACCTTCGCCTGCCCGAGCATAGACAGTCTTTAGTTCAGTCATCGGCAATATTCGTTCTTCAACGCGGCGTACAAATTCATCCTTTTCCGAAATCGACAAATTTCCACGAGCGTGAATCTGGACGATACCGTAATCAGGCTCAACATTTGGAAAAAATTCAACACCATTGCCAAACACCCCATAGGCTTTGATAACGGTCACCAACAATAAGAAAGTTGCCGATAGTGTTAGAGAGGGGTGCTTGATGCAAAACCGCACCACATTCATATAGGCGCCTTTATCGCTAGCACGATCATCATGCGGCTTTGCAGCGGCCTTGCCTAACAAAGCACCCAGCGTTGGTGTAAAGAAAAGTGCAACCACAAGCGATGCCGATAACGTGGCTATCAAAGTGAGAGGCATATATTTCATAAATTGACCGACAATGCCGGGCCAAAACAAAAGTGGCGAGAAAGCCGCGACGCGGGTAAGAGTGGCCGCGATTACAGGACCTGCCATACGTTTCGCCGCCATAGAAAAGGCAAGCTTTGGATCCATGCCTTCAGCCATTCTGCGTTCGGCAAATTCAGACACGATAATAGCATCGTCGACCAACATACCCACCGCCAGAATAAGTGCAAACAAGACGACGATATTGACAGTTAGGCCTGCCATTTGCAGCGCCAAAATTCCCGCAAGAAACGAGCCGGGGATTGCAATGCCGATAAAGAGAGATGGCCTACCGCCCAGGACCATCATCATAATGACGAGCACCAAGAGAACGGCGGTAACAACGCTATTTTGTAGTTCGTGCAACATGTCACGAATGGTTTTTGATTTATCCTGACTAAACGAAACGGTGACGGTTGCCGGCCAAGATTTTTGCAATTCTCCGATTACAAATTTCACCGCATCGACGGTTTCGATCAAATTCGAGCCCGTGCGCTTCGATACTTCGATCGCAATCGCGGGCTTACCATTAACCCGGGTAATAGATGTCGCGTCCTTAAACGTGGGGCGCACTTCCGCGACGTCCCCGAGAACTACACTTGCACCCGCGGATGCAGTGACCGGAAGCTTAAGAATATCCTCAGGGCGCTCGATCAAAGCAGGTACTTTAACCGCAAACCGTCCGGTACCACCCTCTAAGGCACCTGCCGTTACCAGACTATTGCTTTGGCTTACTCCCCCGATGAGACCATCAAGGCTAATACCATAGCTTTTCATAAGCATTGGTTCAGCAATAATTTCGACAACCTCGTCGCGAGCGCCACGCAGATCGGCCGAAAGCACGCCGGGAATTTGCTCGATATAATTTTTTGCTGACCTGGCTATACGCAACAAAGTGCGCTCGGGTACTTCGCCGGTGAGGGCTACAACCAAAACCGGAAAGAGAGAGAGGTTCACTTCTCTCACAGCTGGTTGGTCTGCATCCTTGGGTAAATCACGTTTGGCATCGTCGACCTTTGCGCGTACATCGGCCACCGCTTTCGTTGAATCAAAGCCGGCTTCGAACTCTAACAATACAAAGCCGCCGCCCTCAAAGGCTGTTGATCGCATTTCCTTAACATTAGCGACAGATTTTAGCTGCGTCTCCATAGGTCGGAGCAAAAGGCGTTCGGCATCTTCTGGGCTGATGCCGCGTTGGGAAAGCTGAACATAAACAATAGGAACTTTAACATCAGGCTCCGCTTCTTTTGGGATCGTCTGATAAGCAACAAATCCTGCTAAAAGAAGAAAGGCTAAAACGGCCAGCGTTAATCTGGCGTGAGAAATTGCATAATCGACAGGGTTTTTCATCTCAATTGTCCTATGACCAATATTATGAGGAGGCTTTGCCGATTACGGTTTCTACAATTTGACCCTCTTTAACAAAATCCTGTCCCTGCACGATGATTTTCGAGCCTGGTGCAATACCTGCTACATATAAATAGTCGGCCTGATCTTCAACAAGGGTAACCGGAATAAACGTAACGGTTTTGTTGTCATTAACCGCGCGTACACCGAGTTTTCCTTCAGCGGAAAACGTTAACGCCGAACGTGCTACCTTTGTCGCGTCAACGGCCGCAAGATATAGTGAAACTTCCGTTGTTACGCCGTCTGCAATAAGACCATTTGGATTTGAAAGACTGACATCAATCCGATAGGTCCGGGTTTGAGGGCTGGCGCGATTTGAAATGAAGCGGACCGAACCGATAACTTCGCCGCCACCAATGAATCGGACATCAGCACGGTCGCCAACTTTTACACCGCTCAGCTTGCGTTCGGAAATTTCAACAACGGCCAGCATTGGATCGAGTGACATCACTTCTGCCACTTGCGCTCCAGGCTGTAGGCTTTGACCGAGATTGGCTGGAACTTCATTGATCACGCCTGCGACGGGCGCACGGACCATTCCACGGTCGCGCTCGGCCTCAGCTTGAGCAAGCTGTGCCTGAGCACCTTTTAAATCAGCCTCAAATTGAGCAAGATTGAGCTTCGCCAGATTTCCACTTTCTACCAAGAGGCGCTTTGCGTCATATTCTTTTTGACGCTGCTCTAACCGCGCTTGGGCTTGAGCAACATTTGATTCTCTGGCCTCATCCGACAATACGGCAATGATGTCACCTGCCTGCACAATGGAACCGCGACGTACATTCAGGGCTGTTACGGTCCCATTGGTCCGGGCTACGGCCATAGTTCTTACATCCGCTTCCGTACGACCGGACAATGTCAGCTTTCTGGAACGTGGTTCCACGATTGCAGAAATAACCGTTACGGCAAATGGCTTAGCATCAACTTGGGTCGATGCCGCAACAGGTAACCCGGCTTCCTTTTTACCAATCTGACCAGACGCAATCCAAGCGATTGCAATAACGACTAAAAGAACCGCGGTAATTCTGCTCCAAAGCATCTTCTTTTTCCCGATTGTTAAAATGAATTATTCTAGCATTTATGTGAGAACTGTATGGCACCGTTCAAAACAGCGCCGATAACACAGAGATTATTGTCAATTTCGCCATGACTATGAAAATCACCGTCAATGGCACGGCGCCTGATCATGCCATCCGAGAGGGTGATAATGAGTTGCGTAAGCGCCTCGACATCAACATTCGGATGAATTTCGCCAGTTTCGCGGGCCCTCGAGAGAACGCCACGTATCCCCACGCGTACGTCGGATTGAACTTCAGCAACTTGGGCTGCAATTTCAGGGTCTAAAGCCGCTTCAGACCAAATTTGTAATGCAATGACAGCCTTTTCACGTGGCTGATCAATAAAATGCTTTCGACCAAGCTGTTCGAAGGCTGTCAATAAATTTTGCGCGTTTGATAAATTCGCAAAATCAGCAGCGATTTCCGTCCGATCCCGCTCGACCAATCCGGCGATGATCGCATTTTTCGATGGGAAATAGCGATAGAGATTACCCGGAACCATGCCCGCCTCACGGGCGACATCCTGCATCGTTGTCCGATGAAAGCCATTGAGCGCAAAGCAGCGCTCTGCCGCATCAAGAATTTGCTGACGTCGGTCAACTTGCCGAGTGGATTTAGGGTCGCGAAGCATTTCTTTCCATTAGTGAATGAACATTCATTCGTCAAGCAACCCTCGGTAGTGATCTTTAGGTAGTTCTGCCGAATGCGTCAGCGGTCGATAAGAGTTAGCCTTTTGAATTCGGAAGTATGGGGTTCAAAAATGCGATGGTCCATCTCGATCGGTAAAATTGCGGGCACCGTCGTCAGGATCCATGTGACCTTTTTGCTTTTTCTTTTCGTCATAGGCGTCATAGTTTTTCGGCAAAATGGCGCCGAAGCTGCGTGGGATGCCGTAGCGTTCATCACTCTGGTTTTTGCCTGCATCATATTACATGAGTTTGGCCATATTCTAATGGCCAGATTTTTTGGCATCAAAACGCGAGATGTTACGCTCTTCCCGATTGGCGGAGTGGCCAATATTGAACGGATGCCCGAAAGACCTTATCAAGAGCTACTGGTTGCACTTGCCGGCCCCCCTATATATTTGGTTATTTTTTTAAGTATTTTCCTTGTCTCTGGCAAAGGGCTTAGCGATTTCGACATTGAGAAAATCAACGATACCGGTACGAACTTAGCCATACGTGTTGCGGCTGCTAATGTGATATTAATGACCTTCAATCTACTTCCCGCCTTTCCGATGGATGGAGGAAGAGTGCTGCGCGCAATCCTTGCCATGTGGATTACCAAATCAAAAGCCACTAAAATTGCAGCAACCATCGGTCAGGGGATGGCCCTGTTCATTGGATTTATGGGCTTCTTCGGTAACCCAATGTTAATTTTGATTGCGGTCTTTATTTTTATTGCTGCTGGGAGCGAATCTGAAACGGCAATATTCCACGATATTACGCACGACCTTACCATAAGAGATGCAATGATTGAGGCGCCGGCACGGCTGCATCCACGCGATACAATTCGAACCGTGATTGATTATTTATTAGGCTCAACCGAAAATGAATTTCTGGTTATTGATAATACCGAACTAGAGATAGGAACGATCACCCGTGAAACGTTGCTCCTAGCACTTGCATCGCATGATGATGGAACTCAAATCTCTTCTCTTATGAGCCGACCAGAGCATTTTGTTTACGAATATGATTCCCTCGAAAACGCATTAACAATTTTCGAGCGGTGCAATGATCAAGCCCTCATTGTCAAAGATATCAATAACCAAATCTCAGGGCTTATTTCCAGGGCCGCCATTGCCCAAGCGATCCTCATTAAAACCGCCCGTCCCGATTGGAAATTTTTTCGGGGCGGGATTTTATCGAAGAGCCTACCGAAATTTAGCCACGGCCAGCGAGTGGCATCTTTGTTGCCATAACGGTAATCGTCGAAACATTTGCATCTAGTGGCAGGCTAGACATAAAAACAACGGCGCTGGCGACATTGCTCACATCCATCGTTGGCTCTGCTGCGACCGTTAAATTTGCCTGAAGCACACCCGTGCTCATTTTTTGAGTCATATTGGTTGCTGCATTTCCAATATCAATCTGGCCACAGGCAATATCGTATTTTCGGCCATCAAGGGATGTCGATTTTGTGAGCCCGGTAATCGCGTGCTTTGTAGCGGTATAGGGCGCAGAGTTTGGCCGTGGTGTTTGGGCTGAAATGGAGCCATTATTAATAATACGGCCGCCACGAGGGTTCTGATCCTTCATAATTTTGAAGGTCTCTTGCGTGCATAAAAACGCAGCCGTCAAATTAGCACCAAGCACGGTTTGCCACTGCTCGAAGGTAATGTCTTCGAGATTTATGGGCGGCGCATTCGTACCAGCATTATTAAACAGGATATCAAGCCGACCAAATCTCTCTTTCGTTTTCTCAAAAAGACGATGGACGGCAATCGGATCGGCAAGATCCGTTGATACCGCAAGCGTTGGAACACCATAGCTTGCACCTAAAGTGGCCGTCTCATCGAGCGCATCCTGACGGCGACCGGCCAATACAACACTGTAGCCTTCTTTCATCATTGCAAGCGCCACGGATCGGCCGATACCTGAGCCGGCGCCCGTAATCATTGCAATTTTTCCGTTACCATTCATGATCGAATTCCCACAGTGTTGAAATAATTATTTTATACAGTAAGGCGGTCTAATGCCCGACCAAATCCGTCAAAAATATCATCGATTTGTTTGTCGGTTATGATGAGAGGCGGGCAGAAGGCTAAAATATCACCGATTGGACGGAAAATGACGCCCTCTTCATGACCAAGCTCAGCTAGTTTTAATCCAGTCGCGCCTGGCTTTTCAAATCCAGCCTTGGTCTTTTTATCGGCTACAAGCTCAATGGCGCCGATCAATCCAACACCGCGCGTTTCACCGACAAGTGGGTGATCTTTGAAACTATGTAAGCGTTGCAGAAAATGAGGACTGAGCTCATTCACACGCCCCATAAGATTCCGCTCTTCAATAATATCTAGATTTTCCATTGCAACCGCCATCGCAAGCGGATGGCCAGATGTAGTAAAACCGTGAGCGAATGTTCCAATTTTTGCGGTATTATCCGCAATAACATTATAGATCTCGTTGGTAAATGTAATCGATGCCAATGGAACATAAGATGACGTGATTTGCTTCGAGCAAATCATGAAATCTGGCTTAATGCCGTAGGTATCGGAGCCCCAGACATTTCCGGTACGCCCAAAACCATTGATGACCTCATCAACCACAATCAGTATGTCATATTTACGGCACACTTCCTGCATTTTCGTCCAATAGGTCCGCGGTGGAATAAATACGCCACCAGCGCCCATAACAGGTTCGCCAATAAAGGCCGCGACTGTTTCAGGCCCTTCAGCCAAAATCTTGTCTTCAAATTCCTTAGCAAGACGGGTTGCAAAGTCCTCTTCGGACTCATCTGCTTCAGCAAAGCGATAATGATGAGGGCAAGAGACGTGTTTAATTTGCGGAAATGGAAGGTCAAAATCACGATGATTATTTGGCAAACCCGTCAAGCTCGCCGACATCATGGTAATGCCGTGATAGGCTTTAATCCGCGATATGATCTTTTTCTTTTCAGGCTTGCCCCTGGCATTATTATAAAACCAGATCATTTTAACGACGGTATCATTCGCCTCTGAACCGGAATTCACAAAATGGGCCTTGCCCATATTGCCGGGAGACATTTTGACCATACGCTCCGCCAAGGCGATCGCCGTTGGATGGGATTTATGCGAAAACGAATGATAGAAAGGCAATTCGCTCATCTGCCGGGTAGCGGCTTGCACCAAGCGATCCTCGCCAAAGCCTACGGCAACGCTCCAAAGTCCTGCCATAGCCTCAATATATTCTTTGCCCATATCATCATAGACATAAACACCTTTGCCCTTTGAAATGATCATTGGGCCAACTTGCTCATGCCGTCGCGCATTCGTTACGGGATGAAAATAATATTCAATATCGCGAGCGGCGAGGGAATTAGGCAAGGCTGTCATAAATGTCTCCGGCAATTATCGGCTGAACCATAATCTTCATAACGATCATAACCTGCTAGCGCTGGAAAGGAAAACCCCACCCGCAACCAATATGGGCTAAGCAGCCCTGCCTTTATAGCGGAGCAAAATCAATAATCCTCCGGCAATTAGGCCCCAAAAGGCACTACCAACTCCAAAAAACGTAATTCCGGAGGCCGAAACGAGAAAAGTAATGGCTGCCGGCTCCCTCAACTCGCTGTCCGAAAGGGCAGAAAATAGCGCCGTTGAAAACGCGCCAATAAGGGCTAAACCCGCCACGGCTTCGATATAAATCGGCGGTGATACACCAATGATCGAGGTCGCCGCTCCAGCAAAAATACCCAAAATAATGTAAATTACCCCTGAAGCAATTCCGGCCCAATAACGTCTATTTTTATCTTTATGAGCATCGGGGCCAGCACACATCGCGGCTGTAATCGCTGCTAGATTGACGGCATGGCCACCAAAAAAGTTAGAAGTTAAAGAGAGAATACCTGTAACGGTGAAGAGTGGCCCTGGCTCAGGCTTAAAGCCATTTGCGGCGAGAACAGCCACTCCGGGAATATTTTGTGAAGCCATCGTTACAATAAAAAGGGGGAAAGCAACGCTCAAAAATGCGGGAACCGAAAAGACGGGTATTATGAGGGTTGGAGCAGCAAACAAGTCGATTGATGAAAGCAATACATCGCCTTTGGTCATTCCCATGACGAAAATAACGCTTACTAACGCTGCTGGTACAGCCAATAGCCTCTTAAATCGACCCATTATTGCCCAAACCAATATGATCAGAAGGCCGATTGTCGGACTTCCTGAAACCGCATGAACCGGCGCGAGACAGAGATGCAACAATATTCCGGCTAACATCGCATTCGATAAAGGTGCCGGAATAGACGATACCGCTCTGCCAAGCGGCTTAAAAACCCCCGAAAAAATTAGCAATAGGGAAGATATCAGAAAGGCACCCACTGCACCGGCATAGCCGCCCTCTATAAAACCGGTTGTCGTCAGGAGCGCAGCCCCCGGCGTGGACCAAGCAACGCTAATAGGCATTCGAGACAAAAGGCTCAAAATAACGCCACCAAGACCCATCGCTATCGACAAAGCCATTATACCCGACGTCGACTGAGCGGGCGAAGCACCCGCCGCTTGCAAACCATGAAGAACGATAACAAAGGAACTAGAAAAACCGACAATGCCGGCTAGACTTCCGGCCACAAGGGCTTGGGTAGAAATCGAATACTTAGACGTCATCTGAACTTCCGAAGCAGCATTGGACAATATCCAATCAATGCATCGAAGAGAATCCGGATGACAAGCCCTGATAACAAAAATTAAAGTCGATCTTTATCAAAGTCCTCACAAGACTCCCCAAATTCGGCAAGAGCCGTTTCGAGATAATCCGATAAAAGCGGGGTACCGAGGAGGTATTTACTGACAGAACCCGAACGTCTGGCGCGAGCTTCAGCAACCGCCAGCTGCCAATCAGCGGATTCATAGTCGCCTCGTCCGATCCACATCATGGCAACAACCGCATTTTGCTCGTCTTCATCCATCGCATCGATAAAGCCTAATAATTCCGCTTCTGTTGGCGCTTGGCCATCATGCGTTAATATGCTTGAGAAGCCATCATCCGTTTCGTTAGACGCGTCGGCCTCAATATCGGTATCCTCCATAGCCAATTCGCGTGACTTTAAAATGATAAAGCAAATCTTTTCTGGATTGATGTCCGGCATTCCCTCGTCGATCGGAACGGAAAGATTCTCACCCTCCAACCAATCTTTTGGCATTTTGTCGGTCTGCTTTGTTTCACTCATGTTTCAGCTCCATCCAAAAAAGGAAGAATGCTAAATCAATGATCGTAAGGTGCTACGGTTCCATTGCTATGAGCAACAGTCCTTATAACTGACACGGATCAATGCCTGCCCAAATCGGTTTGATAAATTAAATCATCACTTCTTTCAGGAGAAACCGATGATATTATTAAAAAAGGCGTCGATCGTTTGTTTGGCTGCTAGCGCCCTGTCCTTTCAATTCCTTGGATTACCTGTTCATGCCACAGAAGCGCCTGGATGGGGTCCGGGGCAGGGTATGATGTGGGCTGGCCCAACCCATAATTGGTTTGGCTGGGGCATGTCCGCACATTTTTGTGGTGACGATGGCAAGAAAAATATCACCCATTTTATGGCGCTTATCGATAAAACAGTTACTCCAACAGCCGCGCAAAAACCAAAGGAAGAGGAACTCACCAAAGCATTTGAAAGGGCTCAAGATGACCTAATTAGCCTGTGTGAAAAGCCGCATGAAGGGCAATGGTCGCCAGTAGAGCGTTTGACCGTGGCAGAGTCAAATCTCGCAGCGATGATTGCAGCCATTCATACCGTTAAGCCAACGCTAGAAGCGTTTTATGCAAGTTTGAACGATGAACAAAAGAAGAAAATTGATCAACTCAAACCAGATTGGCGCATGCGATTGAATTGGGTAAGATAATGCCTTCAATTCTGCCTGATAGCCACCCGCTTAATCAGAGTACCGATATCGATCGTCTTTTACATGCCGGAACCGCTCGCTTAACGGGTGGCGTTTCTCTAATCGGGTTAGGTCTTGCTTGGTTCGACTGGGCTAGCCATTTATTGACATCGCCCGGTCGACAAGCTGAACTCATGCGAAATGCGTCGGTGGATGTAATGCGGCAATTCGATAGCACCGTAGGAGAATTGTCAGGACAATCTCATACGACGGCAATAGAATATGCAGATAGGCGTTTTAATTCACCAAATTGGAAGAAGCCGCCATATTCAATACTCGTTCAAAATTTTCGTGCCGTAGAACAATGGTGGGATGAAGCTTTTAAAATTCACGGAGTAAGCGGAAGGCACCAAGCCTTATTAGCCTTTTTAGCTCGGCAATACCTCGATATTTTTTCGCCAACAAACGGATTTCTCACGAACCCGGATATTGTAAGGCGCACCGTCGAAACAAATGGTGTTAATCTTTTCAATGGCTGGCTTAACGCCATTGATGACGTTGCGGCATCGGCTTTAGCTAAAGAAAAATCGAGAAAAGCGCAGATATCGTCAATTGGTAACGAAGTGGCAACGTCGAAGGGTGCTGTCGTCGCGAGAACAAGAATTGCAGAGATTATTCAATACACCCCAACGACGTCAAAAGTTCATCAAGAGCCAATTGTGATCGTTCCTGCTTGGATAATGAAATATTATATATTGGATTTATCGAAGCAAAACTCACTTGTCCGTTACCTCGTGGATCAGGGCTTTACCGTTTTCATGGTCTCTTGGAAAAACCCGGACCAAGAAGATCGCGATGTAAGCCTTGATGATTATCGAACTTTGGGAGTTTTAGCCGCAATTGACGCTGCCATTAAGATCACGGGCGCAGAAAAAGTGCATGGTACAGGTTATTGTCTTGGCGGTACACTATTGGCAATTGCCGCGGCCGCTATGGCGCGCGACGGCGATAGGCGTTTAAAAACATTAAGTGTTTTTGCTTCACAAATCGATTTTCATGATGCGGGTGAGCTTCGTCTATTTATAAATGATAGTCAGCTTGCCTTGATTGAAGACATGATGTGGATGCACGGCTACCTAAAAGCCGAAGAGATGGCTGGTGCCTTCCATATTCTTCGGTCAAATGATCTGATTTGGTCTCGACTTATCAATAGCTATGCAATGGGCGAACGAGAGAAGCCCCTGGATATCATGCTGTGGTCAGACGATTCAACCCGCATGCCTTATCGCATGCACTCCGAATATCTGCGGCAACTTTATTTAGAAAATCGATTAGCCGAAGGAGCGATGATCGTCGATGGGCACCCTATTACGCTAAGAGCAATTGCCATTCCGATTTTCCTTGTGGGAACCGAATGGGATCACGTCGCACCATGGCGATCAGTGTTCAAATTGCATTTGATGACAGAAAGAGATGTAACATTTGTTTTGACGAATGGCGGACATAATGCCGGAATTGTTTCCGAGCCTGGACATAGTGGCCGATATTACAGAATTGCAACACAGAAGGCTTCGGGAGCCTATATTGACCCCGACACTTGGCTCGAGGTTGCCGAATATAAAATTGGATCATGGTTGCCTGAATGGGCATTGTGGCTCAATGAAAATTCACCAAACAAAACAGAGCCACCTACCTTAGGAAGTCCATTGAACGGTTACCCCATTATAGGTCCAGCGCCAGGTGAATTTGTCCTTGGCTAGTTGGCGGATTTGAATTGATAAACCGCAAGGACAAATGATAAAGATCGGTTAGATTTTGCCGACTATTTTGGACTTTTCTAACAGAAGGAGGCTTAATCATGAACGATAGCGATCTTCGACAATTGGTAATCGATGAGTTGGAATTTGAACCGGCGATTGACGCCTCTAATATTGGCATTGCGGCAAAGGATGGCATTGTAACGCTATCAGGCTTTGTATCAAGTTATGCGGAAAAAATGACTGCGGAACGTGCGGTTAGACGCGTCAAAGGCGTTCATGCCATCGCTCAAGAAATTGAGATACGCTATGCAACGGATAAAAAATAAATGATGATGAGATTGCGCTTCGGTGTGTCAACATTATCAATTGGGATACCACGCTACCTGACGATAAAATAAAGGTTAAGATTGAGCGTGGGTGGGTTACTCTTACCGGTGAAGTGCCATGGCATTTTCAGAGAATTGCTGCGGAATCTGGCGTTCGCAAGATTACAGGAGTGACTGGGATCACCAATCTTATTTCAATTAAGGCCCATGCACAGGCTTCTGATATAAAAAAGAGGATTGAAGAGGCTCTTAAGCGTAGTGCAGAAGTCGAAGCCAACTCTATTAGAGTAGTGGTTACAGATTCAAGTGTTAGACTAGAAGGAAAGGTTCATGATTGGCGCGAGCGTGAAATTGTTGAAAAGGCAGCTTGGAGTGTACCTGGCGTTATGACGGTTGACGATCGAATGACCGTGTGAATATCGAAAGGCCGCCAGAAATGGCGGCCTTTTCCGCTATGCTAGTTTATACGCAGAAATGGCCGTTTCACGCCAAAATTTTCTTTTTTCGTCTAAACTTGCTTTTGTCAATATTTCATCAAGTATATCAACCCACGTCGGATAATCTAGGGCTAGAGTAGCGACTGTCCAATCGCTACCAAACATAACTCGATTGAACCCGAATACGTCGATCGTATGCTCAATGTAGGGACGAAGTTGCTCGCGCGTCCAAGACTTATGATCGGCTTCAGTAACAACACCCGATATCTTACATACAACATTAGGTAATCTTGCCAACTCCCGCATTTGGCTTTTCCACGGCTCGACAATTGCATTCCGAATATCGGGCTTGCCTATATGATCAAATATAAAAGATACATCGGGACAGCGCTTAATCAGTTCGATTGCGTAAGCCAATTGGTAGTGCTTGATACAAATATCGAAACTGAGATCATATTTTTTTAACAATTTGACGCCATCGATAAATGCTGGATTCAAAATAGAAGTTGGATCAGGCTCCTGTTGAATCAAACGGCGGACACCTTTAACTCCCGGTATTGTTTTTAGGTCTACGAGATCAGCTTCGACTGATTTACCCTTGTGTATTGGGGCATGGGCAACTATCGCACCGATTTTTTTATCTTTTTCAGCTAAACCAGCTACGAACCTTGCTTCGTCGAGATGAAACCCAGGGTCAACATCAACTTCGACAAAAACCAACTGTTCAACGTCGACCGAGCCACGTGCTTGGTCGAATTCTGGCATCCGCGTAGTATGTGCCAATTGAGGCACCCCCGACATCCACGAATAGCTTAATTTCTCAATATCATAGAGGTGAACATGAGAATCAATAATTGGGAAATCAGGCATTCGCTCCTCCTAAGATCAGTAATTTTATTTTTTCCGATAATCGTCCAAGCAATAGGGATGAGGCAAGTCTGAATTGATCCCTTTTAAGATTATTTGACAGGCCGTGCCGGCAACCTTACCAATTTGAGCATGACAAGCTTAGTTTCGCTTCAAACGGGGTATGAAAAGGTGGGCGACGGACAGGCGCGTAATGCGCCGCGAGCGTTTGATGTTGGTTGGATAGACGATATTCGTATTAATCTATCGGCCGTCGAACGCCGCTCCGGAACATTGCCCGGACGGCGAACCGTTAAAAATGAAGCGCAGGCCGCTTGGTTGCTCAAAGCCATAACCTGTATCGACCTTACAACGCTGGCTGGCGACGATACTGAGGGGCGGGTTCGGCGGTTGTGCGCGAAAGCGTTACGTCCCGTTCGCGAGGATATTCTCGAAAAACTTGGAATGGGTGACCGGACCATTAGAACGGGCGCCATCTGCGTCTATCATCGCTATGTAGCCACAGCGGTTGAAGCGCTAGGTGCCTCGGGAATACCCGTTGCGGCTGTTTCCACGGGATTTCCGGCGGGGCTTGTCCCCCACGACGTGAAACTTCGGGAAATTGAAGCGTCCGTTAAAGACGGCGCCCAAGAAATTGATATTGTGATCACTCGCGAGCACGTTCTGACGGGTAACTGGAAAGCGCTCTATGATGAAATGCGGGATTTCCGGCAAGCCTGCGGAAAAGCCCATGTTAAGGCCATTTTGGCGACGGGCGACATTAAAACGCTTCGAAATGTTGCAAAAGCATCAATGGTTTGCATGATGGCTGGCGCGGACTTCATTAAAACATCGACCGGAAAAGAAGCGTCCAATGCCACCCTTCCGGTTTCGCTTGTTATGCTCCGGATGATCCGCGACTATCACGAACGGACGGGAATAAAGGTCGGTTTTAAGCCGGCTGGCGGCATAAGTGCGGCCAAGGATGTTCTGAATTATCAGTTTTTGATGAAAGAAGAGCTTGGGCGGGAATGGCTTGAACCTGATTTATTCCGGGTAGGCGCTTCTAGCCTCCTGGCCGATATCGAGCGGCAGCTAGAACACCATGTGACAGGCCGCTATTCGGCCTATAATCGGCATTCTGTGGGCTAATTTAATGAGCGTTGCGAACTATTTCGATACGATGGGTTATGGAACCGCGCCTGAGGCCGATAAGGAAGTTAGGGCTTGGCTTAAGACCCATGGCGATGGATTTGGCCATTTTATTGGTGGCAAATGGCATGCCCCCCATTCAGGGCACTATTTTGAGACGTTTGAGCCGGGAAGCGGAAATAAGCTCGGCAAAATTGCTCACGGCTCGTCTGAGGATGTCGATTTGGCGGTTACGGCCGCAAAGGCGGCATTAGCTCCTTGGCAAAAATTGGGCGGAACAGGCCGAGCGCGGCATCTTTATGCGTTGGCGCGCATGGTTCAGCGGCATAGTCGCCTCTTTGCGGTGCTTGAAGCGCTGGATAATGGCAAACCCATTCGCGAAACGCGGGATATTGATCTGCCCTTGGTGGCACGGCACTTTTACCACCATGCGGGTTGGGCGCAGATTCAGGAGAGCGAATTTCCGGATCACTCGCCAATTGGTGTGGTGGGGCAGATCATTCCGTGGAATTTCCCGCTACTCATGTTGGCATGGAAGATCGCGCCTGCTTTGGCCTTCGGCAATACGGTTGTGCTTAAACCTGCCGAATTTACCCCTTTAACAGCGCTTTTATTCGCCGAATTGGCCCATAAAGCGGGGTTACCCGATGGCGTTTTGAATATTGTCACGGGTGACGGGGCAACGGGCGCGGTTCTCGTTGATCATTCGGGTATCGATAAAATCGCTTTTACCGGCTCGACCGAAGTTGGCCGTATCTTACGGGAACGGACCGCGGGAACTGGAAAATCGCTCACTTTGGAGCTGGGCGGCAAATCGCCCTTTATCGTGTTTGACGATGCCGATCTTGATGGGGCGATTGAGGGCGTTGTTGACGCAATTTGGTTCAATCAGGGGCAAGTTTGCTGCGCCGGGTCGCGTTTATTGCTTCAGGCAGGCATTTCCGAGCGGTTTATTGCCAAATTAAAGCGCCGGATGGAGACGCTCCGGATTGGCGATCCGCTCGACAAAACCATCGATATGGGGGCCATTATTGCGCCTGTTCAGCTGGAGCGGATCAAAAAACTGGTCGAAAAGGGAGTTTCTGAGGGCGCTGAGCTTTATCAACCATCAGGCACCCTGCCCGCTTCGGGGAGTTTTTACCCGCCAACGCTTTTGACGAATGTGTTTCCTTCGTCAACGGTAGCGGTTGAGGAGATTTTTGGGCCTGTTTTGGTGTCGATGACGTTCAGAACGCCCGATGAAGCGGTCATGTTGGCCAATAATTCGCGCTATGGATTGGCTGCCAGTGTTTGGAGCGAAACCATTGGCTTAGCCCTTGATATTGCTCCTAAATTAAAGGCCGGAGTGGTCTGGATCAATGCGACCAATCTGTTTGATGCCTCGGTTGGATTTGGCGGTTACCGCGAGTCGGGCTTTGGGCGTGAGGGGGGCAAGGAAGGGGCTTATGCCTATCTAAAACCTGCCGCTTGGGCCAAAAGGAAGCCCCGGAAGCTGCTTCCAGAATTGCCTCAAGCCATTGAAAAACAAGATGGATTTGAATTTCCGGAGATTGATCGTACGGCTAAGCTTTTTGTCGGCGGGAAACAGGTCCGGCCCGATGGAAATTATGTACGCCCCGTGCTGTCGCCCAAAGGCGAAGTATTGGGCGAGGTTGGCGAAGGTAATCGCAAAGATATCCGCAATGCAGTGTCAGCCGCACGAAGTGCTGAAGGCTGGGGCAAAGTATCCGCCCACAATCGGGCACAGATTTTATACTATTGGGCTGAGAATTTATCGGCGCGAAGCGATGAATTTGCTCAAACGATTGTCAAAATAACAGGCGATTCCAAGTCAATTGCTCGAAAAGAAGTCGAAACCTCGATCCGTCGCCTGTTCACCTATGCCGCTTGGGCCGACAAATATGAAGGCACCGTACATGCGCCGCCGATGCGCGGTGTAGCGCTTGCGATGAAGGAACCCATTGGAATCGCTGGGATAATTTGCCCCAATGAGGCGCCATTGCTGGGCTTTATCAGCCTGGTGACACCTTTGGTGGCGATGGGGAATTGCGTGGTCGTGGTGCCGAGCGAGCGCCATCCGCTTGTCGCCACAGACCTCTACCAAGTCCTTGAAACTTCAGACATTCCTGCAGGCGTCATCAATATTGTGACGGGTAATTCCCTCAGTCTTGGCAAGGTTTTGGCCGAGCATGATGATGTGGATGCCGTTTGGGCTTTTGGATCGGCCGAATTATCGGCTCAAGTTGAAAAATCTTCCATCGGAAATTTAAAAAGAACACTGGTGGATCAAGGACTTGAGACCGATTGGTATGATCCGAAAGCGGCGGAAGGCACGGTGTTTTTAAGCCATGCGGTCGAGATTAAAAATATCTGGATTCCCTACGGAGAATAGGGTCAATTAAGCTAACAAGATCGGCATTTGCGATAAATAATCCAGTGCTTGAGGTGAATAAGGGAGGCTTTGAGGTGCTTAAAAATATTAATCCATTGCTGAATGCGGATGTACTCTACGCGCTGCGCGCCATGGGCCATGGCGACGACCTGGTGATCGCGGATACGAACTTCCCCGCCGACTCGGTGGCGCGTGAAACCAAGCTTGGCCGCTTACTGCGGATCGATAATACAACGGCGGCGGAAGCCATCCGCGCGATCCTCTCGGTGATGCCGCTCGACAGCTTTGTCGACCATCCAGCCGAGCGCATGGAGATTGTAGGCGCACCCAACGATATCCCAAAGGTGCAGGAAGAAGTGCAACGAGAGATCGACCGGGCCGAGAAAAAAAGCATGCCGATGGGCACGATTGAACGCATGGCTTTTTATGAGCGCGCGAAGAAATCCTATTGCGTCATTCAAACGGGCGAGACGCGATTTTATGGCTGCTTCATTCTGAAGAAGGGTGTCATTCCGCCGAAGCGTGGGTGACGTTTTCTACATACTCGCCACGCTCTGCGTCAGCGCATCAAGCCTGACAAATCGTACATCCTGATCGAGCAGTGCGCGGACGCCTGCGATGACGCCCGCTCCGCTTGGGCGATTGGGTTGGTTGGTGTGGGCGATGATAACATCCCCGTCTTTGGCTTGCCGCATCCGATACATCACCGCCTCGGCGGGCAGCGAAGCGCCCATATCGGCATTCAGCGAATAGCCCGCGATGGAAAAGCCCATGCCTTCAATTGCAGGCACGGCGGCGGGACTATAAAGCGCGGTAGCACCGCGATACCAAACAGGTTTTGCGCCTGTTGCCGCCATGATGGCTTCTTCGCCACGGCCGACTTCGTCGCGGATCGATTGCAGATCACCGGCGACCCGCAAACCAAAAATCCGGCGCTCCCCCAATATAGCAGGCACGTGATGCGCCCCATGATTTCCGAAGGCAAAGAGATCGGGATGGGCCAATAGGGCTGCAAGTCCTGCGGGGTTGGAATGCATCCATGCGCCCGTCACAAAGAGGGTTGCAGGCACCCGCCATTCCACCAAGGCAGCAATGATTTTAGCGTCGAACCCACCGGGGCAGGCATCGAGCGTAAGCGCCACGGTACGTCGACCATCTTGCGGAGTTTTCAGCGTGAGCCGAGGTTCAAGCAAGCCCTCATTGGCTGATGCTTCCCCACCCCAAGACGCGGCGAAGCCTCCGACAGCGGTTGCAGCTATTCCGGCCACGAACTGACGCCGCGAAAAAGGCGTCATGCAGCAGTCGCAAACGGGGGCTGAGCCATATCTTTCGCCAAATCGATGATCAGATGGATTGGCCATTCGCGTGAGCTTCGCCTTCAAAAGCCGGTTCGGGGCGTAATGGAGGGAGGCCTATCGCTAAAATTAGAATAATTCGTGAATAAACCGGGGCGTTTTGATGGTAGTTGTCATTTTACCGATACATTTTACGGGTTATTTTATTCTCAAACCGACTCTGCAAACCGCATAAATGGCGTATTGAGATAGCCAGTCCTCTAAAATCTGCTACAAAGGATTCATTCAACATTCGGCGATCTGATCAAATGAATGCACGGAGTGTATCAACACCTGGTAAGATGATTGGCGCCTTGATTGCCTTTCAATGTTTTATCTTGGTGATCATTCCCTATGCTTTTAGCGGCGCACCGCCGCTTGATGTTGTTGAAGGTTTGGTGTGGGCGCCCCATTGGCTGATCGGAACCTATAAGCATCCGCCGCTGCCCGCATGGCTCATAGAGATCTCGGTTCTCCTCACCCATAATGTGATTTTAGGCCCATACCTTGTTGGGCAACTTTGCGTTGCCTTGACCTATTGGTTGATCTACCAGCTTGGCCGTTTGCTGATGGACTCGATAAGGGCTGCAGCCGGTACGATCTTAATGGCGGGCGCCTATTATTTTACGGTGCCGACGCTCGAGTTTAACCACAATGTCATTCAACTTCCGCTATGGTCTGCGGGTATAGTGCTCTACGCCCACTTAAGACAAAAGCCACACTCCTGGTTGCTCTGGTTAGGGCTTGGTACGTTGGGCGGGTTTGGTCTTTACGGCAAATACACTTTCGCAATTCTCTTGGTGGTTCTCTTTTCGCTTTCGCTTTTTGAAAAGCAAACCCGTGCGATGTTTAAAACTGCGAAGCCCTATGTGAGCATGGCACTCGCAATCGCCGTCTTTTCGCCGCATCTCATTTGGCTCATTCAGCATGATTTTGAGCCTTTTGCTTACGCGCTTGAACGGAGCTCAAATGGGCCAACTTCTGCACCACTTGTTTTTGTAGCGGCGCAAGTGGCGGATCATTTACCGATGATCGTCATTCTGGCCATTGTGGGTATTCGCGGCCTGCTGAAGGCCGAACAGCTTCCGAAAATGCGCGATGATTTAATATTTTTACGCATCATCACTTTCAGTCCCATCCTTCTCGTGTTCACGCTTTTTATGCTGAGCGGATCATCGGCCAAAGACATGTGGGCGATGCCGATGTTTAATCCGCTCGGCCTTTGGATTGTGATGGAATTAGGCGGGAAATGGTCTTTGCCACAGCTTAACCGCGCGATGGTGACGGCACTCGCCTTGATCTTTTTCGTTGGCGTGGGCTTTATCGTTCAGGCCATTCACCCTTATGCCGATAGGCCTTTACGCAGCTATTGGCCGATGCTTGAAATCTCCAACACGGTCGATCGATTGTGGAAAGAGCGAACTGATCAACCGCTCGCCATTATTGGCGGCACACCCTTTGTTGCAGGCCTTGCGGCCATTGGACAAAAGGCAAGGCCCGATGTGATGATTGGCGTCGATTTAAGCCACTCACCTTGGCTGAGTGATCAGGATGTCAAAAAACGCGGCATCGCTTTTATCTTCGATCACGATGAAGCTGTGCCCGCACTATGCGGCACGGCCGCGTTTAAGACGACGATAACGCTGCCTGATCCATTAATCCCGCAGCTAACGGCTATTATGTGCCCGCCTTAACATGCGTGACTGCTTCAGGATCTAACCCTTGGCTTAATCGGCGTGACGGTATCAAGCCCTAGCACTGATTCAAGATGATAGGCTGATGTTAAAAGTGATGCATCACCATTGGAGGGTGCAATCATTTGCAAGCCGACAGGCAATCCCGATTGCGTAAAGCCGCAAGGCAATGACAAAGCGGGGCAGCCCGCCATGGTTGCAACGCCCACAATCAAAAGCCAATCCACATAGGTTTTGAACGTAACGCCATTGCACTGTTTGAGATAACGCTCACCGACCGGGAATGGCGGTGTAATGGTGGCAGGACATAACAAGCAGTCATAGGTTTGGAAGAAACTGGCGACGCGTTCCATCAAAGCGGTGCGCTCGCTTTCGGCTTTGGCAATATCGGCAACACTCAGGGCTAAACCTTTTTCAATGTTCCAGATGACTTCCGGTTTTAATTGATCGCGATGATCGCCCAGCAATCCCGCCATGCCGATGGCAAATCCTTCGGCACGGATCGTTTGAAAAATCTCGTACGCGTCATGCACATCGGGATGCGCTTCTTCAACAACAACGCCTTCTTTGGCCCATTGCTCGGCAGCTTTACGGGTAATCGCCACCACTTCAGGATCAACCGGCGTGATGCCGCCTAAATCGGGCGAATAGGCCACGCGCTTTGGCTTTTTGCCGTTGCGGGTGGAGGTGAGAAACGGGATCGCAGGCCTTGGTTTCGAAATCGGATCGCGCGGATCATCGCCGCTCATTGCATCCAAAAAGAGAGCCAAATCTTCGACATTCCGGGCCATCGGACCTTCAACACCAAGGCTTGAATCAAGCCGACCACCACGGGTATAGGCAACTCGCCCGGGCGTCGGGCGAAGACCCACAATATTATTGAAGCTCGCGGGATTGCGCAGGCTGCCGCCCATATCCGAGCCTTGCGCCAGCCATGCCATGCCGGTGGCGAGTGCCACCGCTGCACCGCCTGACGAGCCTGCTGCCGACATACGCGTATCGTAAGGGTTAAGTGTCGCGCCGAAGACTTCGTTGAACGTGTTGGCGCCTGCGCCAAATTCCGGTGTGTTGGACTTGGCATAGACAATACCGCCCTCGGCCTCGATATGCTCGACCATAACATCGGAAGCATCCGGAATAAGATCAGCAAAGATGGGCGAGCCTTGGGTAGAGCGCACGCCTGCGACATTCGACAAATCTTTGATGGCCACGGGCATGCCCTGCAACAAGCCACGTTCATTGGCGGGTTTTGCCATCAGGCGTTTGGCGTGGTCCCGCGCGCGATCAAAGCAAAGGGTCGGCAACGCGTTGACCTGAGGATCGACCTCGGCAATGCGGGGCTCTAGCGCATCCAGCAAATCGAGCGGGGTAATCTCGCCCTTCTTCAGGCGGTTGACGAGTGAAACTGCCGAAGAGTGGATTAAGTCATCGCTCGTCATAGTGAACCCTTTTTGCTGTTTGGCCGTATCTTCGTCATCATTCTGCATAGAGTGCGATGTAGCAAGCTTCTCGGCTAGAAGTCTGTCTGCGACATAATGGATAGAAAGCGATTCCCCTGTGGGAGAAAATCATCTATCCACCCTTATCGACGTGAGTAAAACCTGTGAAATCGATTCTTCTGATCCGGCACGGCCAATCCACTTTCAACGCGCATTACGAAAAGACAGGGCAGGACCCTGGCCATTTCGATGCGCGACTGACCGAGCTTGGCGAGAAACAAGCGGCAGCTACGCGGCAAATTCTGGCGGATGAGCATGTCGATCTTGTGATTACCTCGCCTTTGACGCGCGCCATTCAGACGGGCTTGGGTATTTTTGGTAGCCGTAGCCTGCCCTTTTATATCACCTGCCGCCATCGCGAGCGGTTGGAAAGCACCTGCGATGTCGGCCGTTCGCCCGCCGAATTAAAAGCGGATTTTCCGGCGCTTGAGTTTGACCATCTCGACGATGTGTGGTGGCACAACGAGCCCGGTTCAAAAGCACCTTTTGTTACCGAGCCGCTCTCCGTGTTTGAAAAGCGGGTTAGCGCCTTCCGCGGTTGGTTGACTGAACACCCGACGACCAAGGTCGCGGTGATTGGGCACGGCACGTTTTTCCATGCGCTGACGGGCCATTGGATGCAGAATTGCGAAGTTCAACGCTGGCAACCTACCTAATTGACGCACAGCACTTTAATCAGCCATTGATCCGCCATTGGCTGATCCTGACGCACGCCCCTATCCTTTATTGAAAGTTACCATGTCGCAAACTCAACTGCCTTCGAAAACCATTTGGACCATTTTGACAGGCACCATGATCGCCATGTTTTTGGGCGCACTGGACCAGACGATTATTGCGGCCGCGCTGCCAACCATGGCGCGGGAGCTTGGCGATTTTAATTCGATCTCATGGGTGGCGAGTCTTTATCTCTTAGCCACAACAGCGGTAACGCCGCTTTATGGCAAGATCAGCGATATCCATGGCCGTCGCGTGACGATGCTAGCGGCGATTATGATTTTCGTGATCGGTTCGATCGCCTGCGCTTTGGCACCCACAATGTTGGCGCTTATTCTGGCGCGCGGGTTGCAGGGCCTTGGGGGCGGCGGTTTGATCTCGCTGTCTCAAACCATCATTGCCGATATTGTCGCGCCGAAAGAACGCGGCAAATATCAGATCTTTTTTGCGAGCGTCTATCTCTTGGCAAGTTTGATGGGGCCGATGCTCGGCGGTTTTCTGACCGAGCATTTGCATTGGTCTTTGATCTTCTGGATCAATTTGCCGATTGGCCTTGTGGCATGGGCGATGACGACGAATACGCTGAAGCTTTTACCCATCCATCATCGGCCGCATAAGCTTGATATACCGGGTGCGGTGTTGATCGTGCTTGCAACGGTGAGTTTGATGTTGGCGCTTGATCAAGGCGGAAGCCGCGCGGCGTGGCTGTCACCAACCATCCTGAGCATGCTCGGCGCTTCGCTTGTGTTGTGGGTCTTGTTCGTCATGCGTATTCGCGCGGCCGAAGAGCCATTGATCCCGATTGAAATTCTGGCCAATCCGGTTGTTGCGAGTGCGACGACAGCGGCGCTTTTCAGCATGGGCACCTATGTGGCGACAACGATTTTCATGCCCGTTTATTTTGAAACAGCACGCCAAATGAGTGCGGCGGATTCAGGGCTTGCTCTTATTCCGTTTATGGTTGGCACGGTTGTCGGAGCCACTATGGCCGGGCAGACAATGGGCCGCATCACGCATTATAAGCGTCTGCCGCTGGGCGGAACTTTCGTTGCGGCGATTGCAGCACTTTGCATCGCTTTCTTTCAAAACCGAATGTCGATTGTCGAGTTGGAAGCGTTATTCACCGTCATCGCCATCGGGCTTGGCACGGTATTGCCGACAACAACGGTTGCGATCCAGAATGCTGTGAAGGCGCATCAATTGGGAACAGCGACAGGTGCGATGAATTTCTTCCGTCAGCTTGGAAGCGCGTTGTTGGTCGCGGTCTTTGGCACAATCTTGCTGAATGCCGGAGAGATTACACCGGGCAGTACCAGCGAGGCGGGTGATCGCTTTTTCGTGATGTTTTTAGCGACTGCGATCGGCTTTGGTATTTCATTCGTCGCATTGCTTTTCATGGAAGAAAAGCCATTGCGCTCGGCCGCAAAACACGCGGCCGAGGCAGTGATGGTGGATTAGCCGAGCTTCTTTACTTCAGCACGCCAAGGATGCTCTTCCTTGAAGCCCAAGACTTCGCGGGTCTTCTTGTTGGAGAGCGGCGCTTCGAACTCGCCCATCGGGCGGGTGATCGGCGTATTGGGGCAGTATTTTTTCAAGAATTCTGCGGTCGGTAATTCAGCGGTGATGGTATCATTGACTGCGTTGAACACCTGGAAGCCCAAGCCGTCCTTTTGCAAGCCGAGATGAACGATCTGAGCCAGATCGCGCGCATCGATATAGGCCCATGCGTTGCGCTTGCGTGACATCGGATCCTTCAAGAAGGGCGGGAACATCGTATATTCATGCGGCTCGATGACATTGCCGATACGCAGCGCGTAAATGTCGGCCTTGTAACGCATCGCAAACGTACGCGAGGTCAGCTCATTGACCACTTTCGAATGGCCATAGCTGTCCATTGGGTCAACGTCATAGCTTTCATCGAGCGGGAAGGAATGGAAATCCTTATCACCTTCGGCGAAGCACACACCATAGGTCGTCTCGGATGAGGCGACGATGACTTTGCGGATACCAAGCTTCATCGCGGCTTCAATGACATTATAAGTACCCATGACATTGACGCGGAAAGTTTCATTATCAGGATTGATGAGAATGCGCGGCACGGCGGCGAAATGCACAACGGCATCGACCGGTGATGGTGCCTTGCCTGCGTTCAACCCGTCAAAATTGAAATGCGTGGTCATAGCATTGAACACCTGACCGCTATCGGTGATATCGCCGACGAGATTCGAAATGCCGGGATGATCGAATGGCTTCAAATCGAAGTTGAGAATGTCGTAACCCTTGGCTTTAAGCCATGGCATTACGTGACGCCCTGCCTTGCCTGTGCCGCCTGTAAACAGAATACGTTTGGTCATGGTCTGCTCCCTGATCCGATTTCATCGGTTATTGATGCGGCGCAATGTGTCGTGTCAGCGCCCATTAGGCAACCATTGCTGGTGCAGGTCAGATCGTCGCAGGACGCGTTAGCCGTTCATCAGTTTTAGACCAATTTCGGCAAATCGCGTGGCTAGCGGGGCAATTTCATGGGCATTTCCGCCCGCGGCATTGCCCTGCCTTGCCCGATCAGCGATGCCGACAAAAATCACGGCAAACCGAAAAAAGGCGAAAGCAATGTGAAACGGTAAAAGCGGAGGGCTATTCGGCGCGTGAGCCCGATAATGCGCCACGAATTCGGCCTCCGATGGAATGCCAAGTGCTTTAAGATCAAGCCCGGCAATACCGCCATAGTCTTCCGGTCTACTTTGCCAGGCCATCGCGGCAAAACCCAAATCGGCAAGCGGATGACCCAATGTAGCCAATTCCCAATCCAGAATACCTATTACGCGCGCCTCAGTCGGATGGAACATCAGATTACCCATCCGGTAATCGCCATGGGCTATTGCCAGACGTCCATCATCCTTCGGGCGTTGATCGGTCAAACGCTCGATGAGACGATCAAGCGCGGGAATGTCATCGGTCGGTGATTCTTGCCATTGTCGCGACCAACGGTTGAGTTGCCGTTCGAAATAATCGCCGGGACGTCCGAAATCCGATAGCCCAATCGCGTTGGGATCAACCGAATGCAGCTTGGCGAGTGTTTTTGCCATTGCGAGATAAAGCGCATGACGCTCTTCCCGCGCAAGACCGGGCAAAGAGGCATCATGAAAGACCCGACCTTCAAGCCGCTCCATCAAGTAAAACGGCGTACCCAAGACCAATGGATCCGATTCAAACAGCACAGGATGCGGGACCGGAATATCGGTTTTAGCCAAGGCTGCGAGCACACGATATTCGCGATCAATCGCATGCGCGCCTTTCAAAATCGGGCCATTGGGTTGCTTGCGTAAGACTAAGCGCGCAGCTCCCGTTGTTACAAAATAAGTAGGATTGGATTGGCCCCCACCAATGCGATCAACACTTAATAAAGGCACCGAGAACCGCTCGCGGACAAAGGCATCAAGCGCTGCGGTTTCAAAATCAAGCGACATTATTTTGCCTCAACGGGCCATTGCCAAAAGCCATCGCCTTCATCGGCCAAGAAGCGATGCAGAACCATTTTATGCACCTCGTCCGCACCATCCACCAGACGTGCTTGACGGGCATACCGATAAATCCATTCGAGCACCGTATCGGTTGAATAACCCCGCGCGCCATTGATCTGGATCGCGGTATCGGCTGCATCATGCAGCACTTTAGCCACATGCATTTTAGCCATCGAAATTTCCTTACGCGCGAACGAGCCATGATCGAGCGCCCAGGCCGCTTTCATCACAAGCAGGCGTCCGATTTCGATCCGCATCGCTATATCGCCCAGCATCATCTGAACACTTTCGCGTTCCGATAATTTCACCCCAAAGCCTTCACGCTTCGACGCATAATCGCGAGCGATTTCGACCGCACGTTTCGACAGACCCAACCACCGCATGCAATGGGTGAGACGCGCTGGCCCCAACCGAACTTGCGTGACTTTTAAGCCTTTGCCCTCACCGCCCAGAATGTTTTTTTCATTCACCACAAGGCCATCAAATTCCAACTCGCAATGACCGCCATGTTCTTCCGGCCCCATAATGCCGATGCGTCGGACAATCCGCCAACCGGGCTGGTCCTTGTGGAACAAAAACGCAGTAAGACCATGACGCGGATCATCCGAAGTGCGCGCCATTAGAATAAAATGGCTCGCTTCCTCGGCGCCCGTGATGAACCATTTGCGGCCCGTGATGACATAATCCGAGCCACGTTTTTCAGCGCGTGTCTGAATCATGCCCGGATCGGAGCCGCCACCGGGATGGGGTTCGGTCATCGCAAAAGCCGATCGGACTTTGCCCTCTACGATCGGCGCCAGCCATTCGGCCTTCTGCTCGAGCGTGCCAAGCGCTTCAAGCACCATCATATTGCCATCGTCGGGTGCCGAGGAATTAAACACGACCGGCCCGAAAATCGAGCGGTTCATGGCCTCATAGCAAACGGCCATGCCAATTTTACCCAAGCCTTTACCGCCCGTCTCAGGTTTCAACTGGAGGCACCAGAGGCCTTCCGAGCGGGCTTGCGCACGCAAAGGTTCAAGGCGGGAGAGAGCTATATTGCCATGACCATCATAGGCCGAAGGATCCCTTTCCAGCGGCAGGATATGGGCATCGACGAAACCCGCGATGCGCGCGCGATACTGTTCAATCTCGTCGGAGATTTGAAAATCCATGCCTGTTTCCTCCTGTTGGGAGGTAATCTAAGCCGTAGAGGTACGAATTGCACGTGCTTTGATGGCGGGTTGGCTGCGATGGAAATGCGGGTCTTAGCCAGCGAGTTATGGTTAATGTATCGTGAATAAAGAGATTAAACTTTGAAATGACAAAAGGCCCGCCATATGGTATCTATCATTTGATAGCTATCAATGGAGGCCAACCATGTCAGCAACCGCTAAACTCTTCATGCATGGCCGCAGTCAAGCCGTTCGCCTGCCCAAAGAATTCCGCTTTGAAGGAACCGAAGTACGGGTTCGCCGCGTCGGTAAACAGGTGATTTTGGAGCCGATGGGCGTTAGGGCACCGATGCCATGGGCTGAGATTGATGCTTTGGGGGACACACCCTTCCTCGCCGGAGGCCGGGAACAACCGGCAATGCCAGAGGATCGTAAAGTGTTTGACGAATGATCCACCTTGATACGAATGTGGCCATTGCCCTGATGAATAATCGGCACCCCGCTCTTCGCGCTCGTTTTGATGATGAGCGGGCAAAAGGCCGAAAGATTGACCTCTCTGCCATCACCTATCATGAGCTTTGTTATGGAGCCGCCAATTCTGCGGCGCGAACCGCGACGGAAAAAAAGCTCACATTGTTTATGGCCAGCGCTGCATTTGAAATCGTCGATTTTACCAGCGATGACGCCGCCGAGGCTGGGGACATTCGAGCTCATCTGAGGCGCTTAGGGACGCCGATAGGCCCCTATGATGTTTTGATTGCCGCCCAAGCGCGAAGCCGCGGCGCAACGCTGGTCACCGCCAATACGCGCGAGTTTTTCCGGGTGCCGGGGCTGATTGTAGAAGATTGGTCGCAGGATTAAAAAACCGATCTATCACCTAAACCCGTCGGTAACCTCAAGGATCGCGTCTAGCGTGCCGGGTTCGGTGCCGGCATGGCCAGCATCGGGTACGATGCGGAAGTCTGCCTTGGGCCAGGATTTGTGCAAATCCCACGCGTTTTTCAGCGGGGTGCAGACATCATAGCGGCCGTGGATGATCGCCCCGGGGATGGACGCGATTTTATCGACATTGGCAAGCAATTGATCATCGCGATCAAAAAAGCCGCCATGGATAAAGTAATGGCATTCGATACGCGCAAAGGCCAGTGCGTAATCATCGCTGCCAAACAAAGCGACCCGCGCGGGATCAGCCAGCAAGGAGATGGTTTTACCTTCCCATTGGCTCCACGCGCGAGCGGCTTGAAGCTGCGTCTCACGGTCGGGTGAGGTGAGACGTTTATAATAGGCGGTGATCATATCGCCGCGTTCATCGTGGGGGATGGGCGCGATATATTCTTCCCACGCATCAGGGAACAGCCAATGGGCGCCCGATTGATAAAACCACAAAAGCTCTTCGCGGCGAAGCATGAAGATGCCGCGCAGCACCAACTCGGTCACCCTATTAGGGCAAAGCTGTGCATAAGATAAAGCGAGCGTTGAACCCCATGAGCCACCTAGAACCTGCCAGTGCTCGATACCCAGATGCTCGCGCAAGCGTTCAATATCGGCAACGAGATCCCATGTCGTGTTTTCACGCAACTCGGCATGCGGCGTCGATTTTCCGCAGCCCCGCTGATCAAACAGAATGATGCGATAGGCTGCAGGATCATGAAGCCGCCGCATGAAGGGACTGGAACCACCGCCCGGCCCGCCATGCAACAGCACGACAGGCTTACCACTGGGATTTCCGCTCTCTTCGAAATAAAGCTCATGAATGTCCGATACACGCAGACGCCCCGTCAAATAGGGTTCGATCTCCGGGTAAGCTTGCCGTAATTCATCCATGCTCTACTTATCCTTAAGCGCGCAAGCGTTCGTTTTTCGGGTCCCATGCAGAGTCAGCCAAGACATGCGCTTTGCACATATTGCCCATCATCATGATCTCAAACGAGGTTCCGGGTTTGGCCAAAGCTGGTTCAACATAGGCAAAGCTCAGGGATTTTCCCGTTGCGTGGCCATAGGCACCGCCTGTCGTTAAGCCAACGATTTTACCATCGTGATAGATCGGCTCATTGCCATAGCAATCATTATCAATCGCCTCAACTTCAAGATAAACGAGTTCGATGCGCGGGCCTTGTTGTTTGGAAGCCAGCGTGCCGGGCTTGCCAACGAAGTCCTTGTTGAAATCGACGAAGCGTTCCATCGCGCCTTCGATCATCGTGACTTCATTGGTGAGCTCCGAGCCCCAGCCGCGATAGGCCTTTTCCATGCGCAGCGAGTTCATCGCATAGGTGCCGAAGAGTTGGATACCGTGCGCTTTGCCCGAAGCCATCAAGGCTTCAAACACTTTTGGCATATCCGCCATTGGGCAGTGCAACTCCCAACCAAGTTCACCGACATAATTGACGCGCAAGAGTCGAACGCCTGCCACACCAGCAACCTTCGCCTCTTTACCCGTCAACCAACGGAAGCTCGCATTGGTGAGATCGATATCGGTGAGCGGTGCGAGCGTCTCGCGCGCATGCGGGCCCGCAAGAACGAGCACACCATACTCATCGGTCACATCAGTAATCGTTACCTTCTCGCCCTTTTCAACCCGCCAATTCAGCTGATCAAAATCATGCAGCTGCGCCACCGCGGCAGAAAGCACATAGAAATGATCTTCCGTCAAACGGGTAACGGTGATTTCCGATTCAATAAAGCCATTGGCATTCAACAGATGGCCGAGCATAACGCCGCCGACCTTCGCCGGAATCTTGTTGGCACAGATGCGGGAGAGATAGGTATAGGCATCAGGACCCGAGACTTCATATTTAGAGAAGGTCGATAGATCCATGAGACCCACGCGGTTGCGGACGGCTTCGCATTCGCTCTTCACCGCCTCCCACCAATTCGAGCGCTTGAAGGAGAAGGCCTCTCCCTTTCCGTTCTTGTCGTACCAGCGCGGACGCTCCCAACCGAAGATCTGGCTGAATTGCGCGCCTTCATTCTTAAGCGTCTCGTAAAGTGACGATTTGCGAAGGCCGCGACCAACCGTGTGTTGCTCGCCGGGCTTATAGCAATAATACATATGGTGATAATCGGCGATGGAGACTTCTTCCGTGTAGTCTTTGTCCGCCCAATTGCCGAAACGACGCGGATCAAACTCGCGCATATTGATCTCGGCCTGACCATGCACCATCCATTGCGCGAGATATTTACCTGCGCCACCGCCTTGGCAGATACCGATAGATGCACCGCAATGCATCCAGTAATTTTTAGCGCCCGGTGCAGGACCTGAAAGATAGGTACCGTCCGGCGTATGCGTGATGGCACCCGAGATGACGCTCTTGACGCCTGCTTCGGCAAAGAGCGGGAAGCGTTCGATGCAGCGTTCGAGATAGGGCATCAGGCGATCAAGTTCTGGCGTTACCAATTCGCTTTCGAAATCCCATGCGGGCGGTTTACCATCCCAGCAGACATGCGCGGTGCCGGTTTCATAAGGGCCGATCAACACACCATTCGTCTCCTCGCGGAGATAGGCATGTGACCAAGGATCACGCACGACAGGCAATTCGCGTTCAAGTGCGATCAGCTCCTTAACGGGCTCGGTAATAAGATAATGATGCAGCATATTGGAGATCGGCACATTATGTCCGGTCCAAGAGCCTACGACATCACAATATGAGCCTGCGGAATTGACGACGTGCTCGCAGATAATATTGCCGTGATCGGTAATCACCTCCCATTCGCCCGAGGGTAGGAGTTTGATATCGGTGACAAGCGTGCGGCGATAGATTTCAGCACCAAGTTTGCGAGCACCTGCAGCCATGGCGTTGGTAATGTCGGCAGGGGCGACATGGCCATCAGTGATCGTGTGGAACGCGGCCTTCACACCATCGGTATTCAAGAAGGGGTGAACCTTTTTAATCTCTTCGGGTCCGATGATATGCGCTTCATAGCCTGCGAGCTTCGAGACACCATAGACTTGCTTGAGCCAATTGACCTCTTCATCCGTGCACGCGAGACGCAAACCCCCGCAGCCATGCCAGCTGACCGCATGGCCCGTGAGTTCTTCGAGCTTCGGATAAAGCTCGGTGCCATACATATGCACCTTGGTCATATTAAGAGAGGAGTTGAAATGCGGGCATTGACCCGCTGCGTGCCATGTCGAGCCGGAGGTCAGCTCGCCCTTCTCGATGAGGACGACATCTGACCACCCTTCAAGCGCCAGATGATACAACAGGCCTACGCCCATCACGCCACCACCGACAACAACCACTCTTGCATGCGATTTCATTTGGTCCACCCTATTTTTTAAAAACCATTATCCTTCGAAAACTAGTCTGCCGCCCCTGATGGCATGATGCCTCGGTGCGACGCCTACCATTCCGGACGCGCCTTCATCAGCGTTGCGCGAGGCTGGCAACGAGGTCAGTTGTTTCTTTTTGACCCAAGGCACCAAGCCGCATGGCAACGGACCAGCGCTTGCCGCCCGCGAGTTCAACCATATTGCCTTTTGCCTTCTCGGCCGTGAAGCCTTCGGTCTCAGCTGTTGCCGGAAAAGCCATGCCGATGGCGTCTTGATCCGGCGTCCGGCAAATCCAGCGGATGCATTGTGCGGCTTGCGAAGGCTGATAGCGGATATAATCGGCCGTACCATCGGGGCGCTTTTGTAAGGCGTGCGCAAAGCCATCGCGATCGGCTTGCATATCAATGGTAAAGACAATCTCGGGATCAAAGCCCATGCCGGGTTTTAAGACGTGATGCAGCTTCGGGTCTTTCGCGAGCTCGGCGATGAACTCTTTATAACCGGGCTTCGGCGTAATATGGCCGGGAATGGCTTGGCGAACACGCACCGCTTCTGCCGTGTAGGGCGCCGAGTAAACCATCTCGCCATGATCGACAGGCCGGAAATTCGCATGCGCGAGATACATGAGATCCATCGGTGTCTGTTTCAGATTATCGACATGGAGCTCGATATCGAGAAGCGTTGAATTGGCCGCCATCGTAATGCTCGCTGTTGCTAGATAGTGGACGGTGAAGGCAACAGCGTATTGATAGGTACCTAAAATTTTAAGGGTCTGAGCCGCCTCATCCCATTCAAGCCACGCTTTTTGAAAGGGTGCATTGGGCAATTCGCCGTGGAGCGGATGACGATCACCTGGCCCTGGCGCACCCATTCCGCTGATGCCGCAATGGATGAAGAAGGCGCCATAGGTTTCCAAATAGGTTTGGGTAGCGACCGGCTCTTCGAACATCGACTTCATTGTGAGATCACGACCGTCGAATACGGCGCGCCAAATCTGCTGCCCCTTAAACGGCAAAACATCGATATGGCCGCGTTGATTCGCGATCCGAAGTCCCTCTATCCCCGTTGAATAGCGAAAAGTTGAGACCTTGAATTCACCCATCGACCCTAGCGACGTTTCGTGATCGGCAAACATTGATCGTGTCAATTCAATCCGCACCGGCATCTTCTTTTTCCTTACCCGAGAAATGAAATTTTTCTATGATTCCAAACTCTTTTGCCATGAAAGGCGCCGTTTGGTCCAGCACCCATCACATGGTTTTAAGCAGCCACAGGACCTCGGTGAAGGACCTATGCGTGGCGTCGATCATATCGCCGTTCGTCTAATCTCATCGAAGCTCTTTGCAAACCAATGAAATTACATCAGAAGTACATCTTGCGAAGCGATTGCGATTCTGCGCAAATGCGTTAGAAGTGCGTTGTTCGCGTGCTGTGAACGGATCGGCTCTAACGATTGAAATGTAAGCATGCTTTTTGAGTACTGTGCTGAGTGCCGCAGATGTTGCAATGTCGAGGAGGGGCATCCTGCCCTCGAAGTAACGTTGACGGACACCGAGCAAAAGAAATTTGGCAGCATCTGCATTGAAGACAATTGTACCCATCTCGGCAACGAAGGTTGCTCTTTGGGCGAGGAGAAGCCGTTTTCATGTAGCCTCTACCCGCTCTCGTTTAATCCCCACTCACGCGAATTCTTCTTCGACAATGAGTGCCCGCTGATGCCGACCTACATCACGCAGCTCGCAGATAAGGGCAGTGAGGCATCGGCCCATCTGGACTCGATTACCCAAAAAATCTTGAAGCTTGAGACAACCAACGGCGATTTTTTAGTAGAAAATCATGCCGTTGATATTGACTACTTCGAATTGATCAAGCTTCCTCATGCAGCTTTGCCGACGCGTTCGGCTAAAAAAGCGAGGCAGTAACGTGCTTAAAAAAACGAATTCAACAGGGACCGCTATGAGTATCAAGCGTGTTGGCTTCCAAAGCTGGACTGATGAAAACCTCTGCGTCGAGAGCAATCACAACGACATTCTTTATTACACGACACGCTGGGACGCGCTCTGCCCCTATGTCGACGTCAGTGATGAGATGCTCAAAAACGTACCAAAGCCGTTTATTGTTTACGCGCTGCCGCCTGAAGGTCCCTATGGCGTGCCGATTGGCGACCAATACGGGCTGGTCGACACGCAGTCAGACGCGTTCTGGAACGATGAGCGCCGCACGCGCAAATTCCGTGAATACGATAAGATGTGGCGGAACTTCGTCTATTCCGAAGAAGTGATCCCCGGCACCGAGTTCACCTTCGACCGGATGGTCGAGATGGGCGGACAGCATTTTGAGAACTGCTATATTGATGATCGCGAGATCGAAGGCTTCATCGATTACTGCCAAAAGCTGAAGGTCCTGGTGATCAAGGTGCACGACACGGATGGCACACTCGTTTTGACCGATGTCTCGATCCTGCTACCCGAATACAACCAGCTTTATGGCAGCTTCTGCCAATGGAACCGGACCTACAAGAACAAGTCTCCCGGCCTCTATGCCTGCCTGCTTGCGATCCGCTGGGCCAATAAAAACAATCTTCGCTATTATAATCTCGGCCCCGTGGGCGATTATGGCTACAAGGAATTGTTCGTCACCGATTACGAACCCATTTATTCCTTAGCCCTTACCGATCTCGACCATCCATTGGCGCTTGACGACACGTCGCCGCTCCACACCGATTTTGATGTCAAACATTGGAATCAGGTTTATCGGGATGTCGAACCGATCAAGAAATTCAATCGCGTCAGCTAAGCTTAGAATTGGCGCCGTCATGCGCCAATTTCCTTACTCTTTATCAGAGAAGAAATGTTCTTCGCCGAAGCTCTGGTCATAATCCATGACCAGTTCATCCCCGTTTTTAATCTTGTTCAGCGTCTCGTAGTGGCCCGCCTTCTTGATCCGGATATTCGGGGTCTTTGAATGGTTGAGGAAGATGGAAAAATCCATCGTATTCAAGCCAACGACCGGGATCAGCACTTCTTTATCGTCGTAATAACAGAACATCTTGATCTGTTTGCGCACGCCTTTGGGAAGGTGCTTTAGTTCCTCTTTCTTGAACGACAGCTCTTTTCGCGGAAGAGGGCTTCGCAGCGGATCAATGCCTTTTGGGATATTGCGGACCGCGAAGACGCCCACCCCGTGGGTAGGCGATGCGCCAAGGCGGCAATATACTTCTTCGGTAAGGTGCTTCAGCAGCTTCTTCTTTTGCTTCACGGCTTTGCTCATTTTCACATGTGTTTCATATATTGAGCTTCAATTAGGCTTCTTTTCAAGCGAAATATAGCACAAAATCGATACTTACTGCCCCTATCTTGGTCACAAAACCCATCGCTGCCTACCCGCTTCGATGACCGAGCCATGCAACAAATCGTCCGAGTGATCGTTTCTCTCCGACAGGCCACGGGGGATAAGGCCAGCCTTTGTGATTTATGACTGAAACTTAACTTTTGCTTTCCGCCGCAAAGCACTAGACCGGAGTGGGAAGGCTGATAACCGATACCCTATCTGACCAGGTGCCCTGTGACTTCAAGCCATCGACCCTCAAAGCGCGGATATGGTTCGCCTCGATTGGGCAGGGCGGCGATATTGCTAGGAATTTTACCTGTGTTTTCCGCCTGTATGCCCAGCTTGGATAGGACCGAGATGGGTGTTCCAGTGCCTGCAGCCTATGAGCAAGGCTACCCGTCCGCCCCGACCATCAACGCGCACTGGCCGAAGCTGTTTCGCTCGTCCGAACTCGACCGTTTGATCGGAAGCGCAGTTGAAGACAATCTCGATCTCGCAAGTGCCATTGCACGGATCACGGAGGCCGATGCGCAGGCCGCTGCGGCCCGATCATCCCTTTTTCCGACCCTTGATGGCTCGGCTACCGCGCAACGCTCTCAGAGCCCCGGTACGCTGTCGAGCGATACAGGGCCGTTCACGACTTCCGTCTCCAACCAATTTGGGGCGGGGCTTACGGCAAGCTACACAATCGATACTTGGGGCCGCTACCGCTCCTTGCACGCCGCCGGACTTGCCACGGCCGAAGCTGTCCGGTTTGACCGCGATGCGCTTGCGATCAGCATCGCCGGCTCAACAGCAAATACCTATTTTGGCATCATGGCGGCCAAAGACCGGATAGCCCTGCAGCAAGAAAACATTTCATTGGCGAGCCATATCTTGGATGCCATCAAGGCCCGCGTTTCGGTGGGTACCGCATCGGCGCTTGATATTGCCGAGCAAGAAAGCATTGTCGCCAGCCAAAAAGCCGCTGTGCCCGCTTTAGAGCAGCAAGTCGCCCAAGGGCGCACCCAATTGGCTATTTTACTAGGCCGGCCTCCTGAAGGCTTTACGATCAAAGGGGTTAGCCTCAAACCTCTGACGGTACCGGATCTAGCCGCCGGACTGCCCTCGACGCTCTTGCTGAGGCGCCCCGATATCGCGCGTGCCGAGGCTGATCTGCGTACAGCGGAAGCCAATGTGGAGGCGGCCCGCGCTGCCTATCTACCAAGCTTCGATTTAACGCTGAAAGGTGGCAATGAAAGCCGCACACTCGAAAACATGCTCCGCCCCGATGCTGCTTTTGCCTCTGCGCTTGGCAGTATGACAGCACCCATTTTCGATGGCGGCGCACTGGATGCCAGCTTCAACCAACAGAGTGGACGCCGCGCCGAATTAATTGCCGCCTATCGCAAATCCATTGTCTCGGCTTTTGGCGATGTGGAGAATGCGCTTATCGCTGTAAAGCAAAGTCGCCGCCAAGAGCAGTTACAAGCAGCGGTCGTCGACGCTTCAAAGCGTGCTTATATGATCAGTGAAGAAAGGCTTCGCGCCGGAACCATCGATATCGTGACGCTTTTAACGGTGCAGCAAAATTTATTTCAAGCCGAAGAAGCGCTGATTCAATCCCGTCTGAACCGCTTGCAAGCCGCTATCTCGATGGTTCAAGCCTTGGGTGGCGGCTTTGAAGTTGCAGCCGACGCGGCCATTCGACAAAGGGCTGTTGCCCCAAAACAAGCGGTATCAACGCCATGAAGTTTCGTTTGTCTTCCCTACTAACCCTGATCGTTTTGATTGCTGTCATTGGAGGGATCGGGTGGTTTGTAATGGCTCCGCCGACACAGCCGCCCTCTGCTTCAAGACGAAGCGGAGCCGATGACGGCCCTGTTCCCGTGCTTGCCATCAAAGCCGAGCGACGCGATATGCCGATTGATATCGACAGCATCGGGACGGTGCAGGCGTTTAACACCGTAACCGTACGCAGCGAAGTCGACGGACGATTGATCGAATTGAGCTTTCGCGATGGGCAGGATGTAAAGGCCGGCGATATATTGGCCAAGATTGATCCGACGATCTATCAAGCCCAATATGATCAGACGCTTGCCAAGAAAGCGCAAGACGAAGCCATTCTTGCCAATGCGCAGCGTGATTTGGAACGCTATTTGAATTTAGCCAAAACCGAATATGCGCCGCAGCAACAGGCCGATACGCAGCGCTCAACCGTTGCGCAAATCAGCGCGCAGCTTGCCGCAGATCAAGCCGCGATCGATAATGCCAAAGCCTATCTCGAACGCACCACCATTCGCGCACCGATTGATGGGCGCACGGGTATTCGTCTGGTCGATAAGGGCAATCTTGTCCATGCGTCCGATCAAACAGGGCTCGTTGGAATTGCGCAGGTCATGCCGATATCGGTGATCATTACCTTGCCACAACAACATTTGCCCGCGATCAACCGCGCTTTGGTACGCGGCAAAGTATTGGTTGATGCGCGCGATGGCGAGTTAGGCACTGTGATTGATCACGGCACCGTCGAAGTTGTCGATAATCTCGTCGATCAAACAACCGGAACCATTAAGCTGAAAGCGGCCTTTCCTAACACAGGCTTAGCGCTTTGGCCGGGGCAATTTGTCAATATCACCTTGCATGTCGGCATCTTGAAAGATGCAATGATGGTACCCACAACCGCCGTACAACGCGGACCATCGGGCGCTTTTGTTTATGTGGTCGATGAGCAATCAAAAGTCGCCGTCCGCGCGGTAACGACGGCGCGGCAAACCGAAAGCGATACGGCGATTGCGAACGGACTTGAAGCGGGTGAAACGGTTGTGACCAGCGGGTTTAACCGCCTTTCCGATGGCGTAACCGTGCGCGTGGATGCCGCGACGATTGTTCCTACAGCGCCAGCGAAACAACAAGGCAAAGGCAAAAAGCCCGCAGCCGGGACGACGCCATGACGGGTGAGCGATGAGCGTCTCCTCTCCTTTTATTCGAAGGCCGGTTGCGACATCTTTATTGGCGGTAGCTTTGGCGCTTTGCGGATGGCTCGGCTATCGCGGGCTGCCGATTGCGGCTCTACCGCAAATCGAATTTCCGACGATTGAAATCATCACGCAATATCCGGGCGCCAATCCCGATACGATGGCGGCGTTGATTACGGCGCCGCTTGAGCGACAATTCGGACAGACGCCATCTCTTTCCGGCATGTCCTCGCAAAGCTCATTCGGCATGAGCCGGATCACGCTGCAATTTGATTTAGGCCGCGATATTGATGCCGCCGCCCAAGACGTGCAATCGGCGATTAATGCGGCAGCGGCGAGCCTGCCTAAAAGCCTGCCCTATCCGCCTGTCTATTCGAAGATCAATCCGG
>JAPJMW010000021.1 GCA_026461505.1 Beijerinckiaceae bacterium
CATGATCACGATCACGATCACGATCATGGTCATGGTCACGCTCATTCGCATAAACATGATTGAGGGAAATACACTTCCATTGCTTGTCTGGCTTTCGCCCTCGTTCCCGGTGGGTGCCTTTGCCTATTCCCATGCTTTAGAATGGGCTGTTGAATCAGGCGATGTTTTTGATCTTGAAAGCTGCAAGGCTTGGATTGCTGATCTATTAGAATATGGCTCTGGTCGGACCGATTCTATCCTTTTAGCGCACGCATGGCATGCGGCGATTAAGAAGGATAGCAGTGCGCTTCAGGAATTGGCTGAATTGGCGCTTGCCTTACAGCCATCAGCTGAGCGCCATCTTGAAACTGTAACACAAGGTAACGCTTTTCTAACGGCGTCTGTTGCCGCATGGCCAAGTGAAAAATTAGACTTCTTACGGCGATATGTTACGGGCGATATTGCCTATCCTATCGCTGTTGGTGTTGCTGCTTCAGGTTTTAAGATTCCGTTACAAAATACGTTGGAATCGTTTCTTCTGTGCTTCGTTACCAATTTAGTTTCTTCTGTTATTCGTTTGGGACCTCTAGGGCAAACCAATGGACAAAAAGTAATTGCTAATTTGCTACAATTGGTATGCCGTGTTGCGGAAGAAGCGGCTCGTTCAAAAGTTACGGATATTGGCAACTCAGCATTCAGGTCCGATATAGCATCCCTTCGACACGAAACCCAATATACGAGGTTATTTCGCTCATGACACGATCTTCTCATGGACCATTACGCGTTGGAATCGGTGGGCCCGTTGGTTCGGGTAAGACAGCATTGACAGAGGCTCTCTGTAAGCGCTTTCGTGATACGTATGACTTATGCGCGATCACCAATGACATCTACACAAAAGAAGATGCGCGGTTGTTAACTGTAGCAGGCGCATTGCCGGAAGATCGTATTATGGGGGTGGAGACAGGAGGCTGCCCTCATACGGCTATTCGCGAAGATTGCTCATTAAATTTAGCAGCAATCGATACGATGAATCGGAAGTTTCCGAACCTCGATCTTATTTTAATTGAGTCTGGTGGAGATAATTTAGCAGCGACCTTTTCACCTGAACTTGCGGACTTAACCGTTTATGTGATTGATGTATCGGGCGGTGAAAAAATTCCCCGTAAAGGCGGGCCGGGTATCACACGTTCGGATATTTTGGTAATCAACAAAATTGATCTCGCGCCTTTTGTTGGAGCAAGTTTAGAGGTTATGGAGCACGACGCCAAACTCATGCGTAAAGACAAACCCTTTGTCTTTACAAATGTCTGCGATGGTACCGGTGTTGATGTCGTCGCAGATTTTATTGAAAAAGCTGGAGGGTTAAAACGCCGCTAATTAAACCAATTGAGCGGCGCGAGGATCATGGGCAGAAAGTCGGCGTAAAAGATATTCGACTTCAGCTTTTGCAGTAACACTTAATCCAGCGCCCGGTTTTCTTTGCGCATCCGAGCCCAATATACCACGCCGCATGAGCGTGTATTTTCTAACGGCAAGACCAATACCTTGTTGCTGTTCATAGCGCATCAAAGGTAGGTGGGCGTCAAAGATATTATGAGCTTCATCGCGTTTTCCTGCCTTTTGTAACGACACGACATCTACAAGAAGTTCTGGAAAGGCGTAGCCGGTCATAGCGCCATCGACGCCACGCTCCATTTCGAAATCGAGAAATAATCCGCCATTTCCAGTTAGGATAGATACGTGCCGCAAGCTACCTTCAGCCTCAAATTTACGTAGCGTCGAAATCTTTTCTAAGCCTGGCCAATCTTCATGTTTCAACATAACGCATGACGGGTTATCCATAATAATTCGGCGGATAACATGCGGGGTCATAATTACACTCAGAGTGAGTGGGTAGTCTTGAATGACAAAGGGAATATCTTTACCTATTGCTTCAATAGCCTGGGCATAATAGGCAACAATTTGATCATCGGTACGCAAAGATGGTGGCGGTGCAATCATTACACCTGCTGCTCCTTTGATCATCACCTCATGGGCAAGTGATCGCATAGCCGCAAAGCCTGGTGCAGAAACTCCAACAATGAAAGGTAAATTAGGCGCACGCTTGATGGTTCGTTCGGCAAACGCAACGGCTTCTGATTGATCGAGCTTTGGTGCTTCTCCCATGATTCCAAGAATGGTTACACCAGTTGCGCCGGATCCAACATAATGATCAATCATGCGATCCGTGCTTTTCCAATCAAGACTTCCATCCTCAAGAAAAGGTGTAGGTGCGATCGGATAGACGCCTTGGGCTGAGCTCGTGAGCATGTTCATTTCCTCTTAAAATCGATGTTACCTTAGCCTGCTCAACTTTACTGGGCAAGATGGGTTAGAATTCAATGAAAATCTCTTGATTTTGGTAGGATGGATACGTTGCGAGGATGACGTGCTCGTCCTTCCGGAATAGGTTTTTTAACTTCATCGGCTCGCGCAAAGCTAGTTGGTAGCTGCTCATCAGATAGGGTTAAGAGATCCGATGAGCGGTCATATATAGTTTCGATAACGATGTGAATAATACCTTCGTCGCTTCTTTGTACGATTCCGTCTATACAAACGAGGCGAGCGCCCATAACCACTTTTCGAAATCGCTCCAACAATGACGGCCAAATAACAAGATTTGCAATTCCTGTTTCATCTTCAATCGTCATGAAGACGACCCCTTTAGCGCTGCCTGGCTTTTGCCGTATGAGAACAACACCGGCGACTTTGGCACGTTTCCCGTGCACCAATTCCTTAGTTTCGTAACAAGAGACGGCGCCTTCAGCTTCATAAAAATTTCTTAAGAACATCATCGGGTGACCCTTGATGGATAGGCCGAGTGTCTGATAATCAGCAACGATATGTTCTGACATAGTGATGCTCGGAAGCAAGATGGTCGGTTCTTCCGCTAATTCCTTTGCATCGGCATGTTCAAATAGTGGTAAGGTCTCTGCATCGGGTAGCCGTCTTATGTGCCAGCTAGCCTCGCGCCGATCGAGACTAATCGAGCGCATAGCATCAGCTTCGGCTAATAGAACAAGAGCGGCTTTAGGAACATTAGCGCGTCGCTGTATCATTTCGGGTGATGGATAAAATCCATTTCGAAATGTTGTGATGCGATCTGACCAATTCTCTCTAAAGCCATTAATTTGACGAAAGCCAAGACGTAAGGAAAGCTCACCGCCTGACTTCTCCTCCAAGGTTGCATCCCAGCGACTCATATTAACGTCAGGCTCCTTAACTTCAACATGATGTTCGCTCGCATCTCTTACGATTTGGGCCGGCCCATAAAAGCCCATTGGTTGGCTATTTAGTAGCCCTGCAGCGAAGGCAGCGGGATGATAGCACTTTAACCACGCAGATGCATAAACCAGCAATGCAAAAGATGCCGCATGGCTTTCGGGAAATCCATATTCGCCAAATCCTTCAATCTGTTTGAAGCAACGCTCAGCAAAGTCGTTCTCGTAACCTCGTCGAACCATTCCATCAATCATCTTTTTTTGGAAAAGACCAATAGTACCAACTCTTCTAAATGTAGCCATGGCGCGCCGTAACTTATTAGCTTCTTCGGGCGTGAATTTAGCTGCCTCAATCGCTATTCTCATGGCTTGTTCTTGGAAGAGTGGCACGCCTAGAGTCTTTCCTAGAACACGTTCTAATTCATTAGGTTCTCCATGTTCCGGTGAGGGAGAAGGGAAATATATTTTCTCTTTACCCTGTCTTCGTCGCAGATAGGGATGTACCATATCGCCTTGAATTGGACCTGGTCGAACAATCGCAACTTGAATGACGATATCATAAAAGCACTTCGGCTTTATGCGTGGCAACATGTTCATTTGCGCACGGCTTTCAACTTGGAAAACGCCTATTGAATCTGCGCGTTGCAGCATCGCATAAACGCCAGCATCTTCGCGTGGTATCGTCGCAAGATCGTATTGGGGGCCGCCATGCTGAGCGATAAGATCGAGCACCTTTCGTATACAGGTCAATATACCAAGCGCTAATATATCAATTTTCATCAAACCAAGCGCGGAGATATCATCTTTGTCCCATTCGATAAAGGTACGATCCTCCATGGCTGCATTACCGATTGGAACGGTTTCGTCGAGTCTGTCGCGGGTTAATATAAATCCTCCCACATGTTGGGAGAGATGCCTTGGAAAGCCTTGTATTTGCACAGCGAAGCTAACGGCTTGGTGAATCGCTTGGTTAGTTGGATCAAGACCGGCTTCTTTGATTTGAGTGTCCGATATTTCACTGCCCCAAGAGCCCCAAACGGTATTGGCTAGAGCTGCTGTTACGTCCTCTGTTAAACCAAGCGCGTTTCCAACATCTCTTATTGCGCTTCTCGGCCGATAACTGATGACGGTTGCGGCTAAGCCTGCCCGTTCACGTCCATAACGCTTATAAATCCATTGAATAACTTCTTCTCGGCGCTCATGTTCGAAATCAACATCGATATCGGGCGGCTCAAGACGCTCAGCAGAAATAAACCGCTCAAATAGCAGATTGATCTCCGTTGGATCTACCGATGTAATTCCTAAACAAAAGCAGATAACAGAATTTGCTGCAGATCCTCTTCCTTGACAAAGTATCCGGCGGGAGCGTGCGAAGGCGACAATATCATTCACGGTTAGAAAATAAGGTGCATAATCAAGCTCTTTGATTAATTTAAGCTCTTTATAAATACTCGCCTTCACCAAATCAGGAATTTTGCGATTGTAGCGTCTTTCCGCTCCCTCCCAAGTTAAATCAGCTAAATGTTCCTGTGCCGTTTTACCTTCAGGGATTGGTTCATCGGGATATTCATAACGAAGCTCGTCGAGTGAGAACTTTACTCTGTTTAGAAACTTAATCGTTTCCTCTATGGCCTCTGGCATCTTGCGAAATAATCTTGCCATTTCTGAAGTAGATTTCAGATAGCGTTCAGCATGGTGCTCTAATTTTTTACCGATTTTATCGATTGTTGTGTGCTCTCGAATACAACTTAGCACGTCCTGAATCTGACGACGCTCATAACTATGATAAAGCACATCGTTGATGGCAATAATCTTTACGCGATGCCTTTTTGCTATCGCTTTCGATTTTTTAGTACGGCTTCGATCGCGGTCTTTATATTGTATGGTAACCCCTAACCACACAGCATTGGGGCATATAGTTGTAAGCTTGTTGAGTACGACTTCGGTAATGGCATCATTTTTTTTCGATGGCATAACGATAAATAATAAGTCGCCACAATCAATCAACAGATCATCAATAGTAAGAATGCATGAGCCCTTTTCTGCCCGTCTTTTGCCAAGTGAGAGCAGTTTTGATAGGCGGGCGTAGGCGGCTCGGTTTTCTGGGTAGGCTAGGATGTCGGGTGTGCCATCGGAAAAAACGAGGCGAGCGCCAACTACAAGTTGCAAACCTGCTTCGCGAGCGCCTGTTTCTTTGTGGGCGACATGCGCGCGCACAATGCCTGCTAGCGAATTGTGATCCGCAATCCCGATGCCGGAAAGCCCTAATCGGGCGGCCTCGGCCACGAGCTCTTCAGGGTGCGAGGCTCCTCTTAGAAAAGAGAAATTTGTCGTAACCGCTAATTCTGCATAAGCTGGCGCTGTCACCCGAATAATCCATGCATAAACCATTGAGGATGCGTGCATTCCCGACCAAAAATCCCTTCGCGGAAAATCCAAAACCGGATTCCATATTCATTCTCGATGCGAAAATAATCACGGGTGAGCGAAGGGGCCTGTCCGGTGAGGCGCCACCATTCGGGCGCAATCCGCTCTGGACCTTCGGCTTTAATGACGACATGAAAGACGCGACGCCAACGTAAGCGAATAGGAGAGCCGTCTGGAATTTCGGCAATAACATCAATGGGTTCTGGAGGCTCTAAGAGGCGGATAGGGCGTAGGGGTGCATAGTCAGGCTCATGCCAGACGTCCCAATCCGCCGCGAGGGCGGTATTGCCATTGTTGGCAGGGATAAAGGCGGCTGCTCGGTCGGGCCAATGTGTGTCTTCGGATTGTAACTGCAACACGCGCGCTGGGGTTAGTCTTACGCCGAGATGCTCGATAAGCGAGGCAAAATCCTCAGCTAGATCATTTTTACTGGCAAAATCTGGTTCGTGAATCGAAATTTGCTCCGTAATCGCAGCAGAAAGACGGATGACGTCGAAACCAAAGCCAGGATCGAGCGGGTCCGCAAGGGCATCCAGACGCTCGCGGAAGAGGCGCATAATGGTCTTTGGCTCCCGCAAAGGCCTTGCGGTTTCGATCTCGAGACGCCGCATCACGCCGTCCGCTCGGAAGAAGCCGAGCTCAAGACGGCGCGCCCCTTCGCCCCGCTTTTCCATGAGGCGGGCGAGGTCGGCGGCGAGCGTCAGGATGGTGCGGTGGACGTCGTCTTCATGGCCGATGGGTTCGGCAAATCGCCGTTCCGTGACATAGGCTGCAATGGGACGACGGGGAGAAATGCTAGATTGCACAAGAGCTTGCACCCGATCCAAGCGATCCATGAAGTCGGCCCCAAAGCGCGCTACAAAGGGTGCGCGGGCTTGTCCGGCAATGTCGCTGATATGCTTGAACCCCAGTCGTGCAAGGGCCATGATGCGTTTATTGTCGATGCCAAGGGCAGCCAAGGGCAGGGGGAGCGCGGCCATTGCTTCTTGGCCCGGCGCGATGATGCCGCCTTGGCCAAAAAGGGCTATGGCGCGTGCGGATTCGGCGGTTCCCGAAATCGCGCCTCGTACCGAAAGTCCTTGTAAAGACAAGCGATTAAGGCAGTCTGCCAGAAGCTTTTCTTCGCCGCCGAGCAGATGGGCGGCTCCGGTGATGTCGAGCGCTAATCCATCGGGGGCTACAAGGCCGACACAGGGGGTGTAGCGCTCGCACCAATCGGCAATCCGCTCTAAAAAAGCATGATCTGCCATTGGGTTATGCTCGGCTACCGTGAAGGCCGGATAAAGCGCGCGGGCGGTCGCCAATGTCATGCCAACGCCTAGGCCGGCTTTATTGGCGGCTTCATCGAGGGCTGCGATGAGGAGGGCGCCTTTGACCTTCTCGGTTAAAACGAGGGGAAGCTCAGCTGGCGCGCTGTAAGTGGGGTGCAGACGGCGCCTCTGCAGACGATCCGTCGCCAGGCGCGGAAAGACTAGGGCTAGAATTCGCCTGTCGGAACAAACACTTGTCATGACTCCACTCCATTATCCATTCGCCGCCGGGGCCTCCCGCTCCGGCCTGCCGATTGACAACAAGACGGCCCAAAAAGGCCGGTAATCCCAACTCGAAATCATCTTCTGACCGGCTGGGTGAGGCTGAAACTTCCCATCGGGTTCGGGAAGAACCCAAGGGGGAATGCCCCCCGCTTCTGAGCGTAATCAGGGTCACGCCGCTCTCTTCAGCGGCCAGAGAAAGCCTGCGTGTGGTCGTCAGATCGAGCTGTTTCGGATCGCCCCACGGCTCCAGCAAAACGACGCTAAGGGCTTGGCAACGCAGGGATTCTTCTGCTGCTCTTAAGGCCTCTTTGGCGTCGGGGACCTTGACCAGCAAGAGTTTGGCGGGGTTAAGCCCGTAGCTCGCCAGCCCCGGACCATAGGGTTCGCCGAGTTCCCGGCCCGCCGCATCCTGTCGGATCCAGACCCAAGGCGTATCGCGCGGGCTTAAAAGGCCGACAAGACCCAGCGCAAAGCCCGAGGCGGCTGATAGATCGCGCGGTGTCAAAGCCATGACATCATGCGTGGCGCCGTGCATCAGACCGCCACCAAGTATTTGATCTATTTCAGAAATTCCCAACGAAACGCGGTCCCGCTCGACCCCGCCAAAGCGTCGCGCACCGTCCCGGCCGATCCCTTCGATCGCCTGTTTCAGGGCTATAAACGCTTCGCGTGTCACGGACATTGTCACCTCTCGATAGGATACTTGTTCACTTTATGTTCTCTTTTTCTTTTCTTTCTCCGGAAGAGTCAAGACGATCCCGCATTTTCCGATTGTGACTTGTTTTGAGATAGTCCCGAGCCCGTTTGAGGTGAATAAGGCCAGTGCTTCCGATAGTCCCGCGCGGGTTTCGAGTGAATGAAACATTAAGAGGTGAATAAAATAGGGTTTCGAGTGAATAAAACGGGGTTTGAGATAGTGATCCGCTGAATGAAGCCGCTGGCACTGCATCTTATGCGGGTAAAGAGCGAGGAAAATTCAAAAATAAATGAATTTATCTCACCGGGCTTCGTCACCCTCGACGCTAAAAAGCCATCACCTTCACGGCCATCAGAGCCTATTGCGTGTTGAAGGATGGGGCTCTCCCGGCCAAAACTTAAAAAAGCGGTTCCTTGAATAGCACTTTTAAAAGTGCTATTCATAGCACTCATAAGGAGGCTCACTATGGCTCACTCTATTCTCGCGGCGACCAGTGCCAGCGTAACGGAACTGAAAAAAAACCCTATGGGAACGGTTGCAGCCGGAGAGGGGTTTCCGGTGGCGATTCTCAACCGGAACGAACCTGCTTTCTATTGTGTGCCTGCAAAAGCCTATGAGGCGATGCTGGATCGGCTTGAAGATTTGGAACTGAACGCGATTGCGGATGCGCGCGAAGGGCAGGCCATCCATAAGGTCTCGTTGGATGAGTTATGAGCTTGCCTTTTTGGATGAGGCTTTGAAGGAGTGGCGCAAGCTCGACAATGCGACTCGCGAACAGTTTAAGGCCAAGCTTGCCGAGCGGTTACAGAACCCGAAAATCCCTTCAGCCCGCCTGCATGGCACCAAGGAGCGTTATAAGATCAAGCTGCGCAATGCGGGCTATCGGCTTGTTTATCAGGTCAAAGACCATGAAGTGCTGGTCTTGGTCGTTGCCATTGGCAAGCGCGAGCGCAATGAAGTCTATAAAATTGCTGAACGTCGAAAGACCGATTGATCGCAATGGCTCTACCAGATAGCGCCGTATAAGCGATTATGGTGTTCAACGAAGCCGCGGTTATCAGACGTTAAAGGAATACCTGTTTTATTGATGCTTCTTACATTCGATTTTATTCATTGAAGGAGAGCAGAAAATTGACCCTTCATATTGGGTATTATTTCCCTCTAAAAAATCATTCAATCCATCAAATCCAACATTTTTATTTAAGCCACTGCTTGCAATCGACATGCAACAACAAGCACGCTCGTATCATTCGTCAGTATTGTTGGTTTGCTTTTTTGTAGGTGTGGGATTATGGTTGACGTAAGGTCAGTTCAAGCTGACCCTGGGGACTCAAAAACCCCACGCAAAGCGGCAGGCTCCTGTCGATATTTAACGAGCCAACTCGGCCTTACGCCGGGGTGGTGGCGTCATGTCCAAGTCGCGAGACCAAAAGCGTCGCGGCCAGCTTTGCGTGGCTATTTGAGCACCCCGGCACCAGCGTGGTTCTCACGCTGGGGCCAGTCTCATTTTACGCATGAGGTGGCTCTTGATGGAAATTGATCTTAATCATCCCATGAATTTTCAGCGTTCGGTTGAAACCGTTGCTGCCGCACTTAACATTGCTTTGGTACGCTTGCGTGAACAAGTGAGTTTTGATGAGCATGATGCATTGAATGATCCATTGCCTGCCGCGCATTTATTGTTGGCAATGCTGGAAGATGCAACGCGCGAAGTTAATGAATTGGTGGATCAATTAGAGACGTAAAGTGAAAGCCGCGATGTGTGGCATCGCGGCTTAAAGGATCATCCAATAGGTCTGCTCTTGAAGAGCCTATATCTATAATTTTCTTATATATGGATTGCGCGCCCGTAAGCGTCGAGTACGCTTTCATGCATCATTTCGGATAGGGTCGGATGGGGGAAAACGGTGTGCATGAGGTCTTCTTCCGTGGTTTCCAAGCCCATCGCGACGACGAAGCCCTGAATGAGCTCGGTGACTTCTGCACCCACCATATGCGCGCCGAGAAGCTTGCCGGTTTTGGCATCGAAGATGGTTTTAACAAGTCCGTCAGGCTCGCCGAGGGCGATGGCTTTGCCATTGCCCATAAAGGGGAAGCGGCCGACTTTGAGCGTGTAGCCAGCTTCTTTGGCTTTGGCTTCGGTTAAACCGACAGAGGCGATTTGCGGGTGGCAATAGGTGCAGCCGGGGATCTTTTGTTTGTCCATCGCGTGGACGTGCAAGCCCTTAATGGCTTCAACCGTGAGCACGCCTTCATGCTCGGCCTTGTGCGCGAGCATAGGCGGGCCTGCGACATCGCCAATGGCATAGATGCCTGCAACATTGGTTTTGCCTAAACCATCGGTGACAATGCAGCCGCGATCGGTTTTAACGCCTAACGCTTCGAGGCCAAGGCCTTCAATATTGCCGATGACGCCAACAGCAGAGATGAGACGA